>NZ_BCRE01000165.1 GCF_001552435.1 Kribbia dieselivorans NBRC 106261
CCGAGGACGGCTCGACCGTCGCCGCGCTCGTCGTCTGCAACGCCCTCGGGTCGGCGATTCACCCCGATACCGGGGCGTTGCACGCGGCCCCCTTCCTGCACGACTGCGATGTGGTCGACCTGGTGGCGCAGGGCCGTCTGGGCGTGCCGAGCGCGGCCGAACTGGCCGCCGCGCCGCGGGCCGCGACCGGCGACGAGTTGCGGCCGGCCAGCGCGACGACCATTGGCATCGTCGCCACCGACGCGACGCTGACCAAGGCGCAGTGCGCCAAGCTCGCCGGGATCGGCCACGACGGGCTGGCCCGGGCGCTGCGGCCGGTCCACACGATGTTCGACGGCGACACCCTCTTCGGCCTGGCGACGGGTTCTCGGCCCGCCCCGGAGCCGCCGGAGATGCACCGTCTGCTCGAGGTCGCCGCCGACGTCGTCACGCGCTCGGTGGCCCGCGCCGTGCTCGCCGCGACGTCGGTCGAGACTCCGGCCGGGTCGTGGCCGGCCTACCTCGATGCCCTGCCCTCGGTCGGCACGCGGAGATCCGCCGGGTCCTAGGTACGATCGGGCTGTGAGCGGCGAGCTGATCGACACCACCGAGATGTACCTCCGCACGGTGTTCGAACTGGAGGAGGAGGGTGTCGTGCCCATGCGGGCGCGGATCGCGGAGCGGCTGGGTCACTCCGGCCCGACGGTGTCGCAGACGATCGCCCGGATGGAACGCGACGGTCTCATCGTCGTGACCCGTGACCGCCACCTCGAGATGACGGACACCGGCCGCGAACTGGCCACGCGGGTCATGCGCAAGCACCGGTTGGCCGAACGTCTCCTCAGCGACGTCATCGGGCTGGACTGGGAGCTCGTGCACGACGAGGCCTGCCGCTGGGAGCACGTCATGAGCGACGAGGTCGAGCGACGCATCGTCACGTTGCTGGAGGGCCAGCGGGAATCGCCGTACGGCAACCCGATTCCGGGGTTGGGGGCGCTGGGTCTCGACGAATCGGGCAGCGAGGACTTCCGCTCCGGACTGCTCGTGATCACGGATCTGGCCGAACCCGCCGATGTCGTGGTCCGCCGGCTGTCCGAGCCGGTGCAGGTCGACCCGACGTCGTTGGCGATGCTGCGCGAGCTCGGTGTGCAACCCGGGCGTCGGCTTCGGGTGGACCCCACGGGGGGCGGCTGGGCCGTCAGGCCGCTCGAGAGTGATGGCGCGAGCCGCGACCTGCCCGAGGAACTGGCCGAGCACGTCTTCGTGGGACGGCTCTGACGATCCCCGTTGTTGTTCCTCCACCACGCCGTGACCTCCATGTGACATTTCGCGCCGGGGTGTGTACGTTGTTCCTCGGTCATCAAACCCCCACACGATGACTGCCGCGGCGGATCGCCAAATCCTGCTCCCGCCAAGGCTTGAGACAACCCATTGGCAGGAGCGGGGGAACCAACTCCGGGCCGGCACCACGCGTGCTGACCCTCGGGGTGAAGTTCCACCATGTGAGAAGAGACGCTCACACGTTGGAACCGGGCAGGCCTTGCCCGAACCCGACAGCTCACCCCGCAGGCGTGGAGGCTAATCGTGACCCAGAACCACATGGGCCGGCACCGTGCCGCTGGCCGGTACAACCCGCTGGCCGAGATCTCGACCGTCGTCGTCGAGTCGGCCGCCCCGGTGGCGCGCACCTCGGCGCTGCTGGCCGTGACCGGTGGTCTCGTCGGTGCCGCTGCGGCGCCCGCGATGGCTGCGCCGGCCGAGGTTGCTGCGGCGCCTG
>NZ_BCRE01000166.1 GCF_001552435.1 Kribbia dieselivorans NBRC 106261
ACGAACAACTGTACGAGCACCCACCGACAAAGTCCATAGTTTTATGCCAAGAGCGAACAAACACGCCCACTCGCGATCACCAGGACGGGACCTGACCGCTCTCCGGCCTCAAACAACCGCTCGACGGCATCGAGCGGCTCGCCCCGATCGATGTCGGTGGCCCCTGCGTATGGTGAGCCCACACCGATTAGTCACCGCCGACGAAGGGACCCTCCGTGACTGCCACCGACGTTGACCAGCAGTTCGTGCTGACCGAGATCGACACCGACGCACGCATCGCGACCGTCACCCTCAATCGCCCGGAGAAGCGCAACCCCCTCTCGCTCGCGCTGATGATCGAGCTGACCGAGGTGTTCCGCGGGCTCGGCGAGCGCAAGGATGTCGCCGTCATCGTCCTCGCCAGCAGCGGTCCCGCCTTCAGCGCCGGCCACGACCTCTCCGAGATGACCGGCCGCAGCGTCGAGGAGTACCGCGAGATCTTCGACCGGTGCACCGTGCTCATGGAGACGATCCAGGCCATCCCGCAGCCGGTCATTGCCCAGGTGCAGGGCATCGCCACCGCCGCCGGGTGTCAACTGGCCGCCACGTGCGACCTCGTCGTCGCGGAGGAGGGCTCGCGCTTCGGCACCCCCGGCGTCAAGATCGGCCTCTTCTGTTCGACTCCGATGGTCGCCATCAGCCGCGTCATCGGCCAGAAGCGGGCCATGCAACTGCTCCTGACCGGAGTGCCGATCGACGCCCGCACCGCCGCCGACTGGGGGCTGGTCAACGAGGTCGTCCCGGCCGACCAGCTCGCCGCCCGCGCCCGCGAACTCGCCGAGCAGATCGCGCAGGCCAGCTCCGTGGTCACCGGCATCGGCAAGGAGGCGTTCTACGCCCAGGTCGAGCTCGATCGACACTCCGCATATGACTACGCGAAGAACGTCATGACGATGAACGCCATGGCCGCGGACGCGCAGGAGGGGATCTGCGCGTTCCTCGACAAGCGTCAGCCCACCTGGTCCGACCGCTGACGTCACGCGCCAACGCAAAAAGACCTCTGCGACACCACCAGACGCAATACACGGATCGGGGTGCGGCCGGCATCGCGCCCGCCGCACCCCGATCCGTCGTCACCACTGGGTCAGTGCGCCGTCCAGCCACCGTCCATGGTGAACGAGCTGCCGGTGATCGACGCCGACGACGGTCCGCACAGGAACGCCACCAAGTCGCCGACCTCAGCCGGCTCGATGAGCCGCTTGACCGCCACGGGGGTGAGCATGACCTTTTCGACGACCTCGTCCTCGCTCAGCCCATGCACCCGCGCCTGATCGGCGATCTGCTTCTCCACCAACGGAGTTCGCACGTAGGCCGGGTTGACGCAGTTGCTCGTCACACCCTTGTCCGCACCCTCGAGTGCCACGGTCTTCGACAGACCCTCAAGCCCGTGCTTGGCACTGACATAGGCCGACTTGAACGCACTGGCCCGCAGCCCGTGCACGCTGGAGACGTTGACGATCCGTCCCCAGCCCTGCTCGTACATGTGCGGCAGCGACTGCCGGATCAACACGAACGGAGCCAGCAGCATCAACCGGTGGATCCGCTCGAACTGCTCGATCGGGAACTCCTCGACCGGCGACACGTGCTGCACTCCGGCATTGTTCACGAGGATGTCGACGTCCGTCGGCAGCGCCGCAATCGCGTCGACGTCGGTCAGGTCGACCGCGCGCGTGTCGAGGCCAGGCACGTCGGCCGCGAGCGCAGCCAGCCCGTCGGCCGACCAGTCCACGGCGATGACCTTGGCTCCGTCCGCGGCCAGTCGCGCGGCACACGCCCGCCCGATGCCACTCGCGGCTCCGGTGACCATGGCCACCCGGCCCTCAACGGCCGCTCCACTCATGTTCGTCCCTTCGTCGGTGTCGATGTCACTCTTGTCGGACAGCCGGTCAGCCCTCGTGTCGGAATCCGAGCTTGATCCCGACCTGCCAGTCCGCGATCCGCCCATCCTGAATGTGCCCGCGGACCTGCGTGACCTCGAACCAGTCCAGGTTGCGCAGCGTCTTGCCGGCCTCTGCGACCGCGTTGGACACGGCGGCCTCGATGCTGTCCGGCGAGGTCCCGACGATCTCGGACACGTTGTAGACGTGGTTGCTCATGCCTGCCTCCTTGCTCGGCGGTGACGGCACCCAGCGATGCCGCTGCTGCACCAACCTAGCGAGGCGGAGCGGCGTACGGCCCGGTATCGCGCAGGATCACGGGCACAACCGCGCTCCTCACGGTGCGTACTGCGGGTCCGTCGGTTCGACCCACTGGACGAACTGGTAGATGACGCCGTTGGGGTCGGCCATCTGGAAGTACCGCTCGCCCCACGGTTCGGTCTCGATCGGGGTGACGATCTCGACTCCGTCGCCGCGCAACCGGGCGTAGTCGGCGTCGATGTCGTCCACGGTGAACACGACGAGGAGCCCGTCGACCCGCCCAGCGGCCGACGTCGGCCGGAAACTCTCCAGCCCGATGCGCAGGAAGATCAGGTTGAACCCGGCCTCGGGGTGGGCGAGCGAGCTGAATCCGTCCGCGGCCATGCCCTCGGTGAACCCGAGGTGTCGCTGCACCCAGGCGGCCGAGGCCTCGACGTCGGGAACGTTGAGCGACACGGCGCTGCTGGTGATCCGCATGGGCTTCTCCTTGGTGATGGGGGGTGTCGATCTACGCCATACGTTGTACAGCGTACGTCGTACAACGTGACCGTGGCAGAATTGTTCCCCGTGACGGAGAAGAGCACGGGCACCGGAGCGCCGAGTCGCACCTTGTCGTTGTTGTGGGGCAGCGGCGACACGGCGGCGCCCCGCAAGGGCCCGGCCAGGTCCGTCACCGTCACGCAGATCGTCGAGGCTGCCCTCGACATGGCCGACGACCGCGGTTTGACGGCCGTGACGATGCGCGCGGTCGCCGAACGGGTGGGTGTCTCGGCCATGTCGCTCTACACGTACGTGCCCGGCAAACCCGAACTGCTCGACCTCATGGTCGACACCTGCTACCTGCGCATGCCCCGGCCGGCCTGGCACGACGAGCCGTGGCGCGCGCGCCTCACCTCGGTGGCGCAGTCCAACCGGGACCTGCTCGCCGCTCACCCGTGGCTGACCGAGGTCGCGGCGCTGAACCGCCCGCCACTGGGCCCGGGCGTCATGGCGAAGTACGAGCACGAACTGGCCGCGTTCGACGACACCGGACTCACCGACGTCGAGATCGACGCCGCACTGTCGTATCTGCTCATGTTCGTGCAATCCGTCTGCCGCTCACGCCACGACGCGGCCCGGGTCACGACCGATTCGGCGATGAGCGACGCCGATTGGTGGTCGGCCAACCAGCCACTCCTCGCCGAAGCACTCGACCCGACGCACTACCCGCGAGCGGTGCGGATCGGCGCTGCCGCCGGTGATGCGCAGAACAGTGCGTGGAGCGCCGAACACGCCTGGGAGTTCGGACTGGCCCGCACCCTCGACGGGCTCGCGGCGCTCATCGACCCGGCCGAACGGTGATCCGTGTTCACACCTGACCCTCAGACCGGCCCCCTACGCTCGCCTCCGTGGACGATCTCTGGACGCGCGTATCGACTCGCCAGCCCGTCCCGGATCCGTCGGTCGTCGTGCTGCTCGGTCTGGGCGCACTGCTGCTCGTCGTCTTTGCGTGGCCGGCGGTGCGGATGCTCGTCACGATCGTGCACGAGGCCGGCCACGCCGTCGTCGCGTCGGCCACCGGCCGCTCGCTGACGGGGATCCGCCTGCATTCGGACACCTCTGGCCTGACCGTCTCACGCGGCCGTCCCACCGGACCCGGTATGGTCGCCACCCTCGCCGCCGGGTACGTCGCTCCGGGTGTGCTCGGCCTGGCTGCGGCGCTCGTGCTCGCCTCCGGGCACGCGGTTGCGCTGCTCTGGGCCTTCGCTGCCGCCCTCGTCGTCATGCTGCTGTACATCCGCAATCTCTACGGTCTGCTCGTCATGATCGTCGTCGGCGGCCTCATCGGCGCGGCCACGTGGTACCTCGAGCCGTTGGCCCAGTCCTGGGTGGCGTACCTGCTGACGTGGCTGCTGTTGCTCGCCGCGCCGCGCCCGGCCATCGAGCTCCTGCGCCGCCCGTCACGCACCTCCGACGCGGCCCAACTGAGTCGACTCACGGGCCTGCCGGCCACGATGTGGAGCCTGACGTTCTTCCTCGTCACGCTCACCTGCCTCGTGGCCGGGATGGCCGTGCTGGCGCCGCAGGTGCTGAGCCACCTCTGACGCCAGCCCGCACCGATCACACCTCTTCGGCGATCTCGGCGACCTCCATCGCCGGGCGAGACCGCAGGATGGCCCCGGCCAACGCCATCGAGGCCGGCCAAGCCAGCATCGTCACGCAGAAGGCAATGGGCCACGCGATGGCGAACTGCCGGGGCCACGCGGCCAGCCACGCCATCGACGGGCCGGTGAAGATCAGACCCATGACGCCCGACATCGTCGCCGCCATGATGAGGGTCATGATGACCTGAGTGAGGAGGATGCTCTTCTTGTCCATCGTTCGTTCCTTGTCCGGGCGGACGGCACAGCGAGACTCACGCGGCGCCGCCGTCCCCAGTGTTGAGGGATAGGGCGCCTCGGGTTCGCACGGAACGTGCGACTGCATCTCGAACGAGCGAGGGCTGGAATAACCACACCAGCCACAATCTTTCAGGCCCGGTCATCATATCGGATCGCCGTGCTGGGCCCGGATCGTCGCGCGTCACCGAAACCCAAACAGCGGCGCGATCCCGGTGCCACACTGGCGAAATGAGCCTTGATGAAGCGCTGATCGCGCTTGGTGTGGCGCTCTTTCTCGCGGGTCTGATCACCGGTGTGGTGATCCCCAAATTGGCACTCTCGAGGTTGGGGTTGACCAGCCACCTCGAGGGCACGATGAACGGGATGTTCCTCATGCTCGTCGGGTTGATCTGGACCCGTCTCGACCTCGGAGACCTCTGGCGTCAGATCACCTTCTGGACCCTGCTCTACGGCACGTGGGCCAACTGGGGCGCCACCCTGCTCGCGGGCATCTGGGGCACCGGGCAGCGCACGCCCATCGCCTCCGGCGGCCGCGTGGGCTCGCCCGGGCACGAACGCATCGTGTCGACGATGCTCATCGGAGTGGGAATCACCGACATCGTGGCGGTCACGATCATCCTCGTCGGGCTCTTGCGCTGAACTCTGTCGCGCTGAACTGATCGTCATGATCGAGTCCTCCGGCGCCGTTGCGTCCTTGGTCACGACCGGTACGTTGGCTCCCATCTTGGGCGAGACGAACGGAGAAGCGTGGGGAGACGGGATCAGACCGAAAGCGTCAGTCGCCGCACGAGCGCCAGGGTGAGCACCGACAGCACGACCGGCAGCATCACACCCAGCGTGATGAACGTGGGCAGCGCGCCGATCCGCTCGGTCATCCAGCCGAAGTTCATCCCGAAGAAGCCGGTGGCCAAGGTCAGCGGCATGAACACCGTGGCGACCAGGGTGAGCCGCTCCGAGACCACGGTCGCCTGCTGGTTCATCAGGTCGCCGAGCATGGCGTACAGCCCCGCCGCCATCGATCGATTCTGCTCGAACGCGCCCTCGGCCCGGCGCAGCATTCGGCGGTACTGCGGGCCCAGGTGCTCGGCCAACTCCTCGTCGGAGGACAGCAGGCGCCGCTGGGCGGTGGCCAACTCGGACACCTCGAAGAGGTGAATGCGCAACCGCGACATCTCCCGCCGTTCCGGGGCCGAGGTATAACCCCCGGCCCGCCCCTCAAGGTCCTGGGTCGCGTCGACGAGTTCAGCCAGGGTGTCCTCGCCGTGGTGGGCGACACACAGGAGCGCCGCGACGAATGCCGACGAGACATCCCCCTCATCGTCACGCACCTGCCGTCCGAGCCACTCCAGGACCGACCGCTCGGCGACGACCAGCAGGCCGGCCGATCCGGCGACGAGGCGAATCGGGGTCAGCCGTCGGTCCTGAGCCCACGTGAACAGGACCGCATCGAGGTGCTGGCCGGTCACGGCGATCCGCGGGTGACGCGTGGGCCGGCCGCGATCGATCACCTCAAGCCCCAGCTCACGAGCAGCCTCGGCGGCCAGGTCGCCGTCGGCCGACTCCGCCAGCACGCACACCGGCCCACCATCGTGGGCACGCAGGGACGGAAGGTCGTCAACGGTGATCATGCTTCATGATCCACCGGACGCACCGCGCTCCGGCCATTAGGCTGCGCCGCATGGATCTTCCTGCGGTCACCGCTGACCACCTGCTCGAGGGTATTCAGGCCTCCGACATCGACACCCACCGACTCCGCATGCGGGTGCTGACCCGCGCCGGGCAGACCACCGGTCGCCCGCTGCTGCTCGTCCACGGCAACATCTCGTCCTCGCTGTTCTACCAGCGGCTCATGCTGGCGCTGCCCGACGACATCCGCCCGATCGCGCCCGATCTGCGCGGGTACGGCGAGACCCAGGCTGAGCCCATCGACGCCACGCGCGGGCTGGGTGACCACGTCGATGACCTCGTTGCGCTGCTCGACGCGCTGGGGATCGACCGCGCCGACGCCATGGGGTGGTCGATGGGCGGAGGCGTGATCGCCCGCCTCGCGATCGACGCTCCGGGTCGCGTTTCTTCACTCACGCTGCAGGCACCCATCTCGCCCTTCGGCTACGGGTGCACCAAAGGCCTGGACGGCGAACTCGTCTTCGCCGACGCCGCCGGCACCGGGGGCGGTGGCGGCAACCCGCGCCTCATCGAACTGCTCGCGGCCAAGGACCCCGACGGGGTGCTCACCGATGGCCAACCGGAGGCGGTCTCGCCGCGAGCGACGCTCCGGGGTCTGTACGTCGCGCCGCGCGAGACCCCGTGGCCCGACGAGGACCTCTGGGTCGCGTCGATGCTCACGACCCGCACCGGCGCGGACTTCTACCCCGGCGACTCGACGGCCTCGCCGAACTGGCCGGGCTTCGCGCCGGGGACCCGCGGCGTCCTGAACTCGATGGCCCCGACCTACTGCCGCTGGGACGACCTACCCGACGCCGCTGAGCTCCCGCCCGTGCTGTGGATCCGTGGCGCGAACGACCTCATCGTCGCCGACGCCGCGGGCCTCGACCTGGCGGTCCTGGGGCAGGCCGGCCTCATCCCCGGGTACCCCGGCGCCGACGTCATCCCGCCGCAGCCGATGATCGCGCAGACCCGCGCGGTGCTTGACCGCTACTCCACAGCCGGAGGCGCGTACCGCGAGGTGGTCTTCGACGGCACGGGCCATTCGCCGCACCTCGAGCGTCAGGACGAGGTGCTCAAGGAGCTGGTCACGCACCTCGGCTGATGCGCCGGTCTGCCCACCGACGCCGACGACGACCGCTCACGTTTGTATAGTTCAGGACCTCACGTTTGCTTGGTTCAAGCGCTCACGTTTGCTTAGTTCAGGGCCTCACGTTTGTATAGTTCATGCGGGCCATCTGCTAGGTTGAGAGCGTGACTCTCGACTCGCTCGTGCCGCGCAGGGTCAGTGAACTACTCGCGGATCTGACCACAGTGGAGCCTGTGATCGCCCTCCACGGGCCTCGTTCGGTGGGTAAGTCGACCGTGCTGCGCGGGTTCGCCGCCGATACGGGTGGATCAGTCGTCGACCTCGATGACGTTGAGGTGCGCGAAGCAGTCGCGGGGAACTTGGCAGCGACCGTGGGCGGCCCGACGCCACTGTGCGTTGATGAGTATCAGCGGGTCCCCGAGATCTTGGACGCGATCAAGGCTCGGCTGAACCGGGAGGGCAGCCTACCTGGCACCGCCGTGATCACTGGTTCGACTCGGCAGGATGCCCTACCCGCGACGGCTCAGTCGCTCACTGGGAGGCTGCACGCTCTCACCATCTGGCCACTGTCCCAGGGTGAGATCGCTGGTGTCCGGGAGAACCTGATCGAGTCACTGCGTCTGGATCCTGAAGGCGTGGTCAGTGAGGTGCCATCGTCCACGACCACGCGCGCAGACTACGTGGACCGTGTCTGCGCAGGCGGCCTGCCACTGGCCGTGCGACGCTCAGGGCCAGCCCGTGCACGGTGGTTCGACGATTTCGTTCGAGCTTCGGTCGAACGGGACGCCTTGGAACTCAGCCGGATCAGGGAACGGCAGGCGATGACCGATTTATTGGGACTGATCGCCGCGCAAACCGGGCAATTGCTCAACGTCTCCGGAGCAGCGGAGAAGATCGGGGTCAACCGGGCCACGGTCGAGAGCCACCTCCGACTCATGGAGGACCTGTTCCTCGTGGTGCGACTGCCGGCGTGGGGCACCAGGCTGCGCTCAAGGGTCAGCGCCAAGCCCAAGGTCCACATCGTCGACTCCGGACTGGCTGCCCGGCTGCTCCGGCTCACCCCAGACAAGTTGGCTGCCTTCGACCCGACCGCGTTGGCCGACTTCGGGCACCTCCTTGAGACATTCGTTGTCGGGGAGATCCGTAAGCAGGTCTCTTGGCTCGACGAGCCTGTCGCCCTGGGTCATTGGCGCACCAGCGACGGCACGGAGGTCGACCTGGTCATCGAGTACGACGATGGCTCGATCCTCGCCTTCGAGGTCAAAGCCAACGAACGGGCCTCCGGCTCGGACTTTCGCGGCCTGACTCTACTCCGCGACGCTCTGGGTGCTCGGTTCGCCGGCGGTATCTGTCTCACGACAGGGAAGCGCTCCTACACCTACGACGATCGGCTCCACGTCATGCCTATCGACCGTCTTTGGACGCCGATCAACAGTGAGCGCACGCACTGACTGGCGCGGTGAGGCAGCGACCGAGGACTGTCCGAGGCTGGCCCTATTGTCATCCTCATGTCGTATTGGATCTCAAGCCAGAATGCGGAGGTGGTCGTTGCATGGGCAACCATCGCCGGAGTCTTCGTTCCAAGGCGTGGGGTTCTGGGACCTCATCATTCAGAATCGGGGAGCATCCACGGCGCTGAATGTAGTGGTTGACGGTGGCGAGTATCAGGCCTCGGGCGAAGATGATCACATTGTCCCACATCTGGCCAGATGGGCCATCTGGCGCTACTGGTAGTCGCGCAAATAGCGCCCGAAATGCGGCACGGTGAACGCGATCCGACCGCGTTCCCCCGAGTAGATCAGGCCCTTCTTCAGCAACGCATCCCGCGCCGGGGACAACGACTGCGGCTTGCGCCCCAGCACCTTGGCGACATCCGACGTCGGCACCGACTCGATGTCGTCGAGCGCCTCGTCCTCCGACTCGGCGATCGCCACGGCCACGTCCGACATCGCCCGCAGATACTCCCGCTCCCCCGGCGTGGCCCGCTCGTATCGACTGCCGAAGAACCCGACCGCCAACTCCGAATCCGCCTCCGGCGCAGCGACCTTGACGTCCGCCTCCGAGATCGGCGTCTGCGGTGCCAGATCCCACACGACCTTGCCGTACGCCTGGATGAAGTACGGGTACCCGCCCGTCGCGGTGTACATCGCCTCCAGCGCCTCGGCGGTGAACTCCGCTCCCTCATCGCCGGCCGGGATCGTCAGCGCCGCATCGGCCGCCTCACGCGTGAGCCGATCGATGCGCTGATAGCGGAACAGCCGCTCCGAATACGACTTGCTCGCACTCAACACCGCGGGCAGATGCGGCAGCCCGGCGCCGACGACGATGACCGGCAGCCCCGACTGGCTGATCTCGTGGCACGCCGCGCAGATCGCCGAGACATCCTCGGGCAGCAGGTCCTGCATCTCGTCGATGAAGATCCCCACGCCCGTCCCGAGGTCGGCGGCCAACCCACCCACGTCGGAGAGCAGCTCGACGAGATCGATCTCGATGTCACCGGAGTCGGCGCGCCCGACCGCGGCCGGAGCGTCGATCCCCGGGTTCCACCGGTCACGCATCTTGGACCCGGCGGCCGTATCGCGCTGCGCGAACGCCTTGACCACGCCGAGCACGTGATTGACGTCGTCGGACTGCGGGTGCCCCAACTCACGGATCGCCGTGTGGAGCGCACTCGCCAACGGCCGGCGCAGCGTCTGGTCGGGACGCGCCTCGAACTTGCCAGTGCCCCACCGGGCGCGCACGGCCTGGCTGCGCAGGGTGTTGAGCAGCACCGTCTTGCCGACGCCACGCAATCCGGTCAACACCAGACTGCGCTCCGGTCGCCCACGGGAGACGCGTTCGAGCACGACGTCGAACATGCGCAACTGCTCGTCCCGGCCGGACAGCTCGGGTGGACGCTGCCCGGCGCCGGGCGCGTACGGGTTCGCGATCGGATCCACGATGACACGGTATCGAGGCCTCTAGCCGAAACCCGATACATCCGCATACGACGCGATCACGTGTCGCGCGGGGACTCCCAGCCGGCCACGCGCAACCGCTCGAACGCGTCGAGTAGCAGGTCGAGGGTGAACGCGAACTCGAAGTCCGCGTCGCACGCCCCGCCGGAGGCCTCGGCGATGGCGAGGATGTGGGGGTAGGTCGCGGTGAAGTGCGCGACCATCGCGGCACGGGCCTCCTCGCCCTGGGGCACCTGGGACACCCCGGGTTCCTCGAACGCCTCCGGGCTGAAACCCCAGATCCGGTGCCCCAACGCGTGCATGGCGTGGTGGGTCAGGTCCGGCGAGAATCCGCCGGCGATGAACTGGCCGGCCAACGCGTTCTGGTAGGCCAACACGGCCGGAGTACGCGAGGTGCGGGTCTCGATGACCGGTCGCGCCCACGGGTGCTCGAGCAGAACCCGGCGGGCCGACAGAATGCGGCGCCGCACCCCGGTGCGCCAGTCCACGGTGTCCTGATCCGGAGCGCCGTCGGCACCCGCAGCGTGCGGGGCCAGATCGTCGTGCGGGGCCGGATCGTCGTGCGGGGCCGGATCGTCGTACTGCTCAATGAGTGTGTCGACCATGCCGGAGAGCAGGTCGTCCTTGTTGGCGACGTGCTTGTACAGCGCCATGGGCACGACGCCGAGGCGGGCCGCGAGGTTGCGCATGCTCACGGCGTCGATCCCCTCGGCGTCGGCGAGCGCAACCGCCTCCGTCCGTGCGCGGTCGCGGCTCAGCGGGGTGCGCTCCGTCGGGGTTGACATGGTGTACACCGTACACCTACGGTCGAAGTGTACGGCGTACACCGCGCCGCTCCGCCCTGACGATGGGACACCCGATGGACCGACCTCAGACCCACGCCCGCCTCGCCGGTGGGCTCTATCTCGTCACCGTCATCACGTCGATCCCAGCCCTGGCGCTCAAGGACCCGGTGCTCGGCGACCCCACCAGCCTGGCGACGGCGGGCGCGATCACCGACCTGCGTTGGGCGGCCCTCCTGGAGGTCGTGCTCGCCCTGGCGTGCATCGGGACGGCCGTCGCCCTCTACCCGATCGTGGCGCGGGCCGGCCAGGCACCGGCCATCGGCTTCGTCGCCGCGCGCACGCTCGAAGCCGGTCTGGTCATGACCGGTGTCATCGCGATGTTGAGTCTGATCGAGGTGCCGGTCGGCAGTGCCGCCGCTCCCACGTTGGTCGCGATCCACGACTGGGCGTTCCTCATCGGCCCGGGCCTGGTTCCGGCGGTCAACGCCCTACTGCTGGCGCCGGCGCTGCTCCGGTTGCGGGCCGTGCCTCGGGTGCTGCCGATCATCGGACTCATCGGCGCTCCGCTGCTGTTGATCTCGGCGTTGGCGACGCTCATGGGCGCAATGCCCCAGGTGTCACTCCTGGCCGGCGCGGCCGCGTTGCCCATCGCCGCCTGGGAGATCGGGCTGGGAATCTGGCTGCTCATCAAGGGAGTGCATCTGGCGCCCCGCCCAGCCGAGGCACCGCCCGCGGATACGCCGATCGGGGCGTATCCGGCCGTCTAGCCCAGTGGCTAGCGGTGGGGATACGCCCCGATCGGGGTCGGAACCGCGGTGACGAGGGGGTTGCCGTGACGACCTACTGCTGCGGCGGGGCCGGCGGCGGCGGGTAGCCCTGACCCGGCTGCTGGCCGGGCTGGGCCGGCGGTGGGTACCCCTGACCCGGCTGACCCGGCTGAGCAGGCGGGGCCTGCGGCGG
>NZ_BCRE01000167.1 GCF_001552435.1 Kribbia dieselivorans NBRC 106261
TCCTGACCGGCGGGCCGGGGACCGGCAAGACGAGGACGATCGCCACCGTGCTCCGGTCGTTGCGATTCGCCGACGGTCGCGAGCCGCGCGTGGCGTTGGCGGCGCCCACGGGCAAGGCCGCCGCGCGGATGAACGAGTCGCTGGCAGCGCAGTTGGGGGACGGGGCATTCGATCCGGCGACGACGATCCACCGGTTGCTGGGGTCGCTGCCGCAGTCGAGCACGCGTTTTCGGCATCACGCGCGCAACCCGCTGCCGCACGACATCGTCATCGTCGATGAGGCGTCGATGGTCGGGCTGGGGCTCATGGCGCGGCTCGTCGAGGCACTGTCTCCGGCGACGCGGTTGCTGCTCGTCGGCGATCCCGATCAGCTCGCGTCCGTCGAGGCCGGGACCGTGCTTGCCGACCTTGTGCGCGGGCTCGGGCCGCGCGGCGATGTTGTCGAGCTGACCGAGAATCTGCGATCGGTGCCGGCCATCCAGTCGCTGGCCCAGGCCGTGCGGGCCGGTGACGGGGCGGCCGCGCTGGCCGTTCTGGACTCCGGCTCTTCGGAGATCAGCTTCGTCGACACCGACGCGCCCGCGCTGGGCGAGGTGGCGGGCGTGTTCGAGCAGGCGCGGGCGCTGCGCTCCGCGGCGATCGCCGGTGACGCCGAGGGCGCGTTGACGCGGCTCGGACAGGCGCGGTTGCTGTGCGGTCGGCGGACCGGGCCGCATGGCGTGCGTCGCTGGAATCGGCTGATCGAGCAGGCGCTGGCCGATGAGGCGCCCGAGGTGGCGTATCAGCCGCTGTACCTGGGGCGGCCGATCATCATCACCCGCAACGATCATGGGCTCGGCGTGGCCAATGGGGACACCGGCGTGATCGTGCGCGGGGTCGATGGGCGTCCGGTGGCGGCGGTGCAGACCGGGCGGGGCGTGAAGTTGTTCGCGCCGGGGCGGTTGGCGCATGTTGAGACGATGCACGCGATGACGGTGCACAAGGCGCAGGGCAGCGAGGCCGATGACGTGACCGTGATCGTGCCGGCGCTGGGGTCGCGGCTGCTCACGCGGGAGTTGCTGTACACGGCGACGACGCGGGCGCGGGCGCGGTTAACGATCATCGGGAGTCGCGAGGCCGTGGCCGCGGCGGTGGAGACGCCGATCGAGCGGTCGTCGGCCCTGACCGAGCGGCTTCTCGCCCCCGCGTCCCCCACCCCCGCCGAGTGATGGATCCGCGTGGGCTATCCGGGGGGATAGGGCACGCGGATCCATCACTCGGCGGGCGGAGGATGTCAGGCTGACTTCGCGCGACGGGAGGGGATGAGTCCGACGGCGAGCCCGGCGAGTGCCCAGCAGGCGAGGACAACCCAGCCCAACGTCGCTCCGGCACCGTCGAAGTACACGGCCGAGCGAATCGCCGACCCGGCCGCGCCGATCGGCAGCAACTGCCCGAACGCCGCCCACCCCGGCAGCCACTGCGGTCCCGTCGCCAGGCCGGAGAGCGGATTCGACAGGAAGATCAGCAACACACCCATGATCCCGAGGCCGGCGTAGCCGAGGCGCTGCTCGAGACCGAGTGCCGGAAACGAGATCGCGAGGATCCCGGTGGCGACGGCTGCGGAGGTCAGCCAGTAGTTGCCGTCAAAGGCGCCGAAGCCGAATTGCAGGATCGCGGTGGTGGCGAGTCCGGCGAGGATGGCCAGGGCAAAGGCGGCGACGAACCGGTTGCGTGCCGCGCCCTTGTACGCCACGACCAGCGCGGCCGAGGCGGCCAATCCGCCGAAGACGAGCGGCAGACCGAGCACACCGATCGCCAGCCCCGAGGGATCGTCGGCGGTGGTGGGGGCAAGCTCTTGGAACGTCACCTTCTGGCCGCCCTGCAGCAACTGCGTGCCGACGCCCTTGAGCAACTGTGTGTACGGCGATCCGGCACCGGCGGCCGTCTGGATGGTCACGCCGTCGGCCCCGACCGCGATACCCCCAATGGCGTCGCGGTGGGTGATGGCGGCCGCACCGTCCTCCGCGGTGGTGTAGGTCGTGACGGAGAAGGTGCCAGGAGACTTCGCCTCGATCGTCGCGGTGAGCTGTTGGGTCGCCGCGACCGGCCCGCTGACCGCGAGAGGCAGGTCCTTCGCGCCCGATTGAAGCGACGGCGTGGCGAAGGCGAGCAGCATCAGGCAGACAACCGCGAGCAGACCGATGACGAGGCCGGCGAGCTTGGCGGGCGAGTCGGTGCGAGTGGTTTCGGGGGTGTTCGTGGAGGTCATGGCGTCCATCCAAGTGGAGAGTTTTCTTCCGGTTACAAATGGAGGGTAATACTCCGGTTATGATGGGCGCAAGTCATTCCGGCGAAAGGGATCCGATGCGAGCCGACGCGCAGGCGAACCGCGAGGCGCTGCTGAAGGCGGCGCGCACGCTCTTCGCGGCACAGGGCCCGGCCGTGCCGTTCAGCCAGATCGCCGCCGAGGCAGGCGTGGGCGTCGCGACCCTGTATCGACACTTCCCCACGCCGGAGGACCTGATGCTCGGGCTGATCGAGCGCGTGCTCGAACAGATGGCGGAGGTCTGCGCACGTCACTTGCCCGGGATGCAGCGCGAGCCGCAGGCGACGTGGCCCACAGTGATCGATGACATCGTCGCCCTCGAACTCGGCACGCTCGTGCCGCAACTGCTCGGCGGGCGAGACCTGGCCGACCTGCCGGCCGAGATTCTGGCCGCGCGCGAGCAGGTCATCGACGCCGCCGGCACCCTGGTCGACCTCGCGAAGGAGGCAGGCCTGGTCCGCGCCGACGCGAGCAGCATCGCGGTGCTGGCCGGGCTCGGTGCGATCACGCGGCCGCTTCCCTCGGTGCTCGACGCGATCGCGCCGGGGATGCGCGATTGGCTGGTGGAGGTCTACGTTGCCGGGTTGCGCCCCTCCGCGACGCCCGCCGAGTCGGGGTAGACAGGTACCCGATTCGTGGGGTAGAAATATCCCATGGGGCTGAACATCAAGAACCCGCGAGTGTATCAGCTCGCACAAGAAGCCGCGCGCGTGACGGGCAAGACCCAGACCGGCGCGATCGAAGAGGCACTCGTGCGCCTGCTCGAATCCCACGGCATCGACCGGCACGAGGTCGAGGCCGCCGAACGCATCGAGCGAGTACGTCGGATCGTCGTGGATTACGTCAACGATCCCGGCAACCCGCGTAGCGAGATCCGGACGGTGGAGGACCTCTACGACGACACGGGGCTGCCCGCATGATCATCGACTCGTCGGCGCTGATGGCGATCCTCAACGATGAGCCCGGGGCTGCGGCGCTCCTGGACAAGGCGGTGCGCGAACCCTGCCGCATGTCCGCGGCCAGCTGGGTCGAGGTGGGCATCGTGGCCGATCGACGCTCCGCCAGTCACGGAGAACGGTTGGATCGGGTCATCGACGAACTCGAGATCGAGGTGGTGCCGGTCAGCGACCGCCAGGCCGAGATCGCGCGGTTGGCCCACGGTCGCTTCGGTCGCGGCTCCAGCTCCCCCGCGCGGCTGAACGTCGGTGATTGCTTCGCCTACGCCCTCTCCGTCGTCACCGGTGAGCCCCTGCTGTACGTCGGCGACGACTTCACCCACACCGACGTCGCGGCCGCCCGGTAACCTCAGCCCCGTGAGCCCCGACCCCCTGTCCCCGCGATTCTCCCCATTCGCCGACTACCTCGGGATGGTGTCGAGTGACGGCCGCACCATCTTCGTCACCCCGCAGCCCGAGCACGCCAACTACGCCGGGATGGCTCACGGCGGGTTCCTCATGACCCTGCTCGACACGGCCACCGGTCGGGCCACGCGCGCCGACCTGCCCGCCGACAAGTACGGCGTGACGACCTCGTTCACCACGACGTTCGTGCGCGGCGCCAAGATCGGTGAGGAGTTGCGGGCCAGCGCCGAGGTGCGACACCTCGGTCGACAGGTGCTCAGCGTCACCGCCGATGTCCACCGGGTACGCGACGGAGCACTCGTCGCGCACGCCGTGTCGAGCATGACCGTTCTCGACTGGGCCGACCGCCCGGCGGGCACGCGCTGAAGCGTGGCAGGCTTGTCCAGTGCCCAACTCCCCCACCCCGGTGACCGCCACTGACGTCGAACACGCCACCGCGCGGCTGAAGAAGGTCATCGAGGTCACCAACCTGCGCCGCTCCCGCCGTCTCTCCGAAGCCACCGGCGCCGAGGTGCTACTCAAGCGCGAGGACCAGCAGGGCGTGCGGTCGTACAAGGTGCGCGGCGCCACGAACCTCATCGATTCGCTCACCCCGGCCGAGCGCGAGCGCGGCGTCACCTGTGCCAGCGCCGGCAATCACGCCCAGGGCGTGGCCTTCGCCTGCGCCCAACTCGGCGTCCAGGCACGGATCTACCTGCCGCGCACCACTCCGCGCCAGAAACGCGACCGGGTGGCGTCGATCGGCGGCGAGTTCGCCGAGCTGATCCTCATCGGTGAGACGTACGACCAGGCCGCGGCCGCCGCCGCGCAGGACAGCCTCGAGCGCGGCACGACCCTGGTACACGCCTTCGACGATCCGACGATCATCGCCGGACAGGGCACGGTGGCGCTCGAGATCATCCGCCAGCTCGACACTCCGCCGGACGTCATCGTCGTGCCCGTCGGCGGCGGCGGACTCATCTCCGGCTGCCTGGCCTGGCTCGGCGAGCGCTACCCCGAGGTACGGGTCATCGGGGTCGAACCGGCCGGTGCGGCGAGCATGGCCGCGGCGCTCGAGGCGGGGCATCCGGTCGACTTGGAGCACGTCGATCCGTTCGTCGACGGAGCCGCGGTCGGTCGGGTGGGCGAGCAGACGTTCCCCATCGTGCAGGCCGCCCTCGACGCCGGCCGACTCACCATGGTCGCGGTCGACGAGGGCGCCGTCTGTGTCGAGATGCTGGCGCTGTACCAGGTCGAGGGGATCATCGCCGAACCCGCCGGGGCATTGGCGTCGGCGGCGCTCGCGCAGATCGATCTCGAACCGGGCAGCCGCGTCGTGGCGATCGTCTCCGGCGGCAACAACGACGTCTCCCGGTACGCCGACATCGTCGAACGCGCGCTGGTGTACGAGGGGCGCAAGCACTGGTTCCTCGTCGACTTCCCGCAGGAGCCGGGGTCGCTGCGCCGCTTCCTCGACGAGGTCCTCGGCCCCGACGACGACATCACGCACTTCGAGTACACCAAACGCAACAACCGCGACACCGGACCGGCCTTGGTCGGCATCGAACTCGGCTCCGCCCACGATCTGCTGCCCCTGCTGGCGCGGATGGAGACCTCCCGGATCCACGCCGAGCGCGTCGATCCGGCCAGCACGCTGTTCCATTTCCTCATTTGATCGCGGCGGCTCGAACCGCGGGCGGTAGAGCGCACCCAGTCGAGTTCGCTAGCCTCTAGCGGGTGTCGATGCCGTGAGGGCATCCGACGCGCATCGGCAACGAACAGGAGCGACGTGGCAACGCACGACGAGCCCTTCGGTGGAGACGCCGACGAGACTGCAGTCATCTCCCGAGCGGAGCGCCGTGAGGTCTACACCGCGCACCGGCGCGAGGAGTCGACGCGCACGTCCCGGCTGCGGCTCCCCGTCGGCCTGCCGGTGGAGCGGACCTACGAGGGCGCGGCCGCCACGACGGCGTTCGTCGCGCTGATCCTCGTGGTGCTCGAGATCGTCACCGACCTGCTGCCCGACGCTCCCATCTTCTGGGTGTTCACGCCGGTGCGGGTGGTGATCCTCATCGGTCTGGCGGCCGCCGCGCTGAGTGGCCTGCCGGCGAAGCGCTGGCTGACACCGCTGGACATCCCGATCGTCGTGCTGTTCCTGGCCACATCGTTCGCCACACTGATCAAGGGTGTCGGGTTCGCGCCGATCCGCGGGTTGCTCACGTCCATCGCCGTGTATTACCTCGCCGTGGCGGTGCGTCGCTCCGATCCCGCGTCGTGGCATGGCTGGACCGCGCTGTCGTTCATCGGCGTGGCCACGTCCTCGCTCATCGCGCTGGACCAGTTCATCTCGCGCACGCCGACCGGGTTCTGCCGCGCCTCACTGGATGGCACGCGGGACGCGTGTTCGCAGTCCGGCGCGATGGTGCGCTCCATCGGTACGTTCTCGAACCCGAATCTGCTCGTCGCGTTCCTGGTGCTGGCGCTGCCGTTCGCGCTGGCGTGGGTGCTGGCCCAGAAGGGCACGACCCGCACGGTCGGCTGGGTCGTCATCGTCGCGGGCTACCTCGCGGTGCTGACCACCCTGTCGCGCGGCGGGATCATCGCCGCGATCGTCGGCCTCGGGTGCTTCCTGCTGCTGCGCACACCGACGCGCAATCGGTTGCTGGTCGTGCTGGGCGGCATCGTCGTGGTCGTCGCCGGGGCGGTGATCGCGGCCGTGCTCGGTCGGGCGGTGGGCCTGCGCACCGATGTGTGGGGAGCGGCGCTCCGCGTCGCCTCGCACAACCCGCTCGGCGTCGGGCTGGGTCGCGCCGGCCCGTCGATCAGCGCCGCGGATCCCGGTGACCGGGTCTACCAGCACGCGCACAACCTCTGGCTCAACTGGCTGGTCGAGGGCGGCTGGCTCGCCCTGCTGGCGGTCATCGCCGTCACGGTGATGGCGGCGTGGTTCTGCCTGCAGGCGGCGCGGCGTGGGGCGGTGGCCGCGGTCGCCACCGGAGCGTCGTTGGGCGGGTTCGCGGTGCTGTGCCTGGCCGATCACCCGGCGAACGGCGCGCGGATCGCGATGCTCATGTGGGCGGTCCTGGCGCTGGCGGCCACGTCGTGGGAGCCGGTCGAGCGGCGCCCTCTGGCACCGGGCTCTCGCGCCGCGCGCCGCGCCGCCTGACCCCCTCCTCCCCACCCCCTCCGCCTCTTCCCCCTCCTCCCCGACCTGACCCGCACGCCTCCCCCGTCGAGTGGTCAATCCTTGCGACATAACCTGCCGGTAGGTCGCAAGGATTGACCACTCGGCGTGCGGTGGATCACCACAGGAGGAGCCGCTTCAGTCGGGCAAGGAGTTCGTCCTGGGCGCGCCCAGGCCTGGTGGCGTTCGATGCGCACTCCACGTACGTCCATCCGAGGTCCTCCAGGCGGGCACGGCGTTCGCGGTCCACCTGCCAGCGGTCACGGTCAGTACGGTGCCAATCACCGTCGTACTCACACACGACACGACGGTCGCGCCAGACGAAGTCGTTGCAGGAGATGAAGGCACCGGCGTCGGTGTAGATATTGACGTTGAGTTCGGGCTCAGGCAGACCGTGGTCATGAAAGACACACCGCATCTTGGACTCCTTCGGAGACCGTGATCCGACTCGCACGAGTTGAGCGGCCTCTCGGGCTCGTCGCACACCCCTCCGCCCAGTGGCTTCGTCGGCCAGTCTGATGAACGAGTCCGGTGAGTAGTCGAAGGGCTCGTTCGTGAGCGCGTCTCCCACGGCGACCAGATCGTCGCGGGTGAGAAGCGGAGCGCAGTCGAGCCAGGTATCGAGCGGAGCGGTCACCTTCAGGCCCAGGTGAGTCAAGACGCGGCGCGACTCCAGTCCACGATGGGCGACGACACCAGGTCGGCGGACTCGCGAATCATCCATGGCCACGGTGATGTGAAGGCCCGTGGCGGGATCTCGTCGGCCGGCCGGGAGCGGCAGACCCCAAATCGCCAAGGCGGTGAGGTGTGAGAACGCATGCGGTCGCCTGATGACGGCGGCATACACCTGGGCTGCGGTGATGAGGTTGTCGGGCCGGCCAACCATCCGTGCTCCCAACGCCGGGACGATGAGGTCATCGGCGCGAAGTCGGCTGTAGCCGACCCCCAGTTTCAGCGCTTCAGCGACGGAGAAGGGCTTGGCCTCAAGCGCGCGAGGGAGGGACGCGTACTTCGGACGACGTTGACGGGACATGCCCGGAAGCCTGATGCCTGAGCGTCGTGCCCGAATCCGGCTCGGTCAGCGCTGTGGATAAGTGAGCCTGAGATTGAGACCCTGTGGACAGCCCCAAGACGCGCCGAGTGGTCAATCCTTGCGACATAACGCCGGGTTACGTCGCAAGGATTGACCACTCGGGGGAGAGGAGAGCGTCAGGCGTGAGTGAGCTCCTCCAGACGCTCCGGCTGCGAGTCGAGGCGCTTGCCCTTGGTCTCGGGCATGCTCAGGATGATCAGCGTCGAGACGAGCGCTACACCCGAGACGATCCAGTAGAACATCGGGGCCTGGCCACGGCCGCCGAGCCAGGTGATCAGGTACGGGGCGCCACCACCGAAGATGGCCACGGTGATGTTGTACCAGGCGCCGATACCGGTCGAACGGATCTCCGTCGGGAACAGTTCGGCCATGATCGCCGGCAGGATCGAGCTGGCGAAGGCGAAGAAGCCCAGACCAACGGTGTAGAGGATGATGAGGTCGGTCAGCTCCCAGGTGGCGAGCTTGGACAGCGGCACCATGCCGACGGTGAAGAAGATCGTGAAGGTCAGCATCATCGGCTTGCGGCCGATCTTGTCCGAGAGCGCACCGAGCGGGTACTGCAGGGCGATGAAGACGACGATGGCGATGATCATCGCGAGGAAGAGGTTCTGGCCGACCTCGGGGTGCTCAGCCGAGAACTTCGTCTTGACGGCCGAGTTCACCGCACCGATGAGGGCGTAGTAGACGAGCGCGAAGAGCATGGTCGTACCGAGCACGTGCAGCACCGACATCGGGTACAGGCGCAGCGTGGTCATGAGCGGGTTGCGCACCTTCTCGGTGGCCGTGGCGACGTGCTCCTCGAAGACGTCCGACTCCTTGAGGTCCTTGCGCATGAACAGACCGACCAGGGCGAAGATGCCGCCGAGGATGAACGGGATGCGCCAGCCGAACTCGGCCATCTTCTCGGCGCCGAGCTCGCGGGTCAGGAAGAAGCCGAGCGTGGTGGCGAGCAGCAGCGCCACGCCGGTACCGATGTACATGAAGGAGACGTAGCGGCCGCGCTTGCCGGGAGGGGCAATCTCGGAGAGGTACGCGGAGGTGTTGGACAGCTCACCACCGGCAGCGATGCCTTGCGCGATGCGGGCAAGGATCAGGATGATCGGCGCCAGGATGCCGATCTGGTCGTACGTCGGCAGCGCGCCGATGACGAACGAACCACCGGACATGAGCGCGACGCAGAGCATCATCGCGCCGCGGCGGCCGGCCATGTCGGCCATGCGCCCCATGATCCATCCGCCGAGCGGGCGGAAGAAGAACGCGGCACCGAAGGTCGCGAACGTCATGAGCAGCGCGGCCTGCGGGTTGGAGTCGTCGAAGATCTGGGTCGCGAAGTACACCGCGAAGAGGGAGTAGATGGTCCAGTCGAACCACTCGACGGCGTGGCCGACGGTGGCAGCGGCAATGGCCTTGATGGGCATCTTGCCGGGGGTCGGGTTGGCGTCCGGCGCGTAGTGGGGATCCTGAGCGATTGAGCTCACGGCTGGTCTCCTGGGTGTGGGGTGATCGCCTGTGATCACGAGTCGGGCTCGGCCGCGACCGGGCTGGCTGCGGCTATGCGTTCGAGTGTGAAGTGCACACACGAGGCGCGACACCCCCCACGCGCTGGGCGGTGATTCAACCCTGATGAACGGAGAATCGTGTGCAGACTGCACGACGGACGGTCGCCACCGGTGACCGCCCATCGCGCCTGTGACACCGCTCACCCTGCCGTACGGCACCGTGAGCGCACCACGGGTGCGCGGGCGCGCACCTCCTACGCTGATGACCATGGCGAAGAAGAAGTCCGTCGGCGGGACACCCGCGACCGTCGCGCTCGAGCGGGCCGGTATCGCCTTCGAGGTGCGGACCTACGCGCACGACCCGTCGGCGGCGTCGTACGGGCTCGAGGCCGCCGAGGCACTCGGCGTGGAGCCGCCTCGGGTCTTCAAGACCCTGCTCGTCGACACCGAGCGCGGCCTCGCGGTCGGAATCATCCCGGTCGATGCCCATCTGGACCTCAAGGCGATCGCGTCCGCCCTGGGCGTGAAGAAGGCGGGCATGGCCGATCCCGCGGCCGCCGAGCGCACGACCGGCTACGTCGTCGGCGGCATCAGCCCCATCGGCCAGAAGAAGCCACTCCCGACGGTGCTGGACGAGTCGGCCGAGGGTTTCGCGACGATCCTGGTCAGCGGCGGCAGACGGGGCTTCGACGTCGAACTGGCCCCCGCAGACCTCCGGTCCGTCACCGGCGGCACCTGCGCGACGATCGCGCGACGCGGCTGACCCCTCGACAAACGCCGACGCGCCGGCCACCCCGAGTGGGGTGACCGGCGCGCCGGAGCGTCGTTCGTCAGGCCTGGCCGCGGACCTTCTCCTCGAGCGCCTTGCCGACCTGGGCATCGACGCTCCGCCAGTACCAGAAGGCGCGCTCGAGCACCTCGCCGGTGACCCCGGTCAGCGCGCCGGCGACGGTGTCGACGAGCCGGTCACGCGCGGCCTGGTCGAAGACGTCGCGCACCAGCGTGCCCGCCTGGCCGAAGTCGTCGTCATCGGAGCGCAGCGCGTACGCCGAGCGCACCATGTCACCGTCGGACTCCCACCGGGTGTCGACCGGACCCTGCTCGTCCGCGTAGGCACGACCAGCCGTGTTCGGCGCGTAGACCGCCGCGGCCCCGGTGTCGGCGAAGTTCATGTGCCCGTCGGCGTGGTACGTGTTCACCGGCACGATCGGTCGGTTGACCGGCAACTGGTCGTTGTTCGTGCCCAACCGCGCCCGGTGCGCGTCGGCGTAGGCGAACACGCGGCCCAGCAGCATCTTGTCCGGCGAGAACCCGATGCCCGGCACGATGTTGCTCGGCGCGAAGGCGGCCTGGTCGATCTGGGCGAAGAAGTTCGTCGGGTTCTCGTTCAGCGTCATGACGCCGACCTCGTGCAGCGGGTAGTCCGCGTGCGACCAGGTCTTCGTCAGGTCGAACGGGTTGAAGCGGTAGGTCTTGGCCTCCTCGTACGGCATGACCTGCACCGACAGCTTCCACGACGGGAAGTCACCGCGCTTGATGGCCTCCATGAGGTCGCGGCGGTGGTAGTCGGCGTCCTGACCGGCGATGACGGCGGCCTCCTCGTTGGAGAGGAACTCCATGCCCTGCTGGGTGTGGAAGTGGTACTTGACCCAGAAGCGCTCACCGGCGGCGTTGACCCACATGTACGTGTGCGAGCCGTACCCGTTCATGTGGCGGTACGACTTCGGCAGGCCGCGGTCACCCATGAGGTAGGTCACCTGGTGGGCCGACTCGGGGTTGAGGGTCCAGAAGTCCCACTGCATCGTGTTGTCGCGCAGACCGGTGTCGGGCAGGCGCTTCTGGCTGCGGATGAAGTGCGGGAACTTCATGGGGTCACGCACGAAGAAGATCGGCGTGTTGTTGCCGACGAGGTCGTAGTTGCCCTCGGTGGTGTAGAAGCGCAGCGCGAAACCGCGCACGTCACGCCAGGTGTCCGGGGAGCCGAGCTCACCGGCGACGGTGCTGAACCGCGCCAGCGCGCGCGAGGTGGCCCCGGGCTGGAACAGCGCGGCCTTGGTCCACTGCGTCACGTCGGCGGTGATCTTCAGCTCGCCGAACGCGCCCGAGCCCTTGGCGTGCGGACGACGCTCCGGGATGTTCTCGCGGTTGAAGTGCGCGAGCTGGTCGACGAGGTGGTGGTCGTGGAGCAGCAGCGGGCCGTCGGTGCCCACGGAGAGGGAGAAACGGTCGGACTCGGCCGGAGCACCGTTGACCAGGGTCGTGCCGGTCGGCTGCACCGACGCGGTCGGCATGGGGTCGGCACCCTTGGCGGTGGTGCTCTCGGTGCCGGGTTGGGGCTGGTTGTCACTCATGGCGGTCTCCAGGTCGTCGAGAGGGTGTGTGATCAGCCTCTCACTGACCGGAGCGCCGTTGGGCCGCCTGGCGATGAATTGAACGGATCGCGGTGATCGCCGCCGCCTATCGCCCCCCGCCCCCGCCCTCA
>NZ_BCRE01000168.1 GCF_001552435.1 Kribbia dieselivorans NBRC 106261
GGTCCCGGCGGCGGTGGCGGCGGCTTCGGCGGTCGTCCCGGTGGTGGCCCTCCGGGGCGTGGCGGCACCCAGGGTGCCTTCGGCCGCGGTGGTGGCCGCGCCAAGCAGCGCAAGTCGAAGCGCGCGAAGCGTCAAGAGTTCGAGCAGATGCAGGCGCCCACGATCGGTGGCGTCAGCGTTCCGCACGGTGACGGTTCGACGATCGTGCGCATCCGGCAGGGTGCGTCCCTGACCGACTTCGCCGACAAGATCAACGCGAACCCGGCGTCGCTGGTCACGGTGCTGTTCCACCTCGGTGAGATGGCCACCGCGACCCAGTCGCTCGATGAGGAGACGTTCCAGCTGCTCGGGGCCGAACTCGGCTACGACATCCGGATGGTCTCGCCGGAGGAGGAGGAGCGCGAGCTCTTCGAGTCCTTCGACATCGACCTCGACATCGCGATCGACAACGAGGAGGACGAGAACCTCCAGCCGCGTCCGCCGGTCGTGACCGTCATGGGTCACGTCGACCACGGTAAGACCCGACTCCTCGACGCGATCCGTCACGCCGACGTCGGCTCCGGTGAGGCCGGTGGCATCACCCAGCACATCGGTGCCTACCAGGTCGCGGTCGACCACGAGGGCGAGCAGCGCAAGCTGACGTTCATCGACACCCCGGGTCACGAGGCGTTCACCGCCATGCGAGCCCGTGGTGCCAAGGTCACCGACATCGCGATCCTCGTGGTCGCGGCCGACGACGGCGTGATGCCGCAGACGATCGAGGCGCTCAACCACGCCCAGGCGGCCGACGTGCCGATCGTCGTGGCGGTCAACAAGATCGACGTCGAGGGCGCCGACCCGGCCAAGGTGCGCGGTCAGTTGACCGAGTACAACCTGATCGCCGAGGAGTACGGCGGCGACACGATGTTCGTCGACGTCTCGGCCAAGCAGGGCATGCACATCGACACGCTGCTCGAGGCGGTCCTGCTCACCGCGGACGCCGCCCTCGACCTGCGCGCCAACCCCGACCGGGACGCGCGTGGTGTGGCGATCGAAGCCAACCTCGACCGCGGTCGCGGTGCCACGGCGACGGTGCTGGTCCAGTCCGGCACCCTGCACGTCGGTGACGCCATCGTCACCGGCTCGGCCTACGGTCGCGTGCGGGCCATGCTCGACGAGCACGGCCAGAACGTCGAGGAGGCCGGTCCGTCGCGTCCGGTCCAGGTGCTCGGTCTGTCCTCCGTGCCGCGTGCCGGTGACACCTTCGTCGTCGCCCCCGACGACCGCACGGCTCGGCAGATCGCCGAGAAGCGCGAGGCCGCCGACCGGCAGGCATCGCTGGCCAAGGCTCGCAAGCGCATCTCCCTCGAGGACCTCAACGAGGCCCTCGCGGCGGGCAAGGTCGACACCCTCAATCTCATCCTCAAGGGTGACGTGTCGGGTTCGGTCGAAGCGCTCGAGGACGCCCTGCTCAAGATCGACGTCGGTGACGAGGTCGACCTGCGCATCATCGACCGCGGCGTCGGCGCGATCACGATGAACAACATCAACCTGGCGATGGCGTCGAACGCGATCATCATCGGCTACAACGTGCGCGCCGAGGGGCAGAACGCGGAGTACGCCGAGCGTGAGGGCGTGGAGATCCGGTACTACTCGGTGATCTACACCGCCATCGAAGAGGTCGAGGCCGCGCTCAAGGGCATGCTCAAGCCGGAGTTCGAGGAGGTCGAAACCGGTTCGGCCGAGATCCGCGAGATCTTCCGGTCGAGCAAGTTCGGCAACATCGCCGGATCCATCGTCAAGTCGGGTGAGATCAAGCGCGGCTCCAAGGCGCGCATCACCCGTGAGGGCGTGGTCATCACCGAGAACCTGGAACTCACCGGCCTGCGGCGGTTCAAGGACGATGTCACCGAGGTCCGCGAGGGCTACGAGTGCGGTATCAACCTGGGGTCGTTCAACGACCTCCAGGTCGGTGACCTCATCACCACGTACGAAATGCGCGAGAAGCCCCGCGCCTGATCGCGAAGGGCGCGCGAGCCGCCCCGCGCGCG
>NZ_BCRE01000169.1 GCF_001552435.1 Kribbia dieselivorans NBRC 106261
GCGGGGGTGTGGGCGGTGGGGGCCCGGCTACGCGAACAGGGACTGGCCCAGGTACTCGCCGTCGGCGGCACCGGGCAGCACCGCGTACACCGCCGAGCCGATCGGGTACGTCCAGAGGTTGAGCAGGTCCGCCTGGGCCAACCGCCGCTGCACCGGCACGAACTGACGTACCGGATCGGCGCAGAACGCCACGAAGACCAGACCGGTCCCATCGGGGTCGGTCGAGTCGTCGTAGCTGTACGGCCGACGCAGGAACCGCTCGTGCGGCGCCCGCGGCATGGCCCGACGCATGTGGGCGCCGTTGTCGATGACGGGGAACCCGAGATCGTCCTTGGCCAACAGGTCCGGGGGAGTCATCTCGTCTCCGCCGGTCAACGGCGCTCCGTTGTCGAGTCGGCGACCCATCGCGTTCTCCCGGGAGTACCGGTCGGCGCGGTCCCAGGAGTCCATGTCCATGACGATGCGGCGGATGACCATGGCCGAGCCGCCGGCGAACCACCCGGCGTCGTCCCCGGCCCAGATGACCGCGTCATCCTCGCCGTCGACGACCGGGTTGACCGTGCCGTCCTTCTGCCCGAACAGGTTGCGCATCGACCCCCAGTGCGGCTGCGCCACGGGCTCGCGGAACCCGCGCTGCACCCACTCCACCTTCGCCAACCGGCCCGCGGCCGTGATGAGTTGACGCTGCGTGTGCGAGACGGTCGCCGCGCTCTCGGCGGCGATCTGCAGGCACAGGTCCGTGCCGGCCCACCGGTCGTCCAGGCGTCCATCGATCTGATCGAACCGCGGCAGGGGTTTGAGCCACGACGGAGCCTTGGCCGACGCGCCGATCCGCTCGAAGAACCCCGGCCCGACCGCGACGGTCACGGTCAACCGGTGCACCATCTCGGCCAGTTCGGGCTCCTGGTCGGTCAGGGTGCCCGACCCGGCCGTCAGCCGCGCGATGTCATCGCTCCACACGGTCAGCAGACGTCGCACGTCATCGCGGCGCACGGCCTTCGGTAGCGAGAACGCCACCCACACCGCGTGGGCTTGGGGCGCATCAGCGATCCCGTGCTGCCGCGCTCCGTGAAACTCGCGCGCCCGAGCCGTGACGGCCACGCCGGGCGGATCGCCGTTCGCGGCCTTGGCATCACCCTCACCGGACCGGCCGCACCCGGCCAGCGCCAGGCCCGACAGACCAGCCAGGCCCGCGCCGCCGATGACCGCGCGACGAGAGGGGGCGCTCATGAGTGGTTCATGCTCGAGTGGTCGCTCGAGCCGGTCGAGTGCATGTCCTCCGCCTCGGGGGCGTAGGTCTCCTCGGCGCCGGTGAACTCACGGCCGGGCACGGTGAGGTCGTACGTTGTGCCGTCGGCGTCCTTGACGCTGACGGTCAGCGGGTCGCCGGCCTTGATCTCCTGCTTCAGGCCCATGAGCATGATGTGGTTGGCGCCGGGCTTGAGCTCGAACGTGCCACCGGGCTCGATGGTGAAGCCCTTGTCGGTGCGCTTCATCACCATGGCGCCGTTCTCCTTGACGGTGATGTGCGTCTCGACCTTCGACGCCGCCGTGGAGGAGCCGCCCGTGATGGTGATCGGCGCATCGGAGCTGTTCTCCAGGGTGCCGAAGACGCCGGTCATGGTCTCCGTGGTGGCCTTGACCCAGCCGTCCTTGATCGCCAGCGCCGCCGTCGCCGGGGTGGTCGAGGTGGTCGCGCCGGCGGGCGTGTCGGCCGGGTTGGTCGACGTGCCGCAGGCGCTGATTCCGCTCACCGCCAACGTCAGTGCGGCCAGGGCGGAGACAGAGGCAAGGCGCGAGCGCATAACTGCAAATCCTTTGCATCAAGGGAGTGGATGCCCCCTACCGTATCGACCCCCGTCGACGGGCCCGCAACTCAGGTGACCCTTGCTGTCCTCGCCTCGTCCACTCCGCGCCGGAGCATCACCTAGGCTGTTGGGTCGCAGGAACCACAACGACAACGGAGGACCCCATGGTCGACACGGCACGGGCGCGCAAGATCGCCGACCGGATCAAGGAGGTCATCGCGGCCAACCTCACCCAGGTCATCAAGGACCCGGATCTCGGTTTCGTCACCATCACCGATGTACGGGTCACCGGAGACCTCCAGCACGCCTCGGTCTTCTACACCGTCTTCGGTGACGAGGCCCAGCACGCCACCACCACCGAGCTCCTGGCCAGCCACCTGGGGCGGATGCGCTCGCTGGTCGGCAAGCAGCTCGGCATCCGCCTGACGCCGACCCTCGAATTCCTCCCCGATGCCCTGCCCGAGTCGGCGACCGCCATCGAGGACCTGCTGCGCGAGGCCAAGGAGAAGGACGCCCAGGTCGCCGCCACGCGCACCGGCGCCACGTACGCCGGCGATGCCGACCCGTACAAGAAGCCCGACTCGGAGGACGCCGACGGCGCCGATGCCTGACGCCGCACCGGACGGGCTGCTGCTCGTCGACAAACCGGCCGGCTGGACCAGCCACGACGTCGTCGCCAAGGCGCGCCGGCTCTGCCGCACCCGCAAGGTCGGGCACGCCGGCACGCTGGACCCAATGGCCACCGGCGTGCTCATCCTCGGGGTCGGCCGCGCCACGAAGCTCCTGACGTTTCTCGTGGGCGCCGACAAGGCCTACACCGCCACGGTGCGCCTGGGGCAGGCTACGATCACCGACGACGCCGAGGGTGAGGTCATCGGCGCTCCGGAGCGCAGTGCGGCCGGGTTGTCGCGCGACGAGATCGTCGCCGCTGCGAGGCCCCTGACCGGCGACATCGACCAGGTCCCCAGCGCGGTCAGCGCGATCAAGATCGACGGCAAGCGGGCGTACCACCGGGTGCGCTCGGGGGAGGACGTCGACCTGCCGGCACGACCGGTGACCGTTGCGCGATTCGACGTCGGCGAACTCCGCCCGGTCGAGCTCCCCGATGGGCAGCGGGTGCTCGACTGCGACATCGAGGTCGAGGTCTCGTCCGGCACGTACGTGCGCGCCCTGGCCCGCGACCTCGGGGCCGCGCTGGGCGTCGGCGGTCACCTCACCGCGCTCCGTCGTACCCGGGTGGGTGGTTTTCGGATCGCCGATTGCACCGATCTCGACGACCTCATCACGGCGGGGGAGGCCGGCCAGGA
>NZ_BCRE01000170.1 GCF_001552435.1 Kribbia dieselivorans NBRC 106261
GGGGAGGCCGGCCAGGACCCGCCGATCACCCCGTTGGCCGACGCCGCCACCGCCGCGTTCCCGGTGCGTCACCTGACCGAAGAGGAGGCGACCAAGCTCGGCTACGGACAGCGCATCGCCTCGGCCGAACCCGGCCGCACCGAGCCGGTCGCGGCCCTGGCGCCGGACGGATCGCTCGTCGCGATGCTCGACGAGACGCGGGCCGGCGCGCGCACCCATGTCGTCTTTGCCCCGGCCGCGTCGTAGTCCACGCCCGGTTCGGCACTAAGGTGTCGTCGTGCATCGTTGGACCGACCCGAGCCAGACTCCGGCGGGGCTGAAGCCCTGCGTGGCCACCTTCGGCAACTTCGACGGAGTTCACCGCGGCCACCAGGCCGTGCTGGACGCCGTCAAGACCGCCGCCCGCGAGCGGGACCTGCCGGCCGTGGTCGTCACGTTCGAGCCGCACCCCGTGCGGGTGCTCCACCCCGAGCGTGCCCCCGAACTCATCAGCCCGGGCGTGCTGCGCGACCACCTCATCGAGGAGACCGGGGTCGACGGCCTGCTCGTGTTGGAGTTCACCCGCGAGTTCGCCCAACTGTCGGCCGAGGACTACATCCGGTCGGTGTTCGTCGACGGCCTGGGCATCGCGGCCCTTGTCGTCGGCCAGGACACCCGCGGCTTCGGGGCGGGGTACACCGGTGACGTCGACCAACTCCACGAACTCGGAGCGCGGTACGGCTTCGACGTCATCGTCCTGCCGGACCAGGGCGACAACGAGCGGTGGTCGTCGTCGATGATCCGCGGGCACCTGCGCGACGGTGAGGTCGACAAGGCCGCCGAGATCCTCGGGCGGCCGCACCGCGTCCTCGGCACGGTCGTCCACGGGTTGCAACGCGGGCGCGACCTCGGCTTCCCCACGGCCAATCTCAGCCAGTCGAGCACCGGCGTGGTGCCGGCCGACGGGGTCTACGCCGGGTGGTTCGAGCGGCTGGACCTGCCCCTGGACGCGCCCGACCGTCGGCTGCCGGCGGCGATCTCGGTGGGCCTGAACCCGACGTTCGCCGACCTGACGAAGGTCGTCGTCGAGGCGTACGTGCTCGACCGCACCGACCTCAACCTGTATGGCGAGACCGTCGCCGTCGACTTCGTGGCCTGGGTGCGGCCCAATCAGCGGTTCGATTCCCTCGACGAACTCATCGCGGCGATCGGTCGCGATGTGGATGAGTGCCGCCGGATCCTGCTGGGGGAGTGAGCGGCAGACGGGTGTGGTGAGCGTCTCGTTACCGATGAGTCACATTCTGGAGCAAGGGGTCGAAATCCCGCTCCCATCGTGAAAGGCTGACTGAAATGTCCAGCCCACGAAGGAGTAGGCCCCGATGACCGAGGCACAGCTGACCCGTCCAGAAGATGAGCAGTACGACCGCGACATGGTCGAGAACCTCGCCCCGTCGGTCGGCCGGATGTTCCGTGACCGGGTCGCCGCCACCCCCGGTGGTGTGGCGTACTCGTACCCGGACGCCAACGAGAACTGGAACGACCTGACCTGGGCCGAGACGGACGCGATCGTCACCCGCTACGCCGCGGGCCTGATCTCGCTGGGCATCACCGCCGAGGACCGGGTCGCCATCGCCTCGGGCACCCGCTACGAGTGGATTCTCATGGACCTGGCGATCATGCTCGCCGGAGGCGCCACCACGACGGTGTACCCGACGACGATCGCCGAGGACGTCGCGTACATCCTCGACCACTCGGGCAGTGTCATCGTCGTGGCCGAGAACAAGGAGCAGGTCGACAAGATCAACTCCGTGCGCGAGCGCTTCTCCGGTGTGCGGGCGATCATCGTCATCGACCCGACCGGCGTCACCCTCGATGACCACACGATCAGCCTTGACCGACTGGCGGAGCTCGGTGACGGCGTCCTTGCGGGCGACCCCCAGGCCGTCGACACCCGCATCGATGAAAGCCGGCCCGAGCACCTCGCTACGATCATCTACACCTCCGGCACGACCGGCCGGCCCAAGGGCGTGCGCCTCAAGCAGAGCACCTGGGCGTACCAGGGCGCCGCATCGGTCTCGACCGGTCTGGTCACCGCCGACGACGTCATGTACCTCTGGCTGCCGCTGGCGCACGTGTTCGGCAAGCAGCTCATCTGTGTGGCCATCACCGCCGGCATGAAGACCGCCGTCGACGGCCGGATCGACAAGATCATCGACAACCTCGCCGTCGTCAAGCCGACGACGATGGCCGCGGCCCCGCGCATCTTCGAGAAGGTCTACGGCAAGGTCTCCCTGGGCATGGAGGAAGCCGGCGGCATCAAGTACAAGCTCTTCACCTGGGCCAGCAACGTCGGCAAGCAGGTGGCCGCGGTCGAGGCCACGGGCCGCACACCCTCCGGCCTGCTCGCGCTGCAGTATGGCCTGGCTGACAAGCTCGTGCTCTCGAAGATCCGCGAGCGCTTCGGCGGACGCATCAGCACCTTCATCTCCGGTTCGGCCGCGCTCAACCCGGACATCGCCCAGTGGTTCAAGGGCGCGGGCATGACCATCCTCGAGGGGTACGGCCTGACCGAGACCTCCTCGGCCGCGACGGTCAACCGCACGTACGCCTACAAGTTGGGCTCGGTCGGGTGGCCGATCCCCGGCACCGAGATCCGCATCGCCGACGACGGCGAGGTGCTGGTGCGCGGCCCGGGCGTCATGGAGGGATACCACAACAACCCCGAGGCCACCGCCGAGGTCATCGATGCCGAGGGCTGGTTCAGCACCGGTGACATCGGCGAAATCGACGGCCAGGGCTTCCTGCGCATCACCGACCGCAAGAAGGACCTGTTCAAGACCTCCGGCGGCAAGTACGTCGCTCCGTCGATCATCGAATCCCGCTTCAAGGGCATCTGCCCCTACGTGGGCCAGTTCATGGTCTACGGCGCCGACCGCCACTTCGTCACGGCGCTGGTCACCCTCGACGCCGAGGCCATCACGCCGTGGGCCGAGGCGAATGGGCTGGGCGGCAAGAGCTACGAGGAGATCGTCTCCAGCCCCCAGGCCCGCGACATGGTCCAGGGCTACATCGACGAACTCAACTCCGGCCTCAACCGCTGGGAGACCATCAAGAAGTTCCACATCCTCGGCCGCGACCTCACGGTGGAAGAGGGCGACCTGACCCCGTCGCTCAAGTTGCGCCGCAAGACCGTCGTCGAGAAGTACGCGGACCAGCTCAACTCGCTGTACACGACCTGATCGCTTACGCACGCGGCGCCGGGACTCACGGAGCACCCGGCGCCGCGGGCTACCCTAGAAGGCATGCCTCACCAGCCCGGAGCCTCGTACTTCGCCGACCTCGAGCCGTTGCTCGAGCAGGTCAGCAAGCCCATCCAGTACGTCGGCGGCGAACTGAACTCCACCGTCAAGGACTGGCACGTCGGCGGTCATGCCGCGAACGGCGACGACCTCACGGTGCGCTGGGCCCTGATGTACCCCGACGCCTACGAGGTCGGTCTGCCCAATCAGGGCACGCAGATCCTCTACGAGGTCATCAACGAGTGCGACAACGCCCTGGCCGAACGCACCTACTCCGTGTGGCCGGACATGGAGGCGCTGCTGCGCGAGCACGACCTGCCGCAGGTCACCGTAGATGCCCACCGGGCCGTGGGGGACTTCGACGTCTTCGGGCTGAGCTTCTCCACCGAACTCGGCTACACGAACATGCTCACCGCGCTCGACCTCGCCGGCATCCCGCTGCACGCCGCCGACCGCGACGAGTCCCATCCGCTCGTCGTCGCCGGGGGGCATGCCGCGTTCAACCCCGAGACGATCGCCGACTTCATCGACATGGCGATCATCGGCGACGGTGAGCAGGCGGTGCTCGGCGTCACCGACCTCATCGCGGCGTGGAAGGCGGAGGGGCGTCCGGGCGGTCGCACGGAGATCCTCGCGCGTCTGGCCGCGACCGGCGGCGTCTACGTGCCGGCCTTCTTCGACGTCGACTACCTGCCCGACGGTCGCATCCAACGTGTGTCGCCCAACCGGGGCGGAGTCCCGTGGCGCACCTCGAAGCACACCGTCACCGACCTCGACGAATGGCCCTACCCCAAGACACCCCTGGTGCCGCTGGCCGAGACCGTGCATGAGCGGATGAGCGTGGAGATCTTCCGCGGCTGCACGCGCGGCTGCCGGTTCTGCCAGGCCGGGATGATCACCCGCCCGGTGCGCGAGCGCAGCATCACCGGCATCGGCGAGATGGTCGAGGCCGGCCTGGCCGCCAGCGGGTTCGAGGAGGTGGGCCTGCTCTCCCTCTCCAGCGCCGACCACTCCGAGATCGCCGAGATGACCAAGGGTCTGGCCGATCGGTACGAGGGCACGAACACCGGCCTGTCGCTGCCGAGCACCCGCGTGGACGCGTTCAACATCGACCTGGCCAACGAACTCACCCGCAACGGACGACGCTCCGGCCTGACCTTCGCCCCCGAGGGCGGCAGCGAGCGCATCCGCAAGGTCATCAACAAGATGGTCACCGAGGAGGACCTGATCAACACCGTGGCCGCCGCCTATGGCGCCGGGTGGCGGCAGGTCAAGCTCTACTTCATGTGCGGTCTGCCGACCGAGACCGACGAGGACGTGCTGCAGATCGCCGACCTGGCCAAGCGCGTCATCGAGACCGGTCGGCAGGTCTCCGGGCGCCGTGACATCCGCTGCACGGTGAGCATCGGCGGGTTCGTGCCCAAGCCGCACACCCCGTTCCAGTGGGCCGCGCAGCTCGGCGCCGAGGAGACCGACGCGCGCCTGGCCAAGCTCCGCGACGCCATCCGCAGCGACAAGCGATACGGATCGTCGATCGGGTTCCGCTATCACGACGGTGAGCCGGGCGTCGTCGAAGGGTTGCTCAGCCGCGGTGACCGGCGGGTCGGGCGGGTCATCGAGGAGGTGTGGCGCGACGGCGGCCGTTTCGACGGCTGGAGCGAGCACTTCTCCTACGAGCGCTGGATGGCCGCGGCGGAGCGCGGTCTGGCCGGCACCGGCGTGGACGTCGCCTGGTACACCACGCGGGAGCGGGAGCAGTCCGAGGTCCTGCCGTGGGACCACATCGACTCCGGCCTGGACAAGGACTGGTTGTGGGAGGACTGGCAGGAGGCGCTCGCCGGCGGTGAGGTCGAGGACTGCCGCTGGACGCCGTGCTTCGACTGCGGCGTGTGCCCTCAGATGGGCACTTCGATAGAAATCGGCCCGACCGGCAAGACGTTGTTGCCGCTGTCGGTCGTCGGTGGCGGTCCGCGACCCGGTCTGGAGGCCTGATGGGTCGCCAGCGCACCCCCGAGGGGCCGCCCCCGGCCCCGGCGGTCCAGAAGCTGCGCATCCGGTACGCCAAGCGCGGCCGGCTGCGGTTCTCCTCGACCCGTGACTTCTCCCGCGCGCTCGAACGGGCGCTGCGTCGGGCCGGGGTGCCCATGGCCTACTCGGCAGGGTTCCACCCGCACCCCAAGATCTCGTACGCCAACGGTGCTCAGACCGGAGCGGCGAGCGAGGCCGAATACTTCGAGATTTCGACGACCGTACGGGTCGACCCGGACAAGGTGCGGGCCGCGCTCGATGCCGCACTGCCCGACGGGCTGGACATCGTCGAGGTGGTCGAGGCGCAGCCCGGGGCCCTGGCCGACCGACTGCAGGCCAGCACGTGGCGCGTCGAGTTCCGCACCGAGGAGCCCGGCGTGGTCGCCGCCGCGGTGGAGGCCCTGATGTCGGCCGAGCGGGCCGAGGTGACGCGCACCTTCAAGTCCGGGCCGAAGACGTTCGACGTGCGCGCCGCGGTGCTCTCCGCGGACGTCTCCGGCGCGACCGACCCCGTCTATGCGATAATGCACATGGTCGTTCGGCACACCACACCTGCCGTTCGTCCCGACGACGTACTGACCGCACTGCGTGCCGTGGCGCATTTCGAGCCATTGACACCGCCGCTGGTGACCAGGCTCTCCCAGGGCCCATGGGACGACGCACGTGCGAGGGTGGCCGACCCATTGGCTGCCGACGAGGCCGTCGCCGGCACCTGAAGGGTGACGCGCACCGCGCGAGCCACGCAGGTGAAACCAGACTTCCGTGGCGACCGGCCACGGCCGCAACAGCCCCGACGGGGCGGCGGGCGGCCCCTCATCGGGGCGCCGGGTGTGGCACCGACCCCCCGGAGCGGAAGGGCGCCACATGGCTTCCGATGAGACCACGAACGACCAGACCACCAGCGGGGAGCACGCCGGCGAGGAGAGCGCGCCCGCCCCGGCGAAGCGCACCCCTCGCAAGCGTGGCACCAGCCGCCGCGCCGTCGCGAAGCAGGCGG
>NZ_BCRE01000171.1 GCF_001552435.1 Kribbia dieselivorans NBRC 106261
CACGTGGAAGGACGACATGACTGAGCACATGGACACCAGCGGGCAACTCGACCGTCGCCAACTCTTCATCGACGGCACCTGGGTCGAGCCGGCCAAGGGCACGACGCACGAGGTCATCGAGGCCTCGACGGGCCGGCCGTTCGCGACGACGGCCTTGGCCACGTCGGTGGACATCGACGATGCCGTCGCCGCGGCTCGTCGCGCACTCAAGGGCCCCTGGGCGCAGCTGACCCCGACGGAGCGCGGTGAACGACTCTCCGCGTTCGTCGCGGCCCTGAAGGCCCGGGGCCAGGACACGGCCGCCCTCGTCAGCCGCGAGAACGGCATGCCGATCAGCCAGTCGCTGGTCGTCAACGGCGGAGCGCCGAGCTTCATCGCGCGCTATTACGCCAAGGTGGCCGCGACGCTCGAGCTGGAGGACGTGCGGCCCAGCCCGACCGGCGGGGACACCCTCGTCGTGCGGGGCCCGGTCGGGGTCATCGCGGCGGTGACGCCGTGGAACTACCCGCAGGCGCTGGCGATCATGAAGCTCGCCCCGGCGCTGGCGACCGGGTGCACGGTCGTGCTCAAGCCGCCGCCGGAGACCGCGCTGGATGCGTTCGTCTTCGCCGAGGCGGCCCAGGAGGCGGGGCTGCCGCCCGGCGTGCTCAACGTCGTGCCGGGTGACCGGGACGCCGGTGCCCACCTCGTCGAGCACCCGGGCGTGGACAAGATCGCCTTCACCGGCTCGACCGGTGCGGGGCGGGTCATCGGGTCAACCGCGGGCAAGCTGCTGCGCCCGGTGACGCTGGAGCTCGGTGGCAAGTCGGTCTCCCTGGTGGCGCAGGATGCCGATCTCGACCTGTTCGCCTCGAAGCTGCTGGAGGTCTCGCTGCCGAACAACGGCCAGACCTGTCACGCCGCGACGCGGATCCTCGCGCCGCGCAGCCGCTACGACGAGGTCGTCGAGGCCGTGACACAGACCGTGTCCGGTCTCGTGGTCGGTGACCCGCTCGACCCGGCGACGCAGATCGGGCCGGTCGTCTCGCAGGTGCAGCGGGAGCGGATCCTCGGGTACATCGAGCAGGGCCGCTCGCTGGGGCGCCTGACCACCGGAGGTGACGCTCCCGAGCGTGACGGGTGGTTCGTCGCTCCGACGGTGTTTGCCGATGTCGACAACTCGTCGGTGATCGCGCAGGAGGAGATCTTCGGGCCCGTGCTCGTCGTGACTCCCTACGGCGACGAGGATGAGGCGATTGCGCTGGCGAACGACTCCGACTACGGCCTTGGTGGCGTCGTGTGGAGCGCCGATGCGGCGCACGGTTTGGCCCTGGCGCGCCGGATCGAGACCGGGTCGGTTGGCGTCAACCACTATGAGTTGCACGTCAATGCCCCGTTCGGCGGCGTGAAGTCGTCCGGGGTCGGGCGGGAGCTCGGTCCGGAGGGGCTGGAGCCCTACCTCATGGCGAAGTCGATCTACCGCCGCTGAGTTCTCTTCCCGGGGTCCTCACGAACGCGTCAAATGGCGCGCGTTCGTGAGGACCTTGGCGCATCGCTAGCCTGTGGCTCGTGGAATGGCGACCGCTGGTTGACGGATTCTGGGTGACGATCGGTCCCCACTGGCCACTGCCGGTGGCAATCCTCGCCGTGGTGCTCGTGTTCACTCTCCCGCTACCTGGTCGAGGGCCGGGCCCAGCACACCGCGATCCCTGGCGCACTTTCAAGTACGCGCCCCGCCGGACCGTGCTCACTCGCGCCGGGAACCGCTGTGAGGGCCCGAGGCTCGTGGCGTGGGGCCGGTGCCCGGCAGCGGCCGTCGAGGTCGATCATGTCTACCCGTGGTCCAAGGGTGGAGCGACGATTGTCAGCAACGGGCAGGCATTGTGTCGGCGCCACAACCAAGCGAAGCGGAACGTCACGCCGCCCTGGTGGTACGTACTCTCCCTCGAACGGCGTCGGCGGGGGTACTTCCCCGAGGGTGCGAACGTGCGCGTTTCGGCGGCAATGAGCCGCAGGGAGCGAGAGGCACGGGCAGGAACGCAGCGTCGGGCAGCGGGACGTTAGCAGCGTCACGAATTAGCGGAGGCGCGTTACGTTACCCTTCAGTAACACTCACCCCGGCGCGATGTTCCGGCCGCCGGATCTGGCGGCGATGCTGCCACGACGTGACGACTGAGGAGTACGACATGGTGACCATCTCGCAGGACGGGCCGATCTGGACCCTGAACCTGGGTGACGACGAGAACCGGTTCACGCCGGACTGGATGGCGGCCGTCGATGTCGCGCTCGACGAACTCGAGGCCTCGAAGGCGCCCGCGGCCCTGGTCACGACCGCTGAGGGGAAGTTCTTCACCAACGGTCTCGACCTGGAGTGGCTCACCCAGCACGCCGATCAATACGCCACGTACGTCGCGCAGGTGCAGGGCCTCATGGCGCGGATCTTGGCCCTGCCGGTCCCGACCGTGGCGGCGATCAACGGGCACGCCTTCGGCGCCGGCGCCATGCTCGCGGTCGCGCACGATTACCGGGTCATGCGTGAGGACCGCGGGTTCTTCTGCTTCCCCGAGGTGGACATCCGCATCCCCTTCACCCCGGGGATGAACGCCCTGATCATGAGCAAGCTGACGCCGAGCGCGGCGCGAGACTCCATGACGACCGGTCGGCGCTTCAGTGGCCCCGACGCCGTGGCGACCGGGTTGGTCGACGCATCGACGCCCCTGGATGGTCTCGCCGAGGCGGCCGCGGGCTACGTGCGTGAGTTGGCCGGTCGCGACCGCACCACGCTCGGCGTGATCAAGCGGCGCATGTTCGCCGACGCCGTCGAGGCGCTGCACGACGCGGAGATCTGACGCGGGCCTCGGTCCTTGCGAACGCGCGATACTCCGCGCGGTTGTGAGGACCGGGGGCTTTCAGCTCGCCACCAGGGTGATGACCTTGGCCAGTTCGGCACCGTGGAGGTCGCGCTCGACTTCGAGGTCGTAGTCGGTTTGGATGTTGATCCAGAACCGGTCGTCGACACCGAGGGCCTTGGACAAGCGCAGGGCGGTGTCGATGGTGATGGAACGCTTGCCGCGCACGATCTCGCTGATGCGGGTCTGGGGGAGCCCGGTTGCCTGGGCGAGCCGGTACTGCGTGATACCCAGCGGCTCCAAGAACTCGGTCAGCAGAATCTCGCCCGGAGTGATCGGGGCGTGTGCCTTCGATGTCGCTGCCATGATCGGGTCTCCTCTGCGTGGTTGATTAGTGGTAGTCGGTGATCTCGACGTCATCGGCGCCGTTTTCGGTCCAGACGAAGCAGATGCGGTATTGGTCGTTGATACGGATGGAGTGTTGGCCGGCGCGGTCGCCGGCCAACTTCTCCAAGCGGTTGCCGGGTGGCACCCGGAGGCTGCCAAGTTCTGCGGTTGCGTTGAGGAGGCGGAGTTTCTGCTGCGCCGCCCGTTGAAGTTCGGGTCCGAAGGCGCGGACATGTTCGCGGTTCCAGACCTTCTCTGTGTCGGTGTTCTTGAAGGACCGGATCACGCGATCTATGCTACCGTTAAACGATACTATTGACAAGCGAGATTATTGGGCGGGGTTGGTCCACCGGGTCGAACTCGGACACCACAAGGGCCCCGGTCCTCACGAACGCGCGAGATTCCGCGCGGTTGTGAGGACCAGGGCCCCGTGTCACAGGTCGATCAGATGCTGAAGTACAGGTCGAACTCGTAGGGGTGCGGGCGCTGACGCAGCGGCACGACCTCGTTGTTCATCTTCCAGTCGATCCACGTGCGGATCAGGTCCTCGGTGAACACGTCACCCTCGAGGAGGAACTCGTGGTCGGCCTCGAGCGCGTCGAGCACCTGCTCGAGCGTGAAGGGCACCTGGTCGATCTCGGCGTGCTCCTCCGGCGGCAGCTCGTAGAGGTCCTTGTCGATCGGCTCCGGCGGCTCGATGCGGTTCTTGATGCCGTCCAGGCCGGCCATGAGCTGCGCGGCGAACGCGAGGTACGGGTTGCACGACGGGTCCGGGATGCGGAACTCGATGCGCTTGGCCTTGGGGGAGTTGCCGGCGATCGGGATGCGGATACACGCCGAGCGGTTGCGCGCCGAGTACACGAGGTTGACCGGCGCCTCGAAGCCCGGCACCAGGCGGTGGTAGGAGTTGGCGCTCGGGTTGGTGAAGGCCAGCAGCGCCGGCGCGTGCTTGAGCAGCCCACCGATGTACCAGCGCGCCAGGTCGGACAGGCCGCCGTAACCCTGCTCGTCGTAGAACAGCGGCTCGCCGTTCTTCCACAACGACTGGTGGGTGTGCATGCCCGAACCGTTGTCACCGAAGAGCGGCTTGGGCATGAACGTCGCGGTCTTGCCGCCCTCCCACACGGTGTTCTTGACGACGTACTTGAACTTCATCATGTCGTCGCCGGCGGCGAGCAGCGTGTCGAAGCGGTAGTTGATCTCCTGCTGCCCGGCGGTGCCGACCTCGTGGTGGCTGCGCTCGACCTTGAGGCCGACCTCCTTGAGGTTCAGGCAGATCTTGTCGCGGGTGTCGGCGAAGTGGTCGACCGGCGGCACGGGGAAGTAGCCACCCTTGAACGCGGTCTTGTACCCCTTGTTGCCGCCCTCCTCCTCACGACCGGTGTTCCACGCGGCCTCGACCGAGTCGAGCTTGTAGAACGTCGACTGCGCCGTGGTCTCGAAACGCACGTCGTCGAAGATGTAGAATTCGGCCTCGGCACCGAAGTAGGCGGTGTCGGCGATGCCGGTCGACTTCAGGTACGCCTCGGCCTTGGCGGCGATGTTGCGCGGGTCGCGGCTGTACGGCTCGTCGGTGAAGGGGTCGACGATCGAGAAGTTCATGATGAGCGTCTTCTCGTCACGGAACGGGTCCATGAAGGCCGACGCCACGTCCGGAACGAGCTTCATGTCCGACTCGTGGATGGCCTGGAAGCCGCGGATCGACGATCCGTCGAACATCTGGCCCTCGGTGAAGAAGTCGAGGTCCAGGGTCTCGGCGGGCACGTTGAAGTGCTGCATGACGCCGGGCAGGTCGCAGAAACGGATGTCAACGAACTTGACGTCCTCGGTGCTGATGAAGTCGAGGACTTCCTGGGGCGTGGTGAACAAAGCCATCCTCCTGGAGGTGCTACGGGGCGTCGGGGCGCCGATCGCTTGGGTGCAGAGCCAACCTAGGCGGTGGCTGTTTCCCAGCCGTCACCCGGATGTTTCCGTTGTGTTACCCGACATTACGCTTGCATCCCGTGACGACATCGGACATCGGCGGCGAGTACTCGGGCAAATCTCTCGGACTTCCGCCGAGCGGACGGGGCTCGCTGGCGCCCCTGGGCAAGCGGGTTGTCGCGTTGTTCATCGACTGGATCATCGCGCTGGTCATCACCAACGGGCTGATCGCGCCGCTCGCCGGCGGGTTGAGCCTGGACGCCCAGTCGATCGTCCCCCTGGCAGTGTTCGTCGTCATGACCATCATTCTTGTGGCCACCACCGGCCGGACCCTCGGCCACGCAGCGATGGGCCTCATGGTCATCCCACGGGTGCGCCAACGGTTGTCGTGGCTGCAGGCGACGATCCGCACCGTGTTGATCGCGCTGGTCATCCCGCCCGTGGTGTGGGACAAGGACGGCCGCGGGCTCCACGACATCGCCGCGGGCACGATCATCGTCCGCAGCCGCTGACTTCTCGACTGCGCAGGCCCACACACACGGATCGCCGATCACCCACCCGGGCGATCGGCGATCCGTGTGTCGTGCGGTTGCGCTCTGGCAACGAGGCGGAGCGCGGTGGGGCTCAGCGACCCCGCATGGCCCGCCGGTCGATGCGGGCCTTGGTCGGGTCCACCCCGGCCGGCAGGTTCTGACGCACGCCGGGCAGCGACTTCAGACGCTTGTTCGTCACGGACATCTCCGCATCGGTCACACCGCGCGGCAGGCGGCGGATGAGTCGGTTGAGTTCGCCGACCCCGACGGCCCCCTCGCCCTGACCGACGTAGAAGGTGTGCACCGGGACGCCGGGCACGACCCGCTCGACCTTCTTCTGCTCCTTGGTCAACGCCTTGTCCGCGCGACCGTGGGGCCCCTCGGCGACGAGGATGACACCGGGCTTGCCCAGCGCCCGGAAGACCATGACCGTGTCGGCCAGGTCGTTCCCGCGCCGACCCGGCTCCGCGGCCACCGGCTCCTGCTGGAGGTACCAGCCCTTGCCCAGCGCCATGAGCGCCGCGCCACCGGCGCCGGTCTGCCCCTCCATCTGGCGGTACGCGGCCTTCTCACCGCGCCGGCCGAGCACGAACAGCGCCACCGAGAACCCGAGGAGCAGCCCCAGGATCAGGCCCAGCCACCAGTAGCCGAGCAGCGTGCCGATCACGGTGCCGATCGCCGCGGTGCCGAGGAGGGCCACCGCCATCCACAGGTCGATCTGCTTGTCGATGGTGCGGATCTGCCGGTAGGCCGTCCAGATGTCCTTGAACGGCTTGGCGGCCTTGGAGAAGAAGTTGCCCTTCTTCTTCGGTTCGTCTGATGCGGTGCTGCGTGCCATGACGGGAGATCCTATCGACGGTCAGGCGGTGGCCTGGGTGGGAGCCGCGAGCAGCGAGGCGGCCTCTTGGCGAGCCGGTGCCTCGGCAGCCTGCTCGAGGTGCGCCAGGTGTGCCGGGATGGGGCGACCCCACTTGTGCATGGCGGTCGCCCACAGCCGGCCGGCCCGGTACGACGAGCGGACGAGTGGCCCCGCCATGACACCCTTGAAACCGGCGGCTTCGGCGACCTCGCTCCAGTGAACGAATTCCTCCGGCTTGACCCATCGGTCGATGGGGTGGTGCAACGGCGAGGGCCGCAGGTACTGCGTGATCGTCAGGATGTCGCACCCCGCGTCGTGCAGGTCCTGGATCGCCGACTCGATCTCGTGCTCCTCCTCACCCATGCCGAGGATGAGATTCGACTTCGTCACCAGTTCGGCATCCTTGGCCATGCTCAGCACGCGCAGCGACTTGTCGTACGTGAACGCCGGGCGGATGCGCTTGAAGATGCGCGGCACGGTCTCGAGGTTGTGCGCGAACACCTCGGGGCGGGCGTCGAAGACCTGCCCGACCAGCTCGGGCTTGGCGCCGAAGTCCGGCGGGAGGATCTCGACTCCGGTGTTGGGGTTGAGCTCGTGGATCGCGCAGATCGTGTCGGCGTAGAGCTTCGCGGCCCCGTCGGGCAGGTCGTCGCGGGCGACGCCGGTGACGGTGGAGTAGCGCAGGCCCATGCGCTGGACCGACTCGGCGACGCGGCGCGGCTCATCGAGGTCGAGCGGGCCCGGCCGACCGGTGGCGATGTCGCAGAAGTCGCAGCGCCGCGTGCAGACGTCACCGCCGATGAGGAAGGTCGCCTCGCGGTCCTCCCAACACTCGAAGATGTTGGGACAGCCGGCTTCCTGGCAGACCGTGTGCAGACCCTCGTTCTTGACCATCGAGTGCAGCTGTGTGTACGACGGGCCCATCTTGGCGGTCGTGCGGATCCAACTGGGTTTGCGCTCGATCGGGGTCTCGGCGTTGCGGGCCTCCACCCGCAGCAGACGACGGCCATCCGGGGCGACGGTCACGTGATACTCCATCAGGGTCTCGGCTGGGCCGGCCGGGGTGTGGCCGGTCCGTCCATCAAGACTACGCCCCGCCGTCGACGAGACGTTGACCACCGTCTGCACGGGTCCTCCTCTGGGGGCGGAGGCGACCGACTAGGCTTTGGGGACGGAGAAGGTTCGAGCAGAGGGGCCGCCATGAACACCAATCCCACACACGCCATGACCACCGAGCAGTGCTGGGACATGCTGCGCAAGAACGAATTCGGTCGGTTGGCCTTCCACCTGGCCGGCGAGGTCCACATCACGCCGATCAATTACGCGGTCGACGGTGAGACCCTGCTGTTCCGCACGGCCGAGGGCAACAAGCTGCTCGCCGTCGTCATGAACGACGACGTCGCGTTCGAGGTCGACGAGTACACCAACGAGAAGGCCGCCTCGGTGATCCTGCGCGGCCGGGCTCGGGTGCTCGAGGGCAGCGAGGCCTACCGCGCCGACAACGTGCCGCTGCGCCCGTGGGTGCCGACCGACAAGTTCAACATCGTCGAGATCGCCCCGACCGAGATGAGCGGGCGCGTGTTCGACCTGGCCAAGCCGTGGGCGTCGATGACGCCGCAGGACTGAGCGCTCAGGCGACCGGGCCGACGGTCGATCGACGAGCGGAGTTCGGTAGCACCAGGACGTCGGTCAGGTGACCTTCGAGCACCGGCAGCACGTCGCGCACGGTGACCTCGCGGCCCAGTTCGCGGGTGAGTGAGGTGGCACCGACATCGGGGATGCCGCAGGCGACGATGTTGTCGGCGTACGACAGGTCGTTGTTGCAGTTGAGCGCGAAACCGTGCAGGGTGACCTGCTTGCTCACCCGGATGCCGATGGCGCCGACCTTGCGGTCGGGCACGGTCCCGCCGGGGACCCACACGCCGCTGCGGCCCTCGACGCGCTCGACGGCGAGCCCGAAGTCGGCGCACGTGCGGATCATGACCTCCTCCAGCCGCCGCACGTGCGCGACGACGTCGATCGGCGCCGGCAGTCGCACGATCGGATAGCCGACGATCTGCCCCGGGCCGTGCCAGGTGATCTTGCCGCCGCGGTCGACGTCGATGACCGGAGTCCCGTCGAACGGGCGCTCGTGCGGTTCGGTCCGCTTGCCCGCGGTGTAGACCGTGGTGTGCTCCAGGAGGATCACGGTGTCCTCGGCGCCGGCGACGACCTGCGCATGGACCTCGCGCTGGTGGGCCCAGGCCTGCTCGTAGTCGACGGTGTCCGGAGCCAGGCCGAGGTACTCGAAACGCATGGGCAGCAGCCTACGCCTGCCTGTGGAAAACTCGGCGGGCGGTCGGGCGATACTCGGCACACTGGGTGGTGTGAACAGGGCAACGGATCAGCGGCGGCGCGTGGTCGCGCCACAGGTGTCGGGATATCGCGTCGGCCGGCTCGTGGGGCAGGGCGCCTCGAGCACCGTGTGGGAGGGGACGAGGTCGGCCGATGGCGTCAAGGTGGCGTTGAAGGTCGTCGCCGGCGGAGCGTCGTCGAACGGGTGGCGCACCGAGGTCGAGGCCTTGCGTGGGGTCGAGCACGATCACGTGGTGCGCCTGCACGACGTGATCGCGGCGGAGCCCGGTGGTGCCGGTGCGGCGGCGTCGGCGGGGGTCACGGGGGAGCCGGGTTCGCTGGTCCTCGTCCTCGACCTGCTCGAGGGCGGTGATCTCGGCGGCGTGGTGCGCGCGCGGGGGCACCTCAGCCCAGGGGAGTGCGTCACCGTACTGGCCCCGTTGGCCGGTGCGCTGGCCCACCTGCACGCGCGCGGGATCGTCCACGGCGATCTGGCACCGGGCAACGTCCTGTTCGACCTCGCGGGGCGGCCGAGCCTGGCCGATCTGGGGACGGCCCAGGTCGTCGGGCGCCGCAGCCGCGCCCAGTGGGGTACGCCGGGCTTCGTCGCGGCCGAGTTGCTCGCCGGCGGAAACCCCGAGCCGGCCAGTGACGTGTATGCGCTCGCGGCGCTGGGCTGGTTCGCGTTGACCGGCGACACCCCGCCCGAGGTGGGTGCGCAGCGGGCGGCCCGGGAGGTGCTCGGTGATCGTGTGCCGGAGCCGCTGTTGGCGGTGCTCTCCGCCTGTCTGAGCCCCGACCCGGCGCAGCGGCCCGATGCCGTGGCGGCCGCCTCGGGGTTCTTCGACGCGGTACCGGCGGAGCCGCTGCACCTGATCCACGCCGATGGCACAGCGGGGTTGACGCGGCGCATCCGGGAGTCGGCGCTGGCCGCCGCGGAGCGGGCCGAGGCACGAGACAGTGGGGTTCGAGATGGCGGCGCGGGGCGTCGCCGGGGCCTGTTCGAGGACCCGGTGCCGATGCTGGAGCCGGATCGTCGCGAGGTGCGACGGCGGGCGCGGGTGGCGCAGCGTCGCCGCCGGGTGGACACCGTCCGGCGCGTGCTGACCTCGCGCGTGACGCTCGTCAGTGCCGGCTGCGCCGTGGTCGTGGTCCTGGGTGCGGTGGCCGCCGGTGGGCTGTGGCCGTCCCTGACCGCGACGCCGGCGATCTCGCCGACGGCACAGGCCGCGGTGTCGGATCAGGCGGTGTCGGATCAGGC
>NZ_BCRE01000172.1 GCF_001552435.1 Kribbia dieselivorans NBRC 106261
TGGCCCAGCGGGCGACGACTCCGGGGTCACCGGCTCGCGAGGCGGATGAGGAGCTGCTGCAGCGCACGTCCGCGGCGGGACTGCGCTACGAGGGGCTGGGTTTCGACGTCTCGGGCGCGAAGGTGATCTGGCAGGACGACAGTCAAGCGGTGATGACCGCGACCGTGACGACGTCGGCCCATGTGGTGCGCGACCGTCACGGCGACGCCTCCGAGCGCGCACGGGCGAAGCCGCAGTCGCTGCGATTCACCCTGCGCCGCCAGCAGGGGGCGTGGCGGGTACACGACATCGCCACGGCCTGAGAAACCCCCGTTGAGTGATGGTTTCGGGCCGCCTCCCGTCCTGGGAAGCGGCCCGAAACCATCACTCGGTGGGAGGGGGATCAGACCTCGAACGCGCCGCCCTCGAGCCGCTCCTTGACCGTGGTGAGGAAGCGGGCTGCGTCGGCGCCGTCGACGACCCGGTGGTCGTACGTCAGCACCATGTACATCATCGAGCGGATCGCGATCGTCTCGGAGCCGTCCGCGTCGTCGACGACGACCGGGCGGCGCACGATGGCGCCCGTCCCGAGCATCGCGACCTGCGGCTGGTTGAGGATCGGGGTGTCGAACAGGGCCCCGCGCGATCCGGAGTTGGTGATGGTGAAGGTGCCACCGGCCAGGTCGTCCGGGGCGATCTTGTTGTTGCGGGTGCGGTCGGCGACATCGGCGATGGCGCGCGCCAGCCCCGCCACGTTGAGGTCGCCGGCGTTCTTCACGACCGGGGTGAGCAGGCCGCGGTCGGTGTCCACGGCGATGGCGAGGTTCTCCGACGGGGCGTAGACGATCTCCTCACCCTCGACGCTGGCGTTGATGTTCGGGTGCGCCTTGAGCGCCTCGGCCGTGGCTTGGGCGATGAAGGGCATGAACGTCAACTTGGTGCCCTCGCGAGCAGCGAAGTCGTCCTTCACGGCGGAGCGCAGTCGGGCCACCTTGGTCATGTCGACCTCGACCACGGTGGTCAGCTGGGCGCTGACCTGCAGCGACTCGACCATTCGCGTGGCGATGACCTTGCGCAGGCGGGACATCTTCTCGCGGGTGCCGCGCTTGTGGGCGTGCGGCGAGACGGCCGTCGGTGCGGCCGCGGGAGCAGCAGCGGCCGGGGCCTGGGCGGGGGCGGCTGCAGCCGGCGCCTTGGCAGCCTCCGCGGCCGCGAGG
>NZ_BCRE01000173.1 GCF_001552435.1 Kribbia dieselivorans NBRC 106261
GCCCCCGCTGCGGCTCCCGCCCCCAGCCATGCCGCCCCCAAGGAGAGCGCTGACGTGACCGAGACCGTTGACGAGGTGGTCACGCTCCGCGGCGCTGCCGGCCGAGTGGTGACCAACATGGAGGCCTCCCTGGAGGTGCCGACGGCGACGTCCGTGCGGGCGATCCCGGCCAAGCTCCTGATCGACAACCGCATCGTCGTCAACAACCACCTCAAGCGCACCCGCGGCGGCAAGGTCTCGTTCACCCACATCGTCGGCTATGCCCTGGTCAAGGCGCTCGCCCAGATGCCGGAGATGAACGTCAACTTCGGCGAGGACGAGAAGGGCAAGCCCGCCCTGATCAAGGTGCACCACGTCAACCTCGGTCTGGCCATCGACATCCAGAAGCCGGACGGGTCGCGTCAACTCCTCGTGCCGGTCATCAAGGCCGCCGAGGAGATGACGTTCTTCCAGTTCTGGCGCGCCTACGAGGACCTCGTCGAGAAGGCCCGCACCGGCAAGCTCACGGTCGCCGACTTCCAGGGCGCAACCGTCTCACTGACGAACCCCGGCGGCATCGGCACCGTCCACTCCGTGCCTCGCCTCATGAGGGGCCAGGGCGCCATCATCGGTGTCGGCGCCCTCGACTACCCCGCCGAATGGCAGGGCGCGTCGGTGGAGACGGTCAACAAGAACGCCGTCTCGAAGATCCTCACGCTGACCTCGACGTACGACCACCGCATCATCCAGGGCGCCCAGTCCGGTGAGTTCCTGCGCGTCGTCCACCAGCTGCTGCTCGGTGAGCAGGGCTTCTACGACGACGTCTTCTCGTCGCTTCGCCTGCCGTACGAGCCGGTGCGCTGGGTGCGCGACATCGCCGCCTCCCACGAGGACGACATCTCCAAGACCTCGCGTGTCCAGGAGCTCATCCACTCCTACCGGGTGCGCGGCCACCTGATGGCCGACACCGACCCCTTGGAGTACGTGCAGCGCTACCACGAGGACCTCGACGTCACCCACCACGGCCTGACCCTGTGGGACCTCGACCGCACCTTCGCCACCGGCGGGTTCGGCGGAGTGCCGTTCCTCAAGTTGCGCGACATCCTCGGCATCCTGCGTGACTCCTACTGCCGCACCACCGGTGTGGAGTACATGCACATCCAGGACCCCGACCAGCGCGAGTGGCTGCAGGAACGCCTCGAGATCAAGGCCCAGCACCCCACCCGCGAGGAGCAGTTGCGCATCCTGCGGCGCCTGAACGCCGCTGAGGCCTTCGAGACCTTCCTGCAGACCAAGTTCGTCGGCCAGAAGCGCTTCTCCCTCGAGGGTGGCGAATCGGTCATCGCGATGCTCGACAAGGTCCTCTCCCGCGCGGCCGAGGACGACATGGAGGAGGTCTGCATCGGCATGCCCCACCGCGGGCGCCTCAACGTGCTGGCCAACATCGCCGGCAAGTCGTACGGGCAGATCTTCCGCGAGTTCGAGGGCCAGGCCGATCCGCGCTCCGTCCAGGGCTCGGGTGACGTGAAGTACCACCTCGGCACCGAGGGCGAGTTCGTCGCGGAGGACGGATCGACCACCAAGGTCTACCTCGCCGCCAACCCCTCCCACCTCGAAGCGGTCAACCCGGTGCTCGAGGGCATCGTGCGCGCCAAGCAGGACCGCCTCAACCTGGCCGGCGAGGCGTTCACCGTCCTGCCGATCCTGCTGCACGGCGACGCCGCGTTCGCCGGCCAGGGTGTGGTCGCCGAGACGCTGCAACAGTCCCAGCTGCGCGGCTACCGCACCGGCGGCACCGTGCACATCGTCATCAACAACCAGGTCGGCTTCACCACCTCGCCGTCCTCGTCGCGGTCGTCGGAGTACTCCACCGACGTGGCCCGGATGATCCAGGCGCCGATCTTCCACGTCAACGGCGACGACCCCGAGGCCGTCGTCCGCGTGGCCGACCTCGCCTACGACTTCCGCCAGAAGTTCCACAAGGACGTCGTCATCGACATGGTCTGCTACCGCCGTCGCGGCCACAACGAGGGCGACGACCCGTCGATGACCCAGCCGTTGATGTACGAGCTCATCGAGGCCAAGCGCTCGGTCCGTCAGCTGTACACCGAGGCGCTCGTCGGCCGTGGTGACATCACCACCGAGGACGCGACCGCTGCGCTGCGCGACTACCAGAGCCAGTTGGAGCGGGTGTTCGTCGAGACCAAGGCCGCGCTCAAGGCCGGCAGCACCAACGGTGACTCGCCGCAGTTCGTCGGCACCGACGTCGCCGGCCACGCCGGTCTCGAGCCGCCGACCGCCCAGAGCTACGACGCTCCGCGCCACTCGGCGTCCGACACGGCGATCTCGAACGACGACCTCGTCCACATCGGTCGCGCGTTCATCGACTACCCGGCCGGGTTCGAGGTGCACCCCAAGCTTCGCCAGGCCATGGAGAAGCGCGCCGCCTCCGTCACCCAGGGCGGCATCGACTGGGGCACGGCCGAACTGGTCGCCTTCGGGTCGCTGCTCAAGGAGGGCACGCCGGTGCGCCTCGCCGGTCAGGACTCGCGCCGCGGCACATTCGTCCAGCGCCACGCGGTCCTCATCGACCACGAGACGGGCGAGGAGTGGACCCCGCTGCTCTACCTCGGCGGTGGCCAGGCCCGGTTCTGGGTGTACGACTCGCTGCTGTCCGAGTACGCCGCGATGGGCTTCGAGTACGGATACTCCGTCGAGCGCTCCGACGCGCTCGTGCTCTGGGAGGCCCAGTTCGGTGACTTCGCCAACGGCGCGGCCACGATCATCGACGAGTTCATCTCGTCGTCCGAGCAGAAGTGGGGCCAGCGCTCCTCCGTCGTGCTGCTCCTGCCGCACGGCTATGAGGGCCAGGGCCCGGACCACTCCTCGGCGCGCATCGAGCGATTCCTGACACAGTGCGCCGAGAACAACATGACCGTGGCGTACCCGTCGACCCCGGCGAACTACTTCCACCTCCTGCGTCGCCAGGCCTACAGCCGCCCGCGCCGCCCGCTGATCGTCTTCACGCCGAAGTCGATGCTGCGCCTCAAGGCCGCCGCCAGCGCGCCGGAGGACTTCACCACCATGCAGTACCAGCGCGTCATCGGCGATGACGGCATCACCGACACCGACGCCGTCACCCGGGTGCTGCTGGCCTCCGGCAAGGTCATCTACGACCTGCTCGCCGAGCGGGCCAAGCGCAACGACACCGCCACGGCCATCCTCCGCATCGAGCAGCTGTACCCGCTGCCCGCCGAGGACCTCGCCCGCGAGCTGGCCAAGTACCCGAACGCCGAGGTCGTGCACGTGCAGGAGGAACCGCGCAACATGGGTGCCTGGCCGTTCCTGGCGCTCAACCTGCCGGCCGATCTGGCCGCGCACGGCGAGACCCGCCCGTTGGCCGGCGTGGCACGCGACGCCTCGGCCTCCCCGGCGGCCGGATCGTCGAAGAAGCACGCCGTCGAGCAGGCGGACCTCATGGCCCGCGCGTTCGACCGCTGAGCAGCCCGGGCGGAACTGGGGTGTACTTCACGGATCGCGGCATCGAGGAGTTGGCGAGTCGGCGCGGGGACGAGGAGGTCAGTCTCGACTGGCTGGCCGAGCAGTTGCGCACCTTCGTCGACCTCAACCCGGAGTTCGAGATCCCGGTGGAGCGGTTGGCCTCATGGCTCGCTCGCCTGGACGATGAGGACGACGAGTGAGCGAGGCCTCGGCACCGGAGTTCGCGCCGACCGAGCCGGCCTTCCACGTGGCCGCTGAGGGTCCGCGCGACATCGGCATCGTCGTCGTCGGCGACTCCCTCGTCGCCGGCGTCGGCGACCCCAAGGGCCAGGGGTGGGTGACCCGCGTCATCGGGCGCAGCCAGATCCCCGGTGCCGTGCTGCGGGCGTACAACCTCGGCATCGAAGGTGACTCCAGCGGAGACGTGTTGCACCGGTGGGAGGCCGAGGCCACCCCGCGGTGGCGCACGGTCAGCGAGAAGCGACTCGTCATCTCCGTGGGCACCAACGACGTCGTGCAGGGCATCAGCCTGGCCCGCCAGCGGCTCAACCTCGCGAACATCCTCGACGACTGCACCGGCCGGGGGATCGCGACCTTCGTCGTCGGGCCTCCCCCGCCGGCCGATCTGCGTCTGCGCGAGCAGGTCAAGGTCGTCGCCGATGCCCAACTGGACGTGTGTGACCGTCGCCTGGTGCCGTATGTCGACACGTTCACCCCGCTGGTGGGACACGAGCAGTGGGAGTCCGACGTCGCCTCCGGTGACGGGATCCACCCCGGCTCGGCCGGCTACGGCCTGATGGCCTGGCTGGTGCTCCACCACGGTTGGGACCGATGGCTCGAGGCCACCCCCGTCGCCTAGCCGGCTCCGAGCTCCGTCGAGAGAACACATCGAGAGAACACGCCGAGGGAACGATTCGGGCGACCCAACGTCACGTTGGGTCGCCCGAATCGTTCCCTCGGCGTGGGGGGTGCCTCAGCCTCGGTTCGCGTGCGCCACGACCGCGGCGGCGACCGCCTCGGCGATGCCCGGCTCGAACGGCCCCGGCACGATCCGCTCGGGGCTGGGGTCGGTGACCAGATCGGCGATGGCCTGCGCGGCCGCGAGCTTCATCTGCTCGGTGATCTGGACTCCGCCGGCGTCGAGCGCGCCGCGGAAGATGCCCGGGAAGGCGAGCACGTTGTTGATCTGGTTCGGGTAGTCCGACCGGCCGGTGGCGACGATCGCGGCGTACTTGTGGGCGATGTCGGGGTGGATCTCGGGGGTCGGATTGGCCATGGCGAAGATGAAGCAGCCCGGCGCCATCGTCGCGACCTGCTCCTCGGGAACGCTGCCGCCGGACAGGCCCAGGAAGCAGTCGGCGCCGTTGAGCGCATCACCGAGCGTGCCGCTGATCCCCCGCGGGTTGGTCGTGCGGGCCAGTGCTGCCTTGTGCGGCACGAGGTCGGCGCGGCTCTGGCCGATGATGCCGCGCGAGTCGCAGACGATGACGTCGCGCAGCCCGGCGCGCTGCAGCAACTGGGTCACCGCGACCCCGGCCGCGCCGGCGCCGGAGACGACGACCTTGAGGTCGGCGAGGTCGCGGCCGGTGACGCGGCAGGCGTTGATCATGCCGGCCAGGGCGACGATGGCGGTGCCGTGCTGGTCGTCGTGGAAGATCGGGATCGAGAGGCGCTCCTTGAGGCGACGCTCGATGTCGAAGCAGCGCGGGGCGGAGATGTCCTCGAGGTTGATTCCCCCGAAACTCGGCGCCATGCGCACGATCGTCTCGACGAGTTCGTCGGTGGACCCGGACTCCAGCGTGATCGGGATCGCGTCGACGCCACCGAAGTGCTTGAACAGGACGGCCTTGCCCTCCATGACCGGCATCGCCCCCAGCGGGCCGATGTCGCCCAGGCCGAGCACGGCGGTGCCGTCGGAGATCACCGCGACGGTGTTCTTGCGCAGCGTGTACCGCTTGGACAGTTCATCGTTGTCGGCCACCGCCAGGCACACGTCGGCGACACCGGGGGTGTACAGCAGCGACAGGTCGGTCGCGTCACGCAGTGGCTTGGTCGCCTGTACCTCCATCTTGCCGCCCTCGTGCGCCACGAACTGGGGGGCAGTCGGGTCGAAGGAGAAGGGCTGCGTGGACGAGGACATGACAAACCACCTTGGAATGAAACAGGCAGGCGACGCGCGCCGCGGACGACCTTGACGGAGAAGCCACGGGGTGTGGGCCTGACGAACGAGGCGGCGGTGGGCCGCGGTGCACATCCTCCCACAGCCGCCCGCGACGAGGCACCTCCGGTGAGCGTGTCCGGGCGGGCGGGATGGCAGGATGCGGGCGTGGTCAATCTGCGCTCCGCCCTACGCCGCTGGTGGCCGGAGCGCGGTGGCGCCGGTCACGACGCTCCGCACCGCCGTCGCGAGGTGCCGCGCCCGGGCCTGGTCCGCGTCCGGGGGGTCTCGATGGAGCCCACGCTGCATGACGGAGACCTGCTGCTGGTGCTCTGGGGGGCCCGCCCCCGGGTGGGTGGTCTGGTCGTCTGCGAGCTGCCCCGCGACGACGACGGCGTGGCCCGACCGCTGTCGGTCAAACGCCTCACCGGCACCGACCCCGCCGACGCGACGCGCTGGTGGGTCGAGCGCGACAACCCCACCGTCGGCGTCGACTCGTGGCTCGTCGGCTCGCTCGAGGCGACGGCGCTCCGCGCTGCGGTGCTGACGAGGCTCCCGAAACTCACGAGACTTCCGATGCGCCCCGGTGGCGGTTCGAGGTAATACGCGTCGGATTCCCGCCGGGCAATACCTCGAACCGTGGAGGTGACGGCCCTGCTAATGCAAAGATGTTGCAGGAGTGCGGAATCTGAAGCCGAATACACCCCCCAACCCTCGCCACGATGGACCCATGGCGATAGGTTGAGAACTCACCCGACCCACAGGAGAGGACCCACCATGCGTCTGTTCCGCATCACCGAGGTCAGCGCCCACTGCGACCTGCCCTGCGGCGTGTACGACCCCGCCCAGGCCCGTATCGAGGCCCAGTCGATCAAGGCCGTCATCGAGAAGGTCGCCGCGAACGACGACGCCGACTTCCGCACCCGCGCCATCATCATCAAGGAGCAGCGCTCCCAGCTGGTCAAGGAGCACCTGTGGGTGCTGTGGACCGACTACTTCAAGCCGCCGCACTTCGAGAAGTACCCCGAGCTGCACACCCTCATCAACGAGGCCACCAAGCTCGCCGGCACCGCCGGCACCAAGGGCACCTTCGACCTCGCGAAGGCCGACGAGCTGCTCGCCAAGATCGACGAGATCGACCGGATCTTCAAGGAGACCAAGCAGGGCTGAGCCCGCGCTGCACGTCGGCGAAGGGTCGTCACCGATTCGGTGGCGGCCCTTCGCTGTGCCACAATGAGTCGTTCGTCGATGTGTGAGGAGTCACCATGAGCAAGCGCGCCCGCAAGCGCCGCTCGCGCAAGGGCAAGGCCGCCAACCACGGCCGCAAGCCCAACGCCTGAGCCACTGAAACATGCCGGAAGGCGCCGATCCCATGATCGGCGCCTTCCTGTCTGTGTGCTCGGTTTCCTGGGGCGACTCACTCGTAGGAGACGCGGATGTGGGTGATGCGCTCCATGATCGTCAACCGCAGCGCCTCGGGCGCCTCCTCACACTGGCAGGAGCGTCGCACGAGGGCCTTGAGGGCACGGTCGAGATCGTGCTGGGCCAGGCAGGGCGCGCACTCCTCGATGTGCGCGGCGATGCGGTGGGTGTCGGCGGGGGTCATCTCGCCGTCGAGGTACTCATAGATCCGGAGCATCGTGTCGGAGCAGTTGGCCGTCGGTGTGTCGTCGTCGCGGGCCGGGAGGGCACTCACTTCTCCTCCTCCTTCACCGGCACGCCGCGCTCGCGGGCGTAGTCCGTCAGCAGGCCACGCAGTTGGCGTCGACCGCGGTGCAGACGAGACATGACGGTGCCGATCGGGGTCTCCATGATCGCCGCGATCTCCTTGTAGGCGAACCCCTCCACATCGGCCAGGTAGACGGCCATCCGAAACTCCTCGGGCAACTCCTGCAGCGCGCGCTTGACCTCGGAGTCCGGCATCCGATCCAGGGCCTCCATCTCGGCCGAACGCAGGCCGGTGGAGGTGTGTGACTCGGCGCGGTGCAACTGGTAGTCCTCGACCTGACCGGCGTCGGACTGTTTCGGTTCGCGCTGCTTCTTGCGGTACGTGTTGATGTACGTGTTCGTCAGGATCCGGTACATCCAGGCCTTGAGATTCGTGCCCGGCTTGTACTGGTGGAAGGCGGCAAAGGCCTTGGCGTAGGTCTCCTGAACGAGGTCCTCGGCGTCCGTGGGGTTGCGCGTGGTGCGCAACGCCGCCGAGTACAACTGGTCGAGCAGGGGCATGGCCTCGCGCTCGAAGCGCGCGCGTCGCTGCTCGTCGGTCTCGGTCGCCGGGTCCACCGTGGCATCATCCACGACCACGGAGCCCGGGGTGCTCTCATCAGTCATTGCGCTCCACCCTATCCGGGGGTCAAGCGTGGACGTCTGCTGCATGACCAGCAAATGGGTGCTCCTTCCGGCCTGGATCGGCAGTACAGGAGATGGAACGCCAACCGTCCGCGGCTCATTCCCACCAGGGCGGGGTCATCCCTCACGGCACGGGGCATCACCGATGGCTAGGGTCGACCCATGCTGGAACTACGCCACCTGACCCGCCGGTACGGCGACCACCTCGCCGTTGACGACGTCACCTTCTCGGTTCCGGCCGGGCAGATGGTGGGCTTCGTCGGTGGCAACGGAGCCGGCAAGACGACGACGATGCGCATGATCATGGGGGTCCTCGCGCCGACCTCCGGAGAGGTCCGGTGGGCGGGCCGACCCGCCACGGCCGCCGATCGCGCCCGGTTCGGATACATGCCCGAGGAGCGCGGTCTCTACCCCAAACAGCCGATACTCGACCAACTCGTCTATCTGGGCCGGCTGCGCGGCCTGAGCACCACGTCGGCCCGCGAGCGCGCCACCGAGCTGCTCACCCGGTTCGGACTGGGCGACCGGTTGCGGGCCACGGTCGAGACCCTGTCGTTGGGCAACCAGCAGCGCGGGCAGATCATCGCCTCCGTGCTCGGCGATCCGGTGTTCCTCGTGCTCGACGAGCCGTTCAGCGGCCTCGACCCGGCTGCCGTCGACGCCATGACCGCACTGCTGCGCGAGTACACGGCGGCCGGGGTGCCCGTGCTCTTCTCCTCCCACCAGCTCGACCTCGTCGACCGGCTGTGCGACTCGCTCGTCGTGTTGCACCAGGGCAAGGTCGTGGCGGCCGGCACCTCCGACGACCTGCGCCGCGACGCTCCGCTGCGGTACCGCCTGGCGATGGCCACGGACACCACCTGGGTGGACGAGCAGCCGGGCATCACCATCCTGCAGCGAACGCCCGGCACCGTCGTGCTGCAGCCGACCGACGTCGCCACGGCGCAACGACTCCTCGTCGATGCGGTCGCGCGCGGAACGGTGCAGGAGTACGCGCGGCTCGTCCCCACCCTGGCCGACGTCTACCGAGAGGTCACCACGGCATGAGCACGTCACCCACCCCGGCGTGGCAACTCGTCACGCGCCGCGAGATCAGCACCCGGTTGACCGACCGCAACTTCGTCATCGGCACGGGTCTGACGCTCGTGCTGCTCATCGGTGCCATGCTGCTGCCGGCCCTGATGGGCGGCGATGCGGCGCACTACCGCGTGGCCGTCACCGAGGCCGCCGGTCAGCGGATCGTGCAGCAGACCGAGGGCGCATTCGAGGCGACACCCAACCCGCTGGGTTCGAACGAGCCTCCGACGATCGAGGCGAACCGGGTCCCCGACCGGGCCGCGGCCGAGGCCACCGTGCGCAGCGGTGACGCCGATGCTGCCCTGGTGCTCAGCGGACGGGAGTGGCAACTGCTCACGGACGGGGCACCCGAGCCGGAGCTGGCCACCGCGCTGACGCAGACCGTGCAGCAGGCCATGCTCGCTCGGAATGCCGCAGCCGCCGGGGTGACCCTGGCCGAGCTCTCCTCCGGCACGCAGGTGGCAGGCGTCGATCTCGCGGCCGCGGCCGGGGCGAGCACGCGCGACCCGATCGTGACGTTCTTCCTCGGGTTCGTGCTGGCGATGCTCTTCTACATGGCGGCGCTCATGTTCGGGCAGCAGATCTCGACGTCGGTGGTCGAGGAGAAGCAGTCGCGACTCGTGGAGGTGCTGGCCGCGATGATCCCCCTGCGTCACCTGTTGGCCGGCAAGGTGCTCGGGAACACGCTCATCGCGTTCGGGCAGATCCTGCTCATCAGTGTCGTGGCCATCGTCGGGCTGCGCTTCACCACCCTGTCGATCGATCTCACCGGCCTGACCACGGCGCTCCTGTGGTACGTCGCGTTCTTCGTCGTCGGGTTCCTGGCGCTGGCCAGCCTGTACGCCGTCGCGGGGGCACTCGCCTCACGCAACGAGGACCTGGCGGCCACGACCATGCCGATGACGATCGCCCTGGTCATCGTGCTCATCGTCGGCCTGCAGGCGACCGGAACGCTGCAGCAGGTGCTGTCGTTCCTGCCGATCGCCTCGACGGTCGTCATGCCGCTGCGCATCCTCGATGGCGACTACGCACTGTGGGAGCCGATCGTGGCGCTCCTGCTCGTGCTGACGTTCTGCGCGGTGGCCGTGTGGCTCGGGGCCCGCCTCTATGAACGCGCCGTCATGCACACCACGGGCACGCTGACGTGGCGTCAGGCCCTGCGATTGACGGAGGAGTGAGGGGCGCGTGGGCGGGGCATGTCGCGTGGGGGTGGCACGTCGGTCAGGCCGAGTCCGCGCCCTGGTCGTCGGGTTGGTCGCCGCGGCCCTGGTGATCTCCGGGTGCGGCGACGCTGAAGAGCGCCGGTGGACGATCGACGACGCCCGGGCCGCGCTGGACTCACCCGGCGCCACTGTGCTGGTGCTCGGCGACTCGACGGGCGACTCGATCCCGTTCCCCGAATGGGTCACCCGGTGGAGCACCGCGAACGGGCTGAACTCGGCGACCTGGGACATGCGCGGCGAGACCGGGTACGGCCCGGCCGCCCAGCCCGACCAGCCCGTGTGGGTGTGGAACGCCTCGATGTCCGGGTCGCGTGCGGACTACCCGCTGGCGCACTGGGACGCGATCTGGCCGACACCGATACCCGATCTCGTCCTGCTCAGCTACGGGCACAACTACACCCTCGACCCCGAGCAGATCGAGCCGCAGTTCGATGCGCTGCAGGCGCGTCTGGCCGCCGGCGCCCCGCAGGCCCCGATCGTCGTCATCCTGCAACAGCCCCAGCGCGGTGACGCGAACGTCGCCAACCGTGAGCGCGTGGCAGCCTGGGCCGCGGAGCGCGGTCTGCCGACGATCGACATCGCCGCGGCGTTTCGGGCCTCCGGGCAACCGGAGGGGGTGTTGCTGGCCGACGATGTCCACCCGAGCGAGGTCGGGTCTGAAGTGTGGGCGGACGCGGTCACGGCTGCCCTGCAGTGATCAGCGAGTTGCAGTGATCAGCGGGTTGCAGTGATCAGCGGGCAGGACTGATCACAGCGTTTCCAGAAACCGCGCCGCCGCCCGCACGACGGCGGGACCGGCGGTCGGGGCGAAGCCGTGCGGCCCCGGCACGGCACTGACCAGGCGGGCCCGTCCGCGACCGAGTGCCTGCTTCACCTCGGCCGGTGCGCCGAACGCATCGGTCTCACCCTGGATGACGTGCACCGGCAGGCCGGCCTCGACCGGAGCGAGCAGTTCGGGTGCCCGGGACTTCTCCGGTTTCCCCGGCGGGTGGAGCGGGAACGCGAGTGCCAGCACGGCGTC
>NZ_BCRE01000174.1 GCF_001552435.1 Kribbia dieselivorans NBRC 106261
CCGCGGCGCCTCCGGCACCTGCTCCGGCACCCGTACCTGCACCCGCAGCACCAGTCGCACCCGCAGCCGCGGCACCACCGGCAGCCCCCGATCCGCTCGCGGCAATCCCGGCGGCCAGGCCGGCAGCGGCCGCTCCGGTGGCGACGGCCGTCCACGCGGCCACGTCGAAGGGCACGTCGTCGGCGTGCTGGCGGAGGGTGGACCGCAACCTCGACTCGAGATCGGTCATCGCGCATCACGCCCCTGGGCTCCGGCCTGGGCCTCGAGGTCACGCAGATGGGCCAGCGCGCGGCTGGCGGTGGAGCGCACCGAACTCACCGCGAGACCCAGGGCCTCGGAGATCGCGTGGTCGTCCAGATCCTCGAAGTACCGCAGCACGAGCACCTCGCGCATCCGCGGCGGCAGCGTCGACAGCATCTGCCACAGGGCATCGTCGCTGTCGACCCGCTCCGACGGGTCCGCGACGGCCTGGCTGGTCATGACGTACGCCGCCGGGTCCGTGGGGTGCTCACCGGTCCACTTCCGACGCATCGCGGAGGTGTGCCGGTTCATCATCATGGTGCGCACGTAGGCATGCGGTGACACCGCCGCGCTGACCTTCGACCACTTGCGGTGGACATCGGTGAAGGTCTCCTGCCACAGGTCCTCGGCGTCGACTTGCGATCCGGTAACGAGATACGCCAAGCGCATGAGCTGCGCTCCGTGATCGGCGATGAACTGCTCGATCGTCAGCGCGGGTGACGCCTCGACGGGGCGGACCACCTCGGTGTCGGCCCTTCTGGCAGCGACCCGTTCGCGGCGCGGTGGTGGCGTCGACGAGACGCGACGTGAGCCGAAGCCCAGTTGCTCTCCCGTCATGACACTCATGCCTCCAAGACGCGCGATGCACGCAAGAACGCTGCACCGGCGGTGCAGATCGTGTGTGCACGGTACCCGTAAACACTGTGGATGAGGGGCCTACGACCACCATCCGGGTAGAGTGACTCGTTGGGATGCCGCCCGACCGGCGCTCACGCCTCGGTTCGGAGCCGCATCATGACTGTCTGGAATGCGAGAGGGCGTTCGCAACGTTCCCTCGTGGGCGGACGCTCGCGCCGCCACCCTCGGAACAAGGAGCATCATGGGTTCGATCCGCGTCGCCATCGTCGGCGTCGGCAACTGCGCCACCTCGCTGGTGCAGGGTGTCGAGTACTACAAGGACGCCGATCCGGCCGGCACGGTGCCGGGCCTGATGCACGTGAAGTTCGGTGACTATCACGTCAACGATGTCGAGTTCGTCGCGGCCTTCGACGTCGACGACCTCAAGGTCGGCAAGGACCTGGCCGAAGCTCTCAACGCCTCCCAGAACAACACGATCAAGATCGCCGACGTGCCGACGACCGGCGTGCTCGTGCAGCGCGGCCCGACCCTGGACGGTCTGGGCCGGTACTACCGCGAGACGATCCACGAGTCCGCCGCCGAGCCGGTCGACGTCGTCGCCGCCCTCAAGGACGCCAAGGTCGACGTCCTCGTCTCCTACCTGCCGGTGGGGTCGGAGGAGGCCGACAAGTTCTACGCCCAGTGCGCCATCGACGCCGGGGTCGCCTTCGTCAACGCGCTGCCGGTGTTCATCGCCTCCGACCCGGAGTGGGCCGCGAAGTTCGAGGCCGCCGGGCTGCCGATCGTCGGTGACGACATCAAGTCCCAGGTCGGCGCGACCATCACCCACCGCGTCATGGCGAAGCTGTTCGAGGACCGCGGCGTCGTGCTCGACCGCACGTACCAACTCAACGTCGGCGGCAACATGGACTTCAAGAACATGCTCGAACGCGAGCGCCTCGAGTCCAAGAAGGTTTCCAAGACCCAGGCGGTCACCTCGAACGTCCACAAGGAGTTCGCCGCCCGCGACGTCCACATCGGCCCCTCGGACTACGTCCAGTGGCTCGACGACCGCAAGTGGGCCTACGTGCGCCTCGAGGGCCGCGCCTTCGGCGACGCCCCGCTGAACCTCGAGTACAAGCTCGAGGTCTGGGACTCGCCGAACTCCGCCGGCATCATCATCGACGCCATCCGCGCCGCGAAGATCGGTCTGGACCGCGGCATCGGCGGCCCGCTCATTTCGGCGGCGGCGTACCTCATGAAGTCCCCGCCCGTGCAGCGTCCCGACGAGCAGGGCCGTGCCCTCCTCGAGGAGTTCATCGCCGGCACGCAGGAGCGCTGACCGGTCACCTCACCGGGTCTCACCACGGCATCTCGGGCCGGGTCGGCGTTTGCCGGCCCGGCCCTAGATGTCAGAACACCTTCGGCAGCACCACCGCGCCGAGCACCAGCCCGATGCCCAGCGGCACCACGCCGATGACGATGAGCAGGATCGGCAGCAGGGTCGAACTCGTCGAGCCCACGGCGATGCGTTGCGGGTTCGCCGGGTCGTACCAGATGTCGACGGTGTGACCGGTGCGGTAGATGCCGACATCCACGGCCGAGCTCGGTGACGCTTGGATCGGCCGCCCGTCGTGGGTGACGAAGTCGACCACCGGCAGCGAGACGGTGTCAATGTCCATGCTGGAGATGGGCGTGTGCTCCCACCGCGTGACCGTGCCCGTCGTGGGCACCCACCGTGAGCGGTTGCGCCGCTGCGTGCGCAACATGCCGATGCCGACGCCGACGAAGATCAGCCCGATGAGCAACGGCATCAGCGCGATGCCCACTCCGACCCCGGGGCTCACCGGGTCACTCCACGATAGCCAGGACGTCGCCCTCCTGGACGACGTCGCCCAGGTGGACCTTGACCTCGATCACCGTGCCGGCCTCCTCGGTCAGCACCGGGATCTCCATCTTCATGGACTCGAGCAGGGCGATCTCCGCGCCCACCTCGACGCGGTCCCCCACGGCGACGCTGATCCCGATGACGTTGGCGACCAGATCCGAGGCGATGCGATGGCTCATGTGAGGGAGTCTAGGGGTGGTCAGCGCGGTCAGGTCAGCGCGGTCGGCTCGGCGGGACCCGTCGCGGCTGCCCCGGCCGAATGACCGGCACGCCGCGCTTCTTCGGCCCGTCGTTCGCTTCTCCGGCCATGGCCACCCCCGCCCCCTGCGGGTTGAGGCCGGTTTCGAGGCTGGGCCGCGGCCCGAGCAGGGCGAGATCCTTGCGGGTGACGATGCGCGTCGACAGGGCGTGCTCGACCAGCCGGGACTTGCGGTTCGAGGCGAGTTTGCCCGGGCCACCGTGCAGCCCCCGGATCCCCGCGTCGGCAAACTTCTGGCACACGTTGTCGAGTTTGCGGTTGAACTTCGTCACCGTCCACCCCAGCCGAGCCGCAGCGTCGGCCGACGACGGCACCTGGCCGGTCCCGGCGGTCGCGCGGCGCAGGAAGTCCTCGCACAGCGCGACGATGAGGATCTTCTGGTCCGGGGTGAGGCTGACTCGACCGACGGTCATCTCACCGGAGTCGGGCAGGTCGACCGCGTCGTTGTCGACCGGGGTGTACGCCGGGGCGCTGACGATGACGTCGAAGTCGTACGTGGTCGGCCCGGCCGTGAACCACACGGTGAGTTTGTCGAGGACCAGCGGGATCCGCGCTCCGGGCGCGAGATACGCCTGGAACAGGCCCTTCGGATCGGCGATCGTCGCGGTCAGCGTCGACCCGACGTTGGTGAGCCACCACAGGTCGTTCTCGCGCGTGACCTGCAGGAAGTGCCGGTGCAGGAACGGATTGTCGTCGATCTGGACGTCACCCTCACGCCCGATCGTCAGCGGTTGATCGGTCGGAGCGTCGAAGCGCTCCCCGCAGAAGTCGATGACGACACCCATGCTCGCGAATCCGTCCTTTCGTTGCGTTCGCTGCCACCGTCACACGGGCGCGACGGTGGCGGTCAGCCGACGAGGGTGATGATGATGACGAGCAGCGCGATGATCATCACGAGCCCGATCACCACCCAGAACAGCCGCTTCGAGCGGCCCACCGGGCCCTGAGTCTCCACCACCGGCCCCGGCCCCTGGTCGAAGGGCGAGGGGGGTGCGGGGTACGTCGTCGGCTCTCCCCCTGCCTGCCATGATGCCACGGCGTGGGGCGTGGGCGACGTCGGCGCGGCTGCCGGGAACGGCGAACCTGCTGGTGGCGGAGGCGAGTACGGCTGGGCTGCGTAGGGTGGCGCCGGAGCCGGGTGTGGCTGGGCCGGGTGTGGCTGGGCCGGGTGTTGTTGCGCCGGAGCGCGGTACGGCTGGGCCTGCGCTGCCGGTCGCGCGACGAGGCGGGTCTCGATCTCCTCCTCCGGATCGGTCGGTGCCAACTGCTGGCCGCGGGGCCCGACCGGCACGACTCCGCTGGCGATCGGCACCGGCGCCGCGGGCGGGATCGTGCGACCGCCGCTGAGCGGTGGGTGTCCCTCCCGTGCCAGCGTCGCGTCGTCGATGTGCAGCACTCCGTCCCGCACCCCGCCAGCCGCCGACACCGCCTCGTCGGCCAGCACTGCTCCGTCGCCCGAGACCGCATCCACGACAGGGACCTGGCCGGCCTCGTCGAGCACGACGATCTGCGTGCGCGGGTAACGATGCTCCAGTTCGATGTGCTGCAGCCCGCGCGCCAACTCCAGGGCCGTCTGCGGGCGCTGGCCCGGCTCCTTGGCCATGGCCTGGGCCAGGAGCCGCTCGAGGGCGACCGGCACGTCCGCACGACCCGTCGACGGTGGCGGGTTGGAGCGGATGCGGGGCATGAGCGCGGTGGCCGAGTTGTCCCCGCCGGGCACCTCGAACGGCGATCGCCCGACCAGGAGTTGCCACAGCGTCGCCGCCAGCGAGTAGACATCGGAGGTGCGATCGCCGTTGGAGTGCCCGAACAGCACCTCCGGGGGCGCCCAGGGCACCGACACGCCGACGTCGTCGTCCGGCTCGTCGAGCGACGCTCCGCGCCCGGCGATGCCGAAGTCGGTCAGGCCCGGAGCGCCGTACTGGCTGACGAGCACGTTCGCGGGCTTGATGTCGCGGTGGATGATGCCGGCCCGGTGAGCCGTCTCGACCGCGCTGGCCAACTGCACTCCGGTGCGCAGCACCTCCTCGACGGTGAACCGGGACTGCCGCGAGCGCTGCGCCAGGTTCGGCGGCGGGTAGTACTTCATCACCAGGAAGGGCCGGCCGTCTGCCGCCTGGCCGGCCTGGAAGACCTGCACGATGTATGGATGGTCCATGAGTTGGGCCATGAGGTCGGCCTCATGGACGAACTGCTGGCGCAGCGCCGGGGTCAGGCCCTCCTGGCGCAGCACCTTCACCGCCACGCGCATGCGCGGCATCTGCTGCTGGTACAGGTAGACGTCGGCGTAGCCGCCCGAGCCCAGCGGCTGGATGTACTCCAGCCCCGGGATCTCGGGAGCCGCCGCGGTGTTCATCGGTTCAGCGCGCCTCGAACGTGACCGACACCTGCTCGGCGAGGGTGAACACGGCTCCGGGCTCGATCGGGGTCTGCTCGTGCGGACGCAGTCGGATCGGGTCCTGGCCGGGCAGGGTCAGCGTCGTGCCGTTGGTGGAGCCGAGGTCCTGCAGCAGCACGTACCAGCCGTCGAGGATGATCTCGGCGTGGTTGCGGGAGATGTCGTTGTCCGGGCTGGGCACGCGCACCAGGTGGGGGCGGTGGGCTTCGGGGATGTCCGGGGCGACCTTGGGGGACCGGCCGAGGAGCACGCCGCGGTCGAGGTCGACGCTGTCGCCGGTGGTCAGGGTCAGGACGCCCAGGGCCGGGCGGGCGACCTCGGTGGCCTGCTGCGGCGGGATGGCCTCACCGCAGACGCGGCAGTGCGAGGCGTGCGGGGCGTTGGTGTGTCCCTGCGGGCAGAGCACGGCAAGGACGACCGGACCGGCTGGTGCCTGGTCGTCGTCGTTCAGGTAGGGGGACTCGGCGTAGGCCGGCTCGGCGTAGGCCGGCTCGGTGTAGGCCGACTCGGTGTAGGCCGGCTCGCTGACAACCTGCTCACTGGCCACCTGTTCAGGGCGTTCCCCACCCCACGCCTGCACCGGCGCCGCGGCCTCGGCAGGGTCGACCGTCTCCTCCGGCGCCGGAGCCGCGACGGGCACCACAGCGGCAGTCCCACCGACCGGCGGCACGGCCGGAGCCGAGAAGCCCGTGGCATCGACGCTGACCGGCTCGTGCGGAGAGGCCAGACCGCCGGGCCAGGCCTCCTCCTCGATCGGGGCGTTGTCGGCCGCGATGGCACCGGCACCCACGACCGCCGCACCTGCATCCGCTCCAGCCCCAGCAGCCACAGCACCAGTCCCGGTCGCACCAACAGCACCAGTCCCGGCCGCACCCACAGCACCACCGAACGCCGACGGCAGGGCCCAGCCACTGGGCTCCGGCTCGGGCTCGGGCTCGGGGAGTCCGGTCTCGAGGTGGACGTGCGTCACGCCACTCAACTCGGTGTCGAGCCACGGAGTGCGGTTCGGGCTGCGCACGTCGTAGGCCTCGGACTGCGTATCGACCACTGCGAAGGCATCACCGCGCACGACGATCCGCACCTGGTCGCCGTGGGTCGCCGCCAGCGCGAAGTCGCGGGCCTGCCGCCACCCGGCCTGGGTCAGGATGTCCAGGGCCGCCTCGATCGCGGTGTCCCCGTCCCGCCCGGCGATGGCCCCGCGCAGGGCATCGGCCAGGTGCGGGTTGCCCTCGGCCAGGACAGTGACGTCGCCGGACGCGACATCGATCCAGCCCTCACGCGGGCTCGTCGTCATCTCCACGTTGCTCACTCTCCTGTGTTCGGCTCAAACGTCGTGCGCGGCACGGTCTCGGAGTCCTCCTCGTCGACGGCGTCCAGCGCCACGACGATCACGGTGACATTGTCGCGGCCGCCGTGCTCCACGGCGGCGCGCACCAGTTCCTCGGCGGTCTGCTGGGGGTCATCCTGCTGACCGACGATCCAGGCAATGTCGTCGTCGCCGACCTCGTTGGTCAGCCCGTCCGAGCAGATGACGAATCGCTCACCCGGAAAGGGCGGAAACACCCAGGTGTCCACCTCCAGCGTCGGCGTCACACCCAGCGATCGGGTGACGACGTTGCGCAACGGGTGCACGCGCGCCTCCGCCTCGGTGATGACGCCGGCGTCGGTGAGCTCCTGAACCTCGGAGTGATCGACCGTCACCCGGGTCAGCTGCCCGTCGATGAAGCGGTAGACCCGCGAGTCGCCGACGTTGAACACGGCCCAGTGGTCGGCGCCGTCGGCGTTGACCACCGCCAGGCCCGTGGCGGTCGTACCCATGCCACGACGCTCCGGCTTGGCCTCGGCCTCGTCGATGATCCGCGTGTTGGCCAGGTCGAGTTGCGCGACGAGGTCGTCGACGGTCAACGCGTCACGGCTGGCGATCTCGCGCATCGCCTCGATGACCATCTGGCTGGCCACTTCACCGGCGGCGTGACCGCCCATGCCGTCGGCGACGAGGAACACCGAGTGTTCCGCGAGTGCCGCGTCCTCGTTGTGGTCGCGCACGCGACCGACGTCCGTGGCGGCGCCGACTCTCAGGGACATGGTGGCCGTTTCCGTGAGGTGGTCGATGGTCATCGGGTGACGGCGACGGATTCGAGAATCCCGCGCAGCGTCGCGTAATCGTCGACCGCACCGTCGCCGCAGACCGAACCGGTCACTTGCACCACGTCGATCCGCTTCGATCGGGCGGCGGCGGTGAACAGGTGCACCTGGACGACCTGACCGAGCTCCGGGTCGTGCCACGAGACGTTGCACCCGACGAACGGAGCGTCGCCGATCTCGATGTCGAACGGGGCGTCGACCTGGCCATCGGGCAGGCCCTCGACGTGCTCACGCAATTCGTCGATGGCGTCGGCGAGGGTGAACGCGTCGTCGCGCACGTACCCGCGGACCACGATGTTCGGCGCGAAGCTGGAGTCGGTGTCGACCCGGCGGGCCGCCATGTGGGCACCCAGCACGCGCACCGGCGCCCAGTCGGAGGGGATCTGCACCGAGACCGACGGTGGTCCGGGGAACTGGGCGCTCGGGTAGGTGATGAGCTGGTCGTCGTTCGCCGCGGCCGGAGCGTCGCTGCGTCCAGCCGTCTGGTCGTCGTTCGTCACGGCCGGAGCGTCGCTGGGTCCAGCCGTCGCGTCGGCGTGCTCCGGTGTCTGGGTCACCTCGGGCAAGGGTCCACTCCTGAGGGGGGTCGGGGGCCACGTCCGACCATAGCCGGACTTGCATCGTCGCCCAACGTATCCCGCAGATCGTGGACGGCGCATTGGGGAGGACTGCCCCAAGCCGCAGCGATCGTGCCCGAACGACCGCCCGAACACCCCACCCAGGGCGCCGTGCCCGCGGGCTACTTCGGGGTGAACGTGCTCAACGCCAGCAGCAGATCGGAGTCCTTGAAGTCCTTGGCCTCGCCGACGGCGACGGCGTTGACGATCAGCCCCGGGTTGACCTGGGCCATGATCTGGCGGGTGCGCCGGTAGACCGGTTTCGTGCCGGCAGTCGGTTCGGTCCATTCCATGACGACGGCGTACTCCGCTCCGGGCCAAGTGATCTCGCTGCGGGTGAAGTCCTTGACCTCCTCGACCTTCTTGGCGATCTCGAGCGCCATGGACTGCTGGAACACGTCGGCCTTGGGCTGGTCGTCGACGACGATGCCGACGCCGATCGGGGTGGCCGCGGGCGCGGACCGTTGGGTGTAGACCCAGGTGCCGGGCGTGCCCTCGGTCGGTTTCGTGACAACCTCGCGCCACCCGCCGGGCACGCTGAGGGTGAAGTGGGCGCCGTTGATGGTACGGAACTCCAACGGCGCGCTCGTCACCGGCTCGACCGGCGTCGGCGGCGGGGTGGAGGGTCGCGCCGCGGACGACGGCGGCAGCGCCTCGGCCTGGGAGTCACTCGCGCAGCCACTCAGGGCGAGCGCCGCGACGAGACACACGGTCGCCGCCTTGAGCCGCGGTGCCCCGAACGTCTTGAGCCACGGTGCTCCGAGCATCGCCCCCGACCTGCCTCGCGCCCGCGCCACCTCAACCGACGCCGTCGACCTCCCGCTCACCACTGCCCCCCGTACGGCTGGTGGAACCCCGTGTTCACCGGGGCAGTGCGCGCACGGCGGCGCGCGAGGCTCGACTCGAACTCGACGACGGCCAGGGCGACCAGGGTCCAGATGCACAGGTCGAAGATCGCCGCTCCCCACCACGGCAGGAACTGGTTGCCGAACAGCAGGCTGCCATCCCAGGTCAGGGGCACGAGCAGATACGCCACGACCGCCGCCGACAGCCAGACCGCCCCCGACGTGCCGTCGGACCGGGCGACGACGAAGGCCACCGTGATGGCCAGGGCCAGCAGGACGAAGGTGGTGCGCACGACGAGCGCGACGAACGGCGATCCGTTGTTGGCCCCGATGAGGTTGCCGAGCACCCCCAGCGCCGTGGCCGAGACGGCCAACGTGATCACCGTGCCCAGCCAGGCCAATACGGTCAGCGCCACTCGCACGCGCTCTCTCCCCCTTGTGTTGTTGCTCTGCTGATGGTGAAACGGATCGACCCGTGGTTGGGCGATCGTCGTCCACAGCCCATTGAACCGTGCGTCGCGCCGCGGAGGAACGGGCCTGCGGGCCCATGTCCCCGGCGCTGGGCCCAGACATACTTGCCCGCGAGGGGGTTTCATCATGTCCACACCACGATCCGCGCACGGCCAGGCCGACAGCGGGCAGGCCACGCTGGAGACGATCGGCATGACGATCGTCGCCGCCGTCGTGGCCACGTCGGTGATCGGCGCGGTCGCCGGTGGATCGGCGTTCACGCGCGGCTTCAGCGGCGCCGTCTGCACGGTGACCGGCGGGTGCGCGCCCGGGGCGGCCGGAGCGCCGTCCGCTGAGGGGCCGATCTCGAGCGGTCCGTGTGCCGTCGACGGGTCGAGTGGCGCCACCGCCTCCGGCGGGGTGTCGCCCTCCGGAGGGGTCCGTTCGGCCGCGCAGGTCGCCGCCGGCGCAGACCGTGTCGTGCGGGTCGAGCAGCTCTCGGACGGGACCTACCGCGTGGCCGTGACCGACGCGCCCGGCGCCGGCTCGATCCCGGTGCCCACGAGCGCGGTGCCCACGAGCCCTGTTGTCGCAGCCGCCGCGTCCCCGAGCGCGATCCCGGGTGCGGTGACCCAGCTGTACTCCGCCTCGACCCCCGCCGACATGCACGCGATCGTCAACGAGGCTCGCTACGACCAGGTCATGGATGCCGCAGTGACGTCGTCGCCCATCGGTGATTCGCGCGGTCTGATCGATTGGTCGGCGCAGCAGTTGGGCATGGGCGGCGCAAGCGGACGCGCGCCCGTGGCGACGACGCACGGCGGTGGAGCGTCGACCACGGCAGCCGCGGCAGTGCAGGCCGTCATCGACGACCCCGAGGCTGCTGGCGGCGCGGGCGGCGAGGTGACCTCGGTGCAGACGAACGCCGACGGCTCCCAGACGGTCAGCGTCACGGCCGGAGCCCAGATTGCACAGGACCTCGGTGCCGGCCTGCTCGGCGAGTCGACCACCTCCGCGGGCGGGACGGCCAATCTTGGGCTCAGTGCGCAATATGACCTGTCCCCGTCGGGTGAGCTGACCGCGGTACGGACGTCGGTGGTCGCTCCGGCGGCCGATGGCGAGCAGGTCGTGACGACTCAGTCGCTGCCGGTCGCCTCCGCAGCAGATCGGACCACCGCCCAGGCCGTCATCGCCGCGGTGACGACCGGCTCGGGCGGCACCGCCACCTCGGGCAGCACCGCCACCTCGGGCAGCACCGCCACCTCGGGCAGCTCCGACAGTTCGGCCGCGACCGACGTGGGGGTCGACTTCGCCCAGGCTGCCCAGCAGACCGGATCCGCGGCTGCGCTCACCTACCGCGAGGGTGGCCCGGACGCGCGGCAGTCGGCCAACCTGCCGACGCCCGTCGATCTGGGTGTGCCGGGTGCCCAGCAGATCCCGAGTCTGCAGGCCATCGACGCCAGTCGCTGGGACGGCCAGCAGTGGTCGACCTGGCCCGGCTGCGTGGGCTGACCTGAGGCGTCCCACAAGGCGCGCTTCGTCTCCACAACAGACTCCTGCTCCATCGGGGACTCCTCCTCCGGGACAGACGCCTCCTCCACAGCGCACCTCTGCCCCGGGACAGACTTCTCCCTTGGTGCGACGCGTGGTCATGGTCGCCTCCGGTGGAACCGGATGGTCAGCGTGCCGTCGGGTTCTCGGACCCGTTCGTGGACGTAGTCGGGGTTGTGGATGCGCCGGTGGTCTTGCCAGCACAGCGGCAGCGCGTTGGTC
>NZ_BCRE01000175.1 GCF_001552435.1 Kribbia dieselivorans NBRC 106261
CCGCGAACGCTCCCGCGCCGACGGCCACGGCGGCCTTCGCCGGTGCCGGTGCCGGTGCAACGACCGGTGGCGGCGACGCGGCCGGCATCATCGCCCTGGCGCAGCGCCTGCACGACGAGCACATCGCCGAGGGTGAGGGCACCCGCTCCCGCCTCGTCGCCGAGGGTGAGGCCAAGCGCGACGACCTGGTCAAGAAGGCCACGACCGACTCGCAGGCCATGATCGCCGAGGGCACGCAGAAGCGTGACGCGATGATCGCCGAGGGCACGCAGAAGCGCGACTCGCTCATCGCCGAGGGCACGCAGAAGCGCGACTCGCTCGTCACTGAAGGCACGCAGAAGCGCGACACCCTGGTCAGCGAGGCGACGGCCCAGGCCAAGAAGCTGGTCGGCGACGCCGAGGGTCAGCGCGAGCGCGTGCTCGCCGAGCTCAACCAGGCGCGCACGTCCCTGCAGGGTCAGATCGACAAGCTCAAGGGCTTCGAGCACGACTACCGCGGCCGTCTGAAGTCGTACATCACCGGCCAGCTCAAGGAACTGGACAACATCGGTCCGGTCGAGGCCAACAAGGGCAACTGACCCCGGGCGCGTCACAGCGCCATCCCGCTCCACCCCGATTCGAGGTAATGGCGACCGCTCCAGCGGTCGCCATTACCTCGAATCGCGTGAGGGAGTCGAATCGCGTGAGGGAGTCGAATCGCGTGAGGAGCGCGGTCGGGGCGCAATCGTTTCGGCGCTCCGCACCCTGAACCCACCAACGTCATGTAACGTGCTCCCGACATGGAGCAAGGCGCTGTCACACGGACAGCGCCGCCGCGCGTGTGAGACCGCCGCTGACAGTCGAAGGAGGGGATCATGGCCAAGGGGACGACCAAGCCGACCGCCGCTGGAGTGCGGGCGGAGACCCTGCCCGTGCTGCCGGGTGAGGAGCCGTGGACCGATGCCGAGGTCGAGGAGGTGCGCCAGCAGCTGCTGACCTCGATCGAGAGCCTCACGGCGGAGATCGCCACCGCCGAGGCGGATCTGGCCGATCTCATGCGCGACTTCGGTCAGGGTGCCGGCGACGACGAGGCCGACTCGGGCGCCAAGCAGTACGAGCGCGACCATGAGATCGCCCTGACGAACAGCGCCCGCACGATGCTCGCCGAGGCCCGGGAGGCGCTCGAGCGTCTCGACAACGGCACGTTCGGCGTCTGTGACTCCTGTGGCGGCCCGATCGGCAAGGCCCGGCTGCAGTTCGCACCGCGCGTCGTGCTGTGTGTCGCCTGCAAGACCAAGCAGGAACGGCGCTGAGCCCCAAGCGCGTCATGGCGATCGTGGCCGTCGTGACGCTCGCGCTGGACCAGCTCACCAAGGAGTGGGCCCTGCGCGCCCTGGGCGACGGTCAGGTCCGGCCGCTGATCGGTGACTGGATCACCCTGCGATTGTTGCGCAACCCGGGCGCGGCCTTCTCCTTCGGCGACTCCAACACCCTTCTGACCACCCTGATCGCGGTCGTCGTCACGGTGCTCGTGTTGGTGTGGTCGCGACGACTCAACGACCAGGCCTGGGCCTGGGCCTTCGGTCTGATCGTCGGCGGTTCCCTGGGCAACCTCGTCGACCGACTCGTGCGCGATCCGGGTCCCGGCCGCGGGCACGTCGTCGACTTCATCGACTACTTCGGCTGGTTCGTCGGCAACGTCGCCGACATCGCCATCGTCGGGGCCGCCGTGGCGATCGCCGTGTTCACCGCCATGGGCCTGCACCTGGACGGCTCCCGCGAGGGCTCGGACGAGCATCCGAGCGCCACCGATGTCTGAGCAGCGCGCCATCCTCGTCCCCGAGGGGCTCGACGGCGAACGCGTGGATGCCGCCCTGGCCCGACTCCTCGGGCTGTCCCGGACCAAGGCCGCAGACCTGGCCGCGGCCGGGCACGTCGTCTTGGCGGGCCGGGTCGTCGGCAAGTCGGAGCGGGCCGTGGCCGGAGAACTGCTCGAGGTCACCCTGCCGTCGGCCCCGGCGAGCCCGACGCTGGAGGTCATCGCCGAACCGGTGCCGGGCATGGGCATTGTCTTCGACGACGATCACATCGTCGTCGTCGACAAACCGGCCGGGGTGGCCGCCCACCCGTCCGTGGGGTGGTCCGGGCCGACCGTCGTCGGGGGCCTGGCCGCCGCGGGCTACCGCATCTCGACCTCGGGTGCCAGCGAACGGCAGGGCATCGTCTCCCGACTCGACGTCGGCACCTCGGGCCTGATGGTCGTGTGCAAGTCCGAACTGGCCTACACCGTGCTCAAGAACGCCTTCCGCCACCGTGAGGTGGACAAGACCTACCACGCCCTCGTGCAGGGCCTGCCCGACCCGCTCGTCGGCACGATCGAGGCTCCGATCGGTCGTCACCCCGGCCATGACTACCGGTTCGCGGTGATGGAGTCGGGCAAACCCAGCACGACGCACTATGCCCTGGTGGAGGCCTATCGCTCGGCCAGCCTCCTCGAGATCCACCTCGAGACCGGCCGGACCCACCAGATCCGCGTGCACTTCGCCGCGCTCCACCACCCGTGTGTCGGCGACCTGACCTACGGCGCCGACCCGGCCTTGGCCGCCCGCGTCGGTCTGGATCGCCAGTGGCTGCATGCCACCAGGCTCGGCTTCCTCCACCCGGCCTCGGGGGAGTACGTCGAGTTCGAGAGCGCCTACCCCGACGAGTTGCGCACCGCCCTGGAACGACTGTGACCGCCAGCCGGACGTGGGCCGTGGGCAGCGTGGCGCTGCGGTCGGTCTTCACCATCAACGACTCGCCGGCGCGGTGGCCGATCGCGCTCAAGGCGGCGCTCACGATGGCGATCCCGCTGGCGATCGGCATCCTGGCCGGGCGTGAGGGACTGGGTCTGATCGCCGGCCTGGGGGCCTTCACCGTGCTGTACGGCCCGACCACGGCCGGGCGATTCCGCCTGCGGCTCATGCTCGTCGTGGCCGTCGGCCTGCTGGGCTGTCTCGGGCTCGGGGTCGTCGCCGCGTCGTACCCGTGGCTGTTGGTGCCGTTCATGGTCGTCGTGGCGGTCGTCGCGGCCGTGTTGTGCAACACGCTCAAGGTCGGCCCGCCGGGGTCGTACTTCTTCGTGCTCGAGACGGGCATCGGCTACTATCTCGTCGCCCACGCCGGCCACCACGGCGGTGAACTCCTCCTCGCCGCGACTTCAGGCGCGATCGTCGCGATCATCGTCGGCATGTCCGACCTCATCGTCGACCCACACCGACCGGAGCGCCGTGCGGTCCAGGCCGCCGAGCGCGCCGTGTCGGCCTTCGAGACTGCCGAGCACGACCTGCGCGCCGCGCGCTCCCGGGCCTCGACTGCGCTGCACCACGCCTGGACGACGCTGCGCGATGCCACCGGACCGCGAGCCGGTCGGGTGCCGGCCGGTCTGGTCGGTCTCACCGCCGAACTCCAGGGGATCCACGACCGACACCTGACCCGCCTCGCCTCGTCGGCCGGGGTGACCGAGGGTGACCCGCTGCACCCGCGTGGGGTGGCCCACGACACCGACGATCGGGTCGACCTGGCCGCCGAGGACCTCGGGGTCGACGCCGAACAGTTGCGCGAGACGGCGCTGGGGCGCCCCGAACCGTCGTACCTCCTGCGGAGCAGCCTGCGGTGGCCCTCCGAGGTGCTGCTCATCGCGCTGCGGCTGGCGGTGGCCACCACGATCGCCGGGGCCATCGCCTCGGCGATCGGTTCCGATCACGTGTACTGGGCCGTGGCCTTCGCCGCCCTCGTGCTCCACCAGGGCGGTTCACGGGTCGCCCAGACGACGCGCGGCCTGCAACGTCTGCTCGGGACCCTGGCCGGTCTGCTCGTCTTCGGCGTCATCATTGCCATCCACCCCAGTTCGTGGGGGCTTCTCCTGGTGGTGGTGCTGCTCCAGTTCAGTGTGGAGATGCTCGTCACCCGCAACTACGCCCTGGCCGTGGTGGTCATCACGCCGTTGGCGCTGACCATCGCCACGGGCGGCAACTTCGATCACCCCATGGGCGCGGTGGTGCGTGATCGGGCCGTGGACACGCTCATCGGGGTGGCCGTGGCCCTGTGCGTGCTCTGGTTGACGATGCCGCGTTCGTCGGCGGTGCGGTTCGTGCGGGCCGCCAAGGTGCGCACGCTCGAGGGCATCGCGGCGGTCGTGGCTGACCTGGCCGCCGGGCGGGTCACCGGTCGGGACGAGCAGGAGCACCGTCGGGTGCTGTACTTCCAGCTCCTCGAGGGCGAGGGCACGACCGGCCGCGCGAAGGCCGACGATCCGGTGCGGGTGGAGCCCTACCTCGATTACGCGCGCGCGGTGACCCAGCTGGGGTACCTCGTGCTCGCCGCCGCCTGGCACCCGGAACTGCGCCATGATCAGGAGTTGTTCTCGCATGCCGCGCAGGTGCTCGACTCCCTGGCGGGAAGCGACCCGTCGGGTCCCGAGGACGCGGCCGGGCTGGCGGCCCGGGTGAGCGCACTGTCGGCGTTGATCACGCAGTGGCAGAAGGAGATTGCCGACGACGACCTGCGCCCGGACATCGTTGTCGATCCGCCCGCCTAAGATTGGCTCGATGTCCAGCGACCTGCCCCGCGAGAAGAACTTCGTCCACCTTCACAACCACACCGAGTACTCCATGCTCGACGGTGCGGCGCGAATCGACGACCTGTTCGCCGCCGCCGCGGAGCTCGGCATGCCGGCGGTCGCGACGACCGACCACGGCTACCTCTTCGGGGCCTACGAGTTCTGGTCGAAGTCACGCAAGTACGGCGTCAAGCCGATCATCGGTCTCGAGGCCTACGTCACCCCGGGCACACACCGCTCCGATCGCTCGCGCCTGAAGTGGGGCGACGAGAAGACCCGGCCCGGGGACGACCTCTCCGGTGGTGGTGCCTACACCCACATGACCCTGTTGGCCAAGGACAACACGGGCATGCACAACCTGTTCCGGATGGGCAGCCAGGCCTCGCTGGATCAGGTCTTCGCGAAGTGGCCGCGGCTGGACCGCGAGCTGCTCAACACCTACGGCAAGGGCCTCATCGCGACGACCGGGTGCCCGTCGGGTGAGGTGCAGGTGCGCCTGCGTCTGGGGCAGTACGACAAGGCCCGTGAGGCGGCCGCGGAGTTCCGCGACATCTTCGGCGAGGGCAACTACTTCTGCGAGCTCATGGACCACGGCATCGACATCGAACGTCGGGTGCGCCAGGACCTGCTCAAGCTTGCCAAGGACCTCAAGCTGCCGCTGATCGCGACCAACGACCTGCACTACGTCAAGCGTGAGGACGCGGTGCCGCACGACGCGCTGCTGTGCATCAACTCCGGCTCGACGCTGCTGGACGCCGACCGGTTCAAGTTCGACGGCGACGGCTACTACCTCAAGTCCCCGGCGGAGATGCGCCAACTCTGGCGGGAACTGCCCGAGGCGTGCGACAACACGCTGCTCATCGCCGACATGTGCGAGGTCTCCTTCACCGAGGGGGAGGGCCGCTACATGCCGCGCTTCCCCTGCCCGCCGGGGGAGGACGAGACCTCCTGGTTCATCAAGGAGGTCAACACCGGTCTGCGGCGACGGTTCCCCGAGGGCGTGCCCGACTACGCGCAGAAGCAGGCCGACTACGAGGTCGACGTCATCGTCGGCAAGGGCTACCCCGGGTACTTCCTCGTCGTCGCCGACTTCATCAACTGGGCCAAGTCCAACGGCATCCGCGTGGGCCCCGGACGAGGCTCCGGTGCCGGCTCGATGTGCGCCTACGCGATGGGCATCACCGACCTCGACCCCATCCCGCACGGTCTGATCTTCGAGCGGTTCCTCAATCCCGAGCGCAAGTCGATGCCCGACTTCGACGTCGATTTCGACGAGCGCCGGCGTGGCGAGGTGATCCGCTACGTCACCGAGAAGTACGGCGACGAGCGGGTCGCGCAGATCGTCACCTACGGCACGATCAAGGCCAAGCAGGCCGTCAAGGACGCCGCCCGCGTCATGGGCCACCCGTTCTCGGTCGGGGAGGGGATGACCAAGGTCATGCCCGCCGACGTCATGGGCAAGGGTGTGCCGCTGGCGAAGATGTACGACAAGGACCACGCGCGCTACGGCGAGGGTGTCGACTTCCGCAACCACATCGAGTCCGAGCCGTACCTGCAGGAGGTCTTCGAGACCGCCAAGGGGCTGGAGGGGCTGAAGCGCCAGTGGGGCGTCCACGCTGCCGGCGTCATCATGTCCAGCGAGCCGCTCATCGACGTCATCCCGATCATGCGGCGGCTGCAGGACGGCCAGGTCATCACGCAGTTCGACTACCCGAGCTGCGAGACGCTCGGGCTGGTCAAGATGGACTTCCTCGGCCTGCGCAACCTGACGATCCTCGACGACGCGCTGGAGAACATCCAGGCCAACCGCGACGAGACGATCGACCTCGACGCGCTGAGCAAGGACATGACCGACAAGGCCACGTACGCCCTGCTCTCGCGCGGTGACACCCTGGGTGTGTTCCAGCTCGACGGTGGTGGCATGCGGTCGCTGCTGCGCCTGATGCAGCCGGACAACTTCGAGGACATCTCGGCCGCGCTCGCGCTCTACCGACCCGGCCCGATGGGGGCCAACGCCCACACCAACTTCGCGCTGCGCAAGACCGGCAAGCAGGACGTGGACTACATCCACCCCGAGCTGACCGAGGCGCTGACCCCCATCCTGGGCAACACCTATGGCCTGATCGTGTATCAGGAGCAGGTCATGGAGATCGCGCAGAAGTTGGCCGGGTACACCCTCGGCAACGCCGACCTGCTGCGCCGGGCCATGGGCAAGAAGAAGAAGGAGGTCCTGGAGAAGGAGTACGCCAACTTCGAGAAGGGCATGCTCGAGAACGGCTACTCCAAGGAGTCCGTCGAGACCCTGTGGTCGATCCTCCTGCCGTTCTCCGACTACGCCTTCAACAAGGCCCACACGGCCGCCTACGGCCTCGTGTCGTACTGGACGGCCTACCTCAAGGCGAACTACCCGGCCGAGTACATGGCCGCGCTGCTCACCAGCGTGCGCGACGACAAGGACAAGTCGGCCCTGTACCTCAACGAGTGCCGTCACATGGGCATCAAGGTGCTCCCACCCGACATCAACGAGTCGGTCGCCAACTTCGCCGCCGTCGGTACCGACATCCGCTTCGGGCTCGAGGCGATCCGCAATGTCGGGCGCAACGTCGTCGACGAGATCGTCGCCGCCCGCGCGGAGCACGGTCGCTTCGCCTCGTTCAAGGACTTCCTCGACGCCTGCCCGGCCTCGGTGTGCAACAAGCGCACCATCGAGTCGCTGATCAAGGCTGGCTCCTTCGACAGCCTGGGCCACCCTCGCCAGGGCCTCGCGTTGGTCCACGAGGACTACGTCGACGCCTTCGTCGACATCAAGCGGCAGGAGGCGATCGGGCAGGACTCCCTCTTCGCCGACTTCGGCGGCGATGACGGTGTGGACGTCGACCACGCCGGTCTGCCGGATGTGCCGCCGCACGAGTGGGACAAGGCCACCCGGCTCAGCCATGAGCGCGACATGCTCGGCCTGTATGTCTCCGACCACCCACTGTTCGGCATCGAGCACGTGCTGCAGCGGGCCGCCGACACCTCCATCGCCGCCCTGCTCGACGAGGATTCGAGCCGCCCGGACGGATCGACGGTGACGGTGGCCGGTCTGATCACCGGGCTGCAGGTCAAGCGATCCAAGAAGGGTGACCTGTGGGCGATCGTCACCGTCGAGGACCTCGAGGGTGCCATCGAGTGCCTGTTCTTCCCGCAGGCGTACCTCACCGTCTCGACGATGCTGGCCATGGACACGGTCTGTGCCGTCAAGGGGCGGCTGCGCCGCGGCGACGACTCCGTCTCGATCAACGCCATGGAACTCTCTCTGCCGGAGGTCACCGACGGCCCCCGCGGTCCGGTCGTGCTCAATCTCGACCTGCCGCGGGCCACGGCGGCGCGGATCGAGGACCTCAAGGACGTCCTGGCCCAGCACCCGGGGACCACCGACGTGCAGATCAAGCTGCTGCAGCCGGGGCGCTCGGTCACGCTCAAGGTCGATCCGATGTATCGCGTCAACGCGACCGAGGCATTGTTCGGGGATCTGAAGGCACTGCTTGGCGCACGGGCCGTCGGCGGTTAGGCTCCCTCTTGTTACCCGCCGGTATTCAGTCGCCGGCCCACCAAAGGAGCAGGACATGGCGTACGACCTCAACACCACCACCCTCGGCGAGCTCCTTGAGGACGAGCGCGTCGCCGCCGTCTTCGAGAAGCACGCCCCCGGGGTCACGAGCAACCCGATGCTCGGCATGGCCAAGGGCATGAGCGTCAACCAGGCCATCGGCATGGCCGGCGCGATCATCCCGCAGGACAAGATCGACGCGATCAAGGCCGAGATCGAGGCCTTCTGAGGTCCACCCCCTCACCTGGTTCGAGGTATGACCCGGCGGGAATCCGCCGAGTCATACCTCGAACCGCGTGAGGGGTGCGCGAGGGGGCGCGCAGCGTGCGGGTTGCGACACCTAGCATGGCCGGGTGACCGACACCCGCACTGCTCCGCGCGCGCCCCAGCGACCCATCGCGCGCACCCACCACGGCGACACCGTCATCGACGACTACGCATGGCTCGCCGACCCGGAGAATCCCGAGGTGCTCGCGCATCTGCGCGCCGAGAACGACTACGCCGATGCGGTCACGGCGGATCTGGCCGACCTGCGGCAGGCGATCTTCGACGAGATCAAGTCCCGCGTCCAGGAGACCGACCTCTCCGTGCCGGTCGCCGACGGTCCGTGGTGGTACTACTCCCGCACGATCGAGGGCGGTCAGTACGCCATCTCCTGCCGGGCCCCGCTGACCGACCGCGCGACCCCGCCGGCGGTGGACGCCCCGGTCACCGGCGAACAGGTCCTCCTCGACGGCAACGCCGCCGCGGCCGGCCACGAGTTCTTCGCCGTCGGCGCGCTGACCGTCTCGGCCGACCACGCCGTCATGGCCCATGCCATCGACACCACCGGCGACGAACGCTTCGACGTCACCGTCGTCGACCTGGCCACCGGAGCCGTGCTCGACACCGCCGTGACGAACACCGGGTACGGCGTCGAACTCTCCCGCGACGGCCGGTACCTGTTCTACGTCCGCGTCGACGAGGCGTGGCGCCCGCACGAACTGTGGCGACACGAGGTCGGCAGCGATCCTGCCCACGACGTGCTCATCCTGGCCGAGCCGGACGAGCGCTTCTGGATGGGCGTGGGCACCTCGCGCGGCGACACCCACCTCATGGTGGCGCTCGGCTCCCGCACGACCAGCGAGGTGCACCTGCTGGATCTGCGCGACCCGCTGGGCCCCCTGCGCTGTGTCGCCCCCCGCCGTGAGGGCGTCGAGTACGACGTCGAGCCTGCCGGGGACCACCTGCTCATCACCCACAACACCGACCACAAGGACTTCGACGTGGCCTGGGCACCGCTGACGGCCACGAGCGCCGACCAGTGGCGGCCGCTGCTGTCCTCCGGTGCGGGCGAGCGATTCCTGGGGATGGATGCCTTCGCCGACTTCGCCGTGCTCACGCTGCGCAGCGACGGGTTGCCCGGCCTGCGCCTGCTGCCCCGGGCGACGTCGGTCGAGCCCGTCGACGGAGTCTCGCCGTGGGACACCGCACGGATCGAGAGCGTGACCTACGGCGCTCCGGGTGGCGCGATCTCGGCGGCCGACACCCCCGAGTTCCACACCGACCGGGTGCGGATCACGCACGAGTCCTGGACGCGCCCGCGCAGCGTCGTCGACCACGTCGTGGCCACCGGCGAGCAGGTGCTGCTCAAGCAGCAGCCGGTCCTCGGCGGGTACGACCCGGCGGCGTACGCGGAATCGCGGGAGTGGGCCACGGCCGCCGACGGGGTGCGCGTGCCGGTCTCGGTGGTGCGCCGCGCCGACGTCGCGCCCGACGGCACCCACCCGGCGTTGCTGACCGGGTACGGCTCGTACGAGATCAGTTCTGATCCGTACTTCTCGGTGGCCCGACTCTCGCTGCTCGACCGCGGCGTCGTGTACGCCGTCGCCCATGTGCGTGGCGGCGGCGAACTCGGGCGTGACTGGTACGAGCAGGGGCGACTGGCCCACAAGACGAACACCTTCACCGACTTCCTCGCCTGCGCCGATCACCTCGTCGAGACCGGCTGGGCCGCCCCCGACCGACTGGCCGCGGAGGGCGGATCGGCCGGGGGACTGCTCATGGGAGCCGTCGTCAACCTGGCCCCGCAACGATTCTCCGTCGTGCACGCCCAGGTGCCGTTCGTCGATGCCCTGACGACGATCCTCGACCCGAGCCAACCGCTGACGGTGGGGGAGTGGGAGGAGTGGGGCAACCCGCTGGCCGACCCCGAGGTCTACGCGTACATGAAGTCCTACAGCCCGTACGAGAACGTGGCGGCGGTCGCGCACCCCGCGATCCTGGCGACGACCTCACTCAATGACACCCGGGTCAGCTACGCCGAGCCGGCCAAGTGGGTCGCGAAGCTGCGCGAGGTGTCGACCTCCGATCCGGCCGAGGCGCCCGTGCTACTGCGCACCGAGATGGTCGCCGGGCACGGGGGCCGCAGCGGCCGGTACGACGCGTGGCACGAGACGGCGTGGGAGTGGGCGTTCATCCTCAATCGGCTGGGAGTGCGCCAGCCGTGATCGTCGGACTCCTCGTGCTGCTGCTCTGTCAACTGGCCGGAGAATTGCTCTCGCGGGCACTGGACCTGCCGGTGCCCGGCCCGGTCATCGGCATGTTGCTGTTGCTGCTCGTGCTGTTCGTACGCGGGGAGCGCGGTCTGCCGCAGGTCGAGCGGGCCGCCGAGGGCGTGCTGGACGAGTTGCCCCTGCTGTTCATCCCGGCCGGCGTCGGCGTCATCGGGTATCTCGGGCTCATCCGTGACCAGTGGCTGCCGGTCGTCGGGGGCATGGTCGGTGGCTGGGCGGCGGGGCTGGTCGTCACCGCCCTGAGCGCGGCTCTCGTCGTGCGGCTGCAGCGTCGCCGGCTCGTGGCGCCGAGCGGGATGGCGGAGCAGGCCGGCGAGCTGGCCCGCGACGCCGAACGCATGGACGGCTACGACCCCGAGGCGGAGCGCCGATGACCGGCCTGAGTGCCGCCGCGCGGGAGATGCTCGACACCCCGCTGTTCGGGATCACCCTGACCGTGGCCGCCTATGTCGCGGCCCGGTGGCTGTGGCAACGAGCCGGCCGGACGGCGCTCCTAACCCC
>NZ_BCRE01000176.1 GCF_001552435.1 Kribbia dieselivorans NBRC 106261
AGGACCCCCCACCGCCGAGTGGTCAATCTGTGTGGGATAACCACGAGTTATCCCACACAAATTGACCACTCAGCGAGCGTTGAGGTCCCCCTCCCGGCCTCGCCACGGGTCAGTCGGCGCTACCGGCGAAGACCCAGTCGCCGCCGGCGCTGACACCGACGGCGAACGCGAGGTAACCGCCGCTGCGGCGCATGGTGTTGACCTCACGCTGCGTGTACATGCCCGACGTCACGAGTTCCCGCCACGCCGAGGCCTTCTTTCTGCAGGCGACGAGCCGTGTGCGCTGCCCTGGCCGGTACAGGCTGGGGGTCAGTCGCCGGCGATGTCGAAGACCCAGCGGCCGCCCGCGCTGACGCCAACGCGCCAACCCGTGTAGCCGATCCCCGAGCGTCGCATGGCGTTGACCTCACGCTGTGAGTACATGCCCGAAGTGACCAACTCCTGCCACGCGGCGTCCTTGTTGGCGTGCAGCCTCGTCGCCACGCGCGGCCACACCTTGTAGGTTGCGAACTCGGTCTTCGAGGTGCCCGGCTTGATGGTCAGCGCCTTGGCCAGGTACCAGTAGCGCCGCTCCTGGCGGTCGGGGATGGCGAAGGCCTGGGCGGGCGTTTGGAAGCCGTAGGACAGGTGGGTCCGGTCCTTCGTGGCGCGCCAGACCAAGGCCCTCTTGTCGCAGTCCTTGGCGTCCGTCTGCAGGCGACGGGCTGTGTGAACGGCCCTGCTCGGGACGTTGAGCGTGTTGACCTTTCTGAAGGTCTTGCCGCTGGTCGAACAGCGCGCTGCCGTCGTGGACGTGGCGGCGGCCCCGGCGGCCGGGGCCGCGGTGGCGCTGGGCGTGGCCACTGCGAGTGCGCCCCCGACAGCGAGCGCAACGGCGCTGAGCGCGGACAAGGTGGTGGTACGACGAGACATGTTTCCCCCTGTGTGAATCGTGCTGGCTTGTCCC
>NZ_BCRE01000177.1 GCF_001552435.1 Kribbia dieselivorans NBRC 106261
TTCCCCCTGTGTGAATCGTGCTGGCTTGTCCCTCCACCATGGCAGGTCTCGGGCGTCGATAGGGGTTTCCATGGCTCACCTGTGGATAAGTTGACCAGGCGCGTGGTACTGCTGGGTGGAAACGGAGGCGGTCCGCTCGACCCGACGTGAGGATGGGGATCGTGAAGGTCAACGGATGGCTCGACGCACGATTCTCCGATGTGCGTGAGGTGTTCGCCGAGGTGCTGGACGCGCAGCCCGGCACCGGAGCCTCGTTCGCGGCCTGGCACGACGGGCGCTGGGTGGTGGACCTGTGGGGCGGTTTCGCCGACGCGGCGCGCACCCGGCCCTGGCGGTCGGACACGCTGGTCATGCCGTACTCGGTGACGAAGCCGTTCGCCGCGCTCTGCGTGCTGAAACTGGTGGAGCGGGGAGCCGTCGATCTCGACGCTCCGATGCAGCGTTACTGGCCCGACCTGCGGGCGGCGGCGTCGGTGCGTGAGGTCCTCGCGCACCGAGCCGGGGTGGTGGCGCTGGACGCGGATGCGCCCCAGGGGGCGTTCTATGACTGGGAGCTGATGTGTTCCCTGCTGGCACGTCAGGAGCCGAGTTGGGTCCCGGGCGCCGCGACGGGCGAATCCGCGTTGTTCTTCGGGCATCTGCTGGGTCAGGTCGTCCGTGCCGTCGATGGCCGCCCGCTCGGAGCGTTCCTCCGCGAGGAGATCTGCGGTCCGCTCGACCTCGACTTCCACATCGGGGTCGCTGACCGCGACCTGGCCAGAGTCGCGGATCTGACTGGGTTCGGGGACGACTTCTGGGCCGCCCAGTCGGGGTATCCGCCCCTGTTCGAGCGGGCCATCGGCAACCCGCCGGGGGCGCGCGACCCGGACGTCGTCAACAGCCGGCGTTGGCGTCAAGCCGAGATCCCGGCGGTCAACGGTCACGGCACTGCACGGTCCGTGGCCGGGTTCTACGCGGCGCTGGCCCACGGTCGCATCGTGGACCCCGCTCTCGTGGGCGAACTGACCCGTGGGCGAGGGGAGGAGCCCGACCTCGTCGTGGGCGGAAACCGAGAATGGGGCCTCGGTGTGGCCCTGGACCAGGACGGTTACGGCATGGGCGGCACCGGAGGGAGCTTCGGGTGGTGGAGCCAAGCCGGCCAGTACGCCATCGCGTTCCTCACCGGTCACATCGGTGACCACGACCGTGGAGACCGCCTCGAGGCCGCCGTGCGGGAGGTGCTCGGCCTGCCTGCTTTGTGACCGCACGTATCGGCGCGCGCCACGCTGAGGCCCGTGCGCCACCAACCGAATGGCATAGGCCGCTGACCTGCGGGTGAGTGTCACACGTCAGGGCCGAGCGTCACAGGTCATTACGTGCGACGGAGGCTCGTTTCGGTGGCACTCGCGAGCACTGCGAACGCGACGCTGGCCGACGCCGAGATCATCTCGTTGAACCGAAAGACCCGTTGGTCCCTGACCTATGGATCTGCTGGTGCCCCCGGCAAGATTCGAACTTGCGACACCTTCTTTAGGAGAGAAGTGCTCTTCCCCTGAGCTACGAGGGCAACGGCCCGGTGGGGCCACCGGTCAAGGGTACGCGATGGCCCGTGGTTGGCTGGAGGCATGACCACCTGGGAGACACACCCGGTCACCGAGGATCGCTTCGACGACCTCGCGACCGTCATCAACCCCAACCGCCGCACCAACCACTGCTGGTGCCTCTCGCATCGCGTGTCGGCCGCCGAGATCCGCGACCTGGGCGGCGACTCGCGCGAAGAGGCCATGCGCACGCTCACGCGGCGTGCGCACCCGCCCGGTGTCGTCACCTATCGCGACGGAGAGCCCGTGGGCTGGTGCAGCATCACCCCACGCGCCGAGACGCCACGACTGGTCGCCTCCACACTCATCCGACCCATCGACGACGTCCCGGTGTGGAGCATCATCTGCGTGGTGGTCCGCAGCGGGCACCGCAAGCAGGGCGTGGTCGGCCACCTCATCGACGGTGCGGTCGAGTATGCGTTCGCGAACGGCGCTCCGGCCATCGAGGCCTACCCGGTCGACCCGCCGGGGCGCATGGACCTGACCATGGCGTTCGTCGGCACCAAGGCCATGTTCGAGCACGCGGGCTTTCGCCAGGTGGGGGTCACCGACGCCGTCGCGAGCCGGATGCCGCGGCTGATCATGCGCCGCGACCGCCCCTGACACGGCCCGCCGTCGGAGGTCGACACGCGCAGCGCGCTCCGTTGTTAGCCTGTCTGGGTGACTGAGCCCGCTGAACCATCGCGCGCGCAGCGGCTTGCCGAGGCAGCGGTGGAGTGGCGGCGCGAGTTGGTCGACCTCGGCGGCCCCAACACCCTGCTGTGGTTCGACCCCGACTCCCCGGGCGTGCTCGATCTCAGCCAGGCCCACCCCGGCGGCCTGGCCAAGGTCCTCGCCGGCAACACCGCCCGCCTGGGCGAACTCGTCCGCGAACCCGGCGCCCACGAGGCTGCAGTCGCGCGCGGACAGACGATCACGGCCCACGCAGAAAGGCTGGCTGCGGAGCGCGGTCTGCAGACCTGCTATCTCGCGCTCGGCATGGCCACATGGCACGTCGCGTCCTCCGGACCCGACCCGCTCGCCCCGGTGCTGCTGCGCCGCTGCACCCTGGTGCCCCATCACGACTCCGCGGGTGTCGATCTGTCGCTCGAACTCGCCGATCGCATCGAACTCAACCCGGTGCTGCTCGCCTTCCTCGAGCGCGATCAGGGGATCCGGCTCGACCCCGACCACCTGCTCGCCACGGCCGCGACCGATCTGTCCTTCGACCCGGAGCCGGTCTGGCAGGTCCTGGCCGAGCACTGCGCGAACATCGCCGGGTTCCAGATCCGCCCGAGCCTGGTGATCGCCGGCCTGCCGCACGAGAAGGCCCCCGCGGTCGCCGACCTCTGGGGACTGGAGCACCGCGACGAGGGCGATCTGCTGGCGGCCCTGGCGCTCGGTGAGCCGGACCTCGAGCCGAACCCGCGCGTGACGGTGATCCCCGAACCGCTCTCCCCGGACCGGTTCGTCCTCGATGTGGGCGAGGACGAGCAGCGCGTGCTCGACGACCTTGCGCGTGGGCACAACGTGTGCGTGCGCGCCCCCGCCGGCACGATGGCCTCTCGCCTGATCGCCTCCGCCGTGGCCCAGGCGGTCAGCCAGGGGCAGCGCGTGCTGCTCGTGGCCGAGAAGCGAGCCGCCATCGAGGCGGTCCGCGATCAACTGGACACGGTCGCCCTGGCCGACGCGGTCCTGCACCTCAGCGACCCGGCCGGCACCTTCGACGCCGCGGACCTGACCGGGCGGTGGCACGATCGCCCCTCCTACGCCCTCGACCCGGTCGCGGCCGAGGAGCGCCGACAGCATCGCCTCGCCCTCGTGCACCAGGCCTCCGCGACCCTCGATGCCCACGCGAGATGCCTCCATGAGATCCGCGATCCGTGGGGAGTCTCGGTGCATCAGGCCCAGGAGGCGATCGCCGCGCTTGCCGCGCGCAGCCGGGCGCCCCATTCGCGCGTACGTCTGCCCGGCCCGGTCATCACCGGACTCACCGACCCGGAGGAGACCGGTGAACGCGTCCGCCATCTGGCGCGGATCGGCGCGTGGCCGGCCGATCGATCCGCCGACCCCTGGTGGCGGGCTCGAGTCGGCACACCCGCCGAGGCCAGACAGGCCAAGGAGGTCATCGGCCGCATCATCACCGAGATCGATGAGCTCGACACCGCCTTCGACCGGGTCATGGCCGATCTGCATCCCGCCGAGGTCAGGACGATCGACGACCGGGGGGAGATCCTCCGTACCCTGGCCCAGGTCCACGACACGCTCGAGGTCTTCCAACCCCGCGTGTTCGACGAGCCCCTCAATGACCTCATCGCCGCCGTGGCCGGCCGACACCGCGCCGACGGCAGCCAGATCGGGCGCATCGCCCGCATGCGCGAGGTCCGTCGAGCCCGTTCGCTCCTGCGCCCCGGCCTGCCGCCGGAGGACCTGCAGGGCGCGCTCCAGGCCGCCGAGAATCAGCGCGTCATGTGGCGTGCCCTCACCGGCGGCGGTGGTCGACCGCGCGTTCCCGATGGCCTCGACCGCGCCGTGGCCGCCCACACGGCCGTGGACCGAGATCTTCGTTGGCTCTCGGCCCGGTTGACCTCCACCCCCGATGGGGGTGATCTCACCGCCGTCGACCTGATCCCGCTGCGGGCTCGGCTCGGTCGGTTGGCGCGCGCGAGCCACCGGATCGACGCGCTGCCCCAGGCGGTCGACACCATCGCCGCCCTCGACGCCGCCGGTCTGCGACCCCTCGTCGACGACCTCGCGGCCCGCGCCGTCGGTGTCGACGACGTGGTCAGCGAGGTCGCGTTCGTGTGGTGGACCTCCGTGGTCGACGAGATCTCCCGTGTGGACCCGGGGTACGGCGACCACGACGGAGCGGCGATGCGTCGCGCCTTGGCCACGTACGTGCGGGAGGACCGTGAGGTCCAGCGCGACAACGCCGCCCGCATCACCGAGGGCATCCGCGCAGGCATGCGCGCCACCGGTCGTCGCTGCCGGGCCGATGCCCATTGGGTGGCCGACCTGGCCAACGACTCGGCCCGGCCGGTGTCCAACCGCCAGGCCATCGAACGTGCCGGAGACGTGCTCGCGGCGGTCTCGCCGTGCTGGGCCATCAGCCCCTTGGCCGTGGCCGCGGTCATCCCGCAGACCCGACTTTTCGACCTCGTGATCATCGACGACGCCGCCCGGACGACCACCGCGCGCGTGGCCAGTTCGCTGCTCCGCGGGAGTCAGGCGCTGGTGATCGGGGATCCGGATCAGTTGCCGCCGACGGGTTTTCACATCGCGGCCGGCGGATCGACGCCGACCGTCATCGACGGGGTCAGCGCCTACGCCGCCGGTGCGGCCCGGTGGGGTGAACAGTCGCTGAGATTCCTGGACAACCAGGCGGGGGAGACCCTCGCCCTCGTCAACGCCTACCGGGACGAGCCGCTGCACTCGGTGCCGGGCCGGTTGCCGGCCAAGCGGTTCCGTCAGGACGGTGACCCCACCTCGACCGCGGCCGTGGTCGAACGAGTCATCGGAAGCGTGGCCGAGCACGCGCGCACCCTGCCCGGGGCCTCCCTCGGGGTGGTGGCGATGGACGAGGACATCGCGCGCCAGATCCGGCAGGCGCTCGCCGACGTCATCGCCGACGACGAGGATCTCGGTCGATGGGTGGCCACGCAGGTCGACGAACCGTTGCTGGTGCGCGGCGTCGACCGGATCCAGCGCGAGCAGCGTGACGTGGTCATCATCGTCGGCACCCCCGGCTCGCCGGAGCTGGCCGGGCGACTCGGTCATGCCCGGGTGCTGCTGGCCTCGAGCCGCGGTCGGCAGGGCGTCGTGGTCATCAGCAGCACCGATCGGACGCCGGGCGGACCGATCCCGGCTCGCCCCGACGGTCGCGAGACCTGGCGGGAACTCGTGGCCCTGGCCGGGGCCGACCCCACGGGGGCGCGCGGGTCGACGACGTCGGCAGGGAAGCCCCGCGGGAGGGACAGCGGTGAGGATCGCGGTGAGGATCGCGGTGAGGACGCCCGGCTCGTGCAGGTCCTGGCGAACCGACTCACGGCGGCCGGTCACCGGGTCCACACCCACTTCGGCACCGGCACCAGCCGGGTCGACCTCGCGGTCGAGGATCCGCGCCGCCCGGGCCGGATGCTGTTGGCCGTCGACATCGACGGCCCCGACTACGCCGCCACCGAACACACCCGCCAACGCGACCGGCTCTGGGCCCAACAACTGGAGGCGCGCGGCTGGCGACACCTGCGGATCTGGTCGGTCGACCTGTTCCGCGATCCGGCGCGCGAGGAGGCCCGCGTCATCGCCGCGGTCAACACCCTGGTGCGCCGGGAACCACCAGCCCAGCCGGCCGTCACCTCACCGCCAGCCGAGCCGACCCCGCCGACCCCGGAGCCCCCGCCCATGAACCCCGCTGAGACGCCCGCCCCGCCGGACGGTCCGATGCCACCGCAGCCGAAGGTCCGCGTCGTCCGGCCCCGCGACCGGCAGCGCGCGAACGGCGATCCGAATCGCCGCAGCGCCGACCCCGCCCGAGATCGGTGGATCCAGGAGCAGCGCCCCCCGCACTGGGACTGACCCATGTTGGACGCGATCAACACGTTCGTCACCACCCACGCGGACTCGCCGTGGGCCCTGGTCGCGATGTTCCTGCTGGCCGTCTTCGACGCGCTCCTCCCACCGGTCCCGAGTGAGTCCCTGGTCATCACGCTGGCCGCCTTCGGGGCCGCGACCGGGGCGCCGAATCTCATCGTCCTGACGCTGGTGGTCGTCGTCGGCGCCTGGTGTGGTGACAACCTCACCTACGTCCTCGCACGACGCTCCGGCCTGCAGAAGGTGCGGCACACGGCCCGCCCACGACTCAAACGTTCGTTCGCGTTCGCCGAACGGGAGCTCGGCCGCCGCGGGGGATCGCTCATCGTCGCGGGCCGTTTCATCCCCACCGGGCGGCTGGCCATCAACGTCACCGCCGCCGCCGTGGGCTTCCCACACCGACGGTTCATGGGGTTCTCGGCCCTGGGCGCCACGAGTTGGACGATCTACAACGTCACCCTCGGAGCCCTCGCCGGCGCCTGGGTCCACGAGAACCCGCTGCTGGGCGCCCTGTTCGGGATCGTCGTGGCGGTGGGCTTGGCCCTGCTCGTCGAGTGGAGTGTCGCCCGGTACACGGCGAAGGGCCGGAGACCATGATCGGTCTCCGGCCCTTGCGGTGCAGCGTGGCTGGGTCAGCCGCGCTGGAGGGAGTCGCGGATCTCGCGGAGCAGCACGACGGACTCCTCCGTGGTCGCCTCCTCCTCCTGGGTGAAGCGCTCGCGCATGGCCTGGTACGGCTTCACGACGAAGAAGTAGACGATGAATGCCAGGATGACGAACGAGACGACGGCGGTGATGAACTCGCCGACCGGCACGCCGCCGGGGCGGTACGTGTCGAAGTTGGGGGTACCGAAGATCTTGCCGATGAGGGACATCAGCACGGCGGTGAACGTGGTGACGACGGCGCCGAACGAGGCGGCGATGATCAAACCGACGGCGATCTCAACGAGATTGCCGCGCATGAGGAAGTCCTTGAAGCCCTTCATGTGAATCCTGTCTCTCGTGTGTGACAGCCCGGCACGTGGCGCAGGCTGTTGGTTGACGGCCGGGTAGACACTAACCCGAATGTTCGCTGTCAGCAGACTTACGACGCGACCGCAGTGATTTCTTGCAGAAAGTGTTACTTCCTGGAGCGTGCGGCGAAGATGAACGACGCACCCGACTCCACTGACGATACGAGCCGAGCCGTCCGCTGCGTGGGTATCGCGACGACGACATGTCCGGCACTTCCGGCGGGCACGATCCCCGAGCCGTCGTCGTCGGCGGCGGGGGTGGCGAGCACCAGCACATCGGCGGCCACCGGCCCGTCGCGCCCGGGGTGGAGCACATCCACGCGATCACCCGACGAGATCAACCGGACCGAGTCGACATCGTCGACGGGCAGGGCCACGGCACGATGACCGCGCGGCAGGCCGTCCAGTGCCCCCGGCCCGACGACACGGGCGGAGCTGAGTACCTCACCGGCGAGGATCGCGGCGGTGGTGCGTCGACCGGTCAGGGCCGTGGGATCGGTGGCCGACCCGGTCGCGACGGCGCTCGCCGCCACGCGGGTCACCTCGACATCGTCGGCGTCGAGCACGGCCCCGGCGGGGACGGAACTGCGCGCCCGGACCACCTCGACGGTGGCCTCGGCGGCACCCTGATCGCGCAGCAGCACGGTGGCCGCGACGACGAGGAGCAGCAGCGTCAGCGATCGACGCAGCACCAAGCGTCGCCACCGGGATGCGCGGCTGGGGCCCAAGATCGCCTCGAACCGGGCCCCGGTCGCGGAGGGGCCCGAGGTCTCGGCGCGGCGAGTGGGGGAGCGGCGACTCATGGCGACCACGTTAGGTGGCCGCGTCAGGGTCGGCGGCGGGTCAGCTCGCGGCTGTGGACGACGAGGTGCTGCTGGAGGAGGCTGTGGACGAACCGGAAGAACTCGACGAACCGGTCGACGACGTCGAGGCCGAGCCCGACGACGCTCCAACACTCGAGGCGCGGGAGTCGGTGCGGTAGAAGCCGCCACCCTTGAACACCACGCCGACCGCGTTGTAGACCTTGCGCAGCGCGCCGTCGCACTCCGGGCAGACGGTCAGGGCATCGTCACTGAACGACTGGACGGCTTCGAAGGTGTGCCCGCACGCGGTGCAGGTGTAGACGTAGGTGGGCATTCATGGTCCTTGGTACTTCGGTGGACCGGCATGGTCCGTGGAGATGGATGGGCGCCGAAGCGATCAGGCGTCCGGTCGATTATAGGCCGACCGTCTGGACCACCCGGCCAGACGCCCGTTGTCGCTGACCTCCCGAATCCGACGCTCCATGACGTCACGGGCCGCGGCCGTGCTCACCGCGAGCAGGCGGTCCCCGGTGCGGAGCACCGTGCCGGGCTGGGGGACGAAACTCTGCCCGTCCCGCACGACGAGCGTGATGTTGGCCCCCTTCGGCAGCCGCAACTCGAACACCTCGACACCGTGCAGCCGCGACCGCGGACCGATCTCGATCTCGAACAGTTCCGCGTCCAGTTCCTCCAGCGGCGTCGAGTCGACGGCGATGTCGAGCGTGTGCGTCTCCTCGGTCAGCCCCAGCCGGCGCGCCAGCCACGGCAGCGTCGGGCCCTGGACCAGGGTGAAGATGACGACGAGCACGAAGACGAGGTCGTAGAGCCACGTCACGCCGCGCACGCCCTGGGTCATCGGGACGGTCGCCAGCACGATGGGCACGGCGCCGCGCAGGCCCGCCCACGACAGGAACACCTGATCACGCCACGGCACGCGGAACGGCGTCAGCGACACCAGCACCGACAGCGGCCGGGCGATGAGCAGCAGCGCCAGCCCCAGGGCGAGCGCCGGCCCGACCTGGGCGAGGAACCCGGTCGGGTGCGCCATGAGCCCGAGCAGCACGAACAGGCCGATCTGCGCGATCCACCCCAACGCCGTGGCGAAGCCGCGCACCGCGGCCTGGTGGGGCAGCGACGCCGAGTTGCCGAGCACGAGCGCGGCCACGTACGTCGCCATGAACCCGGACGTGTGCGCCCAACTGCCAACCCCGTACGCCAGGACGCACAGGGCGATGACCCCGATCGAGAACAGACCCGAGGAGTTCGAGGCCATACGCCGCATGTAGCGCCCGCCGAGCCAACCGATGGCGATGCCGATCGCGGCTCCGCCCACGAGTTCGACGATCGCGAGCACCGCGATGAGCCACCACGGGTGGCTCGCCTGCGGGTTCGCGGCCGCCACCGAGACGGCCGTGACGATGAGCACGACCGGAGCGTCGTTGAATCCCGATTCCGCCTCGAGCAGGCCGGAGATGCGTCGGGGCAGTGGCACGCGCCGCAGCACCGAGAAGACCGCCGCGGCGTCGGTCGAGCTCAGCACCGCCCCGATGAGGAAGGCGATGGTCCAGTCGATGCGCAGCGCGTAATGGGCGAACGCCGCCATCGCCGTGACCGAGACGAGCACCCCCACCGTCGACAGCGCCAGCGCCGGCGGGACCGACCGGCGGATCCCCGGCCACGACGTCGTCAGACCGCCCTCGGTCAGGATGAGGATCAACGCGAAGTACCCGAGGACCTGGGTCACCTCGGGGGAGTCGAAACGCAGGAACGGCGCGGCCCCCTCGATCCCCAACCCGATCGCGAGGTAGAGCAGCAGCGTCGGCAGACCGGAGCGCACCGACAGGCGCACGGCCGCGACACAGACCACCAGCACCCCCGCGCCGATGAGCAGGACGGTCGTCAGGTCGTCGAGGGAGAAATCCATCTCATCCCCTCCGCGGTGATCACGCCGTCCGCGGGCCGGTCGTGCGCCTCGACGGGCAGTGGCTCGACGGCCTCCTCGCCGGGGTGCAGCGTCACGACGATCGGGGTGCCGGGCCTCAACCGCGGCAACGCACGGTCGTAACTGCCACCCCCCTGACCCAGCCGCGTGCCGGCCGCGTCGACCGCCAGCCCGGGGGCGATCACGAGGGCCACCGCCGTGAGGGCCGCGAGCCCGAGCGGAGCGCGGTC
>NZ_BCRE01000178.1 GCF_001552435.1 Kribbia dieselivorans NBRC 106261
CTGCACCCGCTCGGTCTCGCGGACCTCGCTGCGCGAGACGTTGGAGGCCGTACGCGAGGAGGCGAGGCGCTGCGCATCGGCCATCTGCGTGGCCGTGAAGGCCGCGGCCTGCGTGGCCGCACCCTCGGGCAGGGCCGTCGCGGTCGCGTCGGCGGCATCGGCCGGAGCACCGTTGGCGTTGAGTGCGCCGAAGGCCCCGACGGACGAGACGAGGGCCAGCGCGGTGCCGGTGCCGATCAGCGGTCGCTTCAGGGACGTCATCAGTGGCGTCCGCGGTGCCGCGTGCCGGCTCTGGTACTTCGTCAATGCAGGTCCTCACATCAAGGAGCGCCCGCATGGGGGGTGGGCGCTCCGTGGCGGGCCAACTGTCGTTATCGACCCGTTACCAAGCGAAGACCTTAGCGGAGGTTGGCGAAACTCCCAAACCGAGTCTCACCCACCGGTAAGCCGTGTGGACAACCCTGTGGACAGAGGTCATTTGCGCAGGTCACAGGTCTTGGGAGCGCACCACGACGTGCGAGCCGGTGACCGAGTGGCCACCGGCTCGCACGCTGTGGGATGCGTCTCAGACCTCGATGCGCTCCAGGAGGTCGGTCACGAGCGCGGCGATCGGGCTGCGCTCCGAGCGGTTGAGCGTGACGTGGGCGAAGAGCGGGTGGCCCTTGAGCGACTCGATCACCGCGGCCACGCCGTCGTGTCGACCGACCCGCAGGTTGTCGCGCTGGGCGACGTCGTGGGTGAGCACGACCTTCGAGTTCTGGCCGATGCGCGAGAGCACGGTCAAGAGGACGTTGCGTTCGAGGGACTGGGCCTCGTCGACGATGACGAACGCGTCGTGCAGCGACCGACCGCGGATGTGCGTCAGCGGCAGCACCTCGAGCAGACCACGGTCCATGACCTCCTCGACGACGTCGCCGGAGACGAGCGCGCCGAGCGTGTCGAACACCGCCTGCGCCCACGGCCCCATCTTCTCGGCCTCGGAGCCTGGCAGGTACCCGAGGTCCTGACCGCCGACGGCGTAGAGCGGACGGAAGACGACGACCTTCTTGTGCGCACGACGCTCCATCACGGCCTCGAGCCCGGCGCACAGCGCCAGCGCGCTCTTGCCGGTACCGGCGCGGCCGCCGAGGGAGACGATGCCCACGTCGGGGTCGAGCAGGAGGTCGAGGGCGATGCGCTGTTCGGCGGAGCGGCCGTGCAGCCCGAAGGCGTCACGATCCCCGCGCACGAGGCGGATCTGCTTGTCGGCGCCGACCCGGCCCAACCCGGAGCCGCGCGGCGAGAGCAGCTTCAGCCCGGTGTGGCACGGCAGTTCGGCCGCGCCGAGGTGCTCGACGCGACCGTGCTCGTAGAGTTCGTCCATCTCGGCCTCGGTGACGTCGACCTCGGCCATGCCGGTCCAGCCGCTGTCGACGGCGAGTTCGGCGCGGTACTCCTGGGCCTCGAGGCCGACCGCGGAGGCCTTGATGCGCAGCGGCAGGTCCTTGCTGACGAGGGTGACGTGACGCCCCTCGTTGGCCAGGTTGCGCGCCACCGACAGGATGCGTGTGTCGTTGTCGCCGAGCCGAAAACCGGCCGGCAACGAGGACGGGTCGGTGTGGTTGAGCTCGACCCGGACCGTGCCGCCCTGGTCGTTGAGCCGGATCGGCTGGTTGAGTTGACCGTGCTTGACGCGCAGGTCGTCGAGCAGGCGCAGCGCCGAGCGCGCGAAGTAGCCGAGTTCTGGGTGGTGCCGTTTGCCTTCGAGTTCGGTGATGACCACCACCGGGAGCACGACCTCGTGCTCATCGAAGCGGAGCATCGCCCGCGGGTCCGACAGCAGGACGGAGGTGTCCAGCACGTAGGTCCGCAAGCCGCCATCGGAGCCCGAGGCATGGAACTCGGGTGAGATGGTGGACGACTGGTCAATCGTGGCCATGAGATCTTCCTCCCGAACGCCCCACGGGTGTGGTGCGCTGATTCGCACGCTACGAGAGAACACGCGCGATGCCGACACTCCCGACGGCGGGTCGCCGAGAGTTCACCCGCTCGTCATATTGCCGTCGACCGGTGTTTCTGCAGGTCACGAGGCTGAAGTGGTCGCTGGCGTCGGATGGTGCGGGTGTGACTTCTGCGTCGACGTTCAGGAACCGAAGCGGCGATGCCGGTCGGCGTAGTCGCGCAGCGCGCGGAGGAAGTCGACCCGCCGAAAGGCCGGCCAGTAGACCTCGCAGAAGTAGAACTCGCTGTGCGCGCTCTGCCACATCATGAAGCCGGAGAGTCGTTGCTCACCGGAGGTGCGAATCACCAGATCCGGGTCGGGCTGGCCCTTGGTGTAGAGGTGCTCCCCGATGGCCTCGGTGGTGATCGCGTCGGCCACCTGCTCGATGCTCTGTCCCTGCGCGGCCTTCTCGAGCAGCAGCGAGCGCACCGCGTCGGCGATCTCCTGGCGACCCCCGTACCCGACGGCCACGTTGACGACCATCCCCGTCACGTCTGCAGTCCGCTCGGCGGCGTCACGCAGGACCTCGTCGGTGTGTTCGGGGAGTAGGTCGGCCGAGCCGACCGGGTGGATGCGCCACCGGCCACTGTCGGCCAGGTCGCTGACGGCGTTCTCGATGATGGCCAACAGGGGCGTGAGCTCGTCGGCCTGGCGGTTGAGGTTGTCGGTGGAGAGCAGCCAGAGGGTGACCACCTCGACCCCGGCCTCCTCGCACCACTCGAGGAACCCGGCGATGTTGTCCGCGCCCGCCTGGTGGCCGGCCTTCGTACCCTTCCCGCGCTCCTTGGCCCAGCGCCGATTGCCGTCGAGCATGACGCCGACATGGCGCGGCAGTGGCTTGTCGCGGAGGTACTTGACCAACCTCCGCTCGTAGGCGGCATACAACACGTCCTGCAGTGGCATGCACTCCCCCTCGGCTGGGCTGATCAGGTGGCGGCTCGACCCGTCACCGTGGCGGGGAACACATTACCCGCCGGGTACGACAGCCCAACGGACCTCTCGGGCACTCCGACCCGACCCGCGAGCACCCGGGAACCGACACTTCGAGGGTACGGCTCGCCAACCTACGGAACCGTAGGTTACTGTCAGGTTATGACCGAACGGATCATCCCCGCGCTCCGCAGCGCGAAGCCCCGTCTGCGTGGCTGGCTCCATGCGGCCACCGCGCCCTTGGCCTTGGCCGCCGGCATCGTCCTGATCGCCGTCGCCCCCAGCGGGCCGGCGACCGTGGCGGCCGTGATCTTCACCGTCACTGCGGTCCTGCTCTTCAGCACGTCGGCGACGTATCACCTCGGGCGGTGGCGCCCCGCCGTCGACGCGGTGCTGCGCCGCATGGACCACGCCAACATCTTCCTCATCATCGCCGGGACCTACACCCCGTTCGCCCTGCTGCTGCCGAGCGACCAGGGTCGACAGATGCTCGCCATCGTCTGGAGCGGCGCCCTGATCGGCGTGGCGTTCCGGGTGCTGTGGCCCTCGGCACCGCGCTGGCTGTACGTGCCCGTCTACCTCGCCCTGGGCTGGGTGGCCGTGTTCTACCTGCGCGGTCTGCTCAGCGGCGGCGGCCCGGCCATCGTCACGCTGATCATCGTCGGCGGGGTGCTCTACAGCGTCGGGGCGCTGGTGTACGCCGCCAAGCGCCCCAACCCACTCCCCCGGTGGTTCGGGTTCCACGAGATCTTCCACGCCTTCACGGTGGCCGCGTTCGTGGCGCACTACGTCGCCGCGTCGCTGACGCTGTACGGCCCCGCCGGGCAGGTCGCCTGAGTCAGCGGTCGGTCGCGTCCCCGCCAGTCGACCCCTCGCCGTCACCCTCGGCCGGCGGAGCGTCGTTCGCCTCCGCACCGCGCTCCGCCTCACCCGACGTCGACTCGGCCGCACCGTCGGCCGGCCCGGCCTGCGGGGCCTCGGTGTCCGACTCCGACTCGCCCTCACGAAGCTCCGTATCGCGACGGTCGTACTCGATGTTCTGGATCTTGCCGCTCATCGACCGCATGAGCAGCCACAGGGCCACGCCGATGAAGAAGAAGGCCAGGAAGCCGAAGATCCCGGCGGAGACGGACGAATCGGGGGCGGTCATCGGGGCATCTCCACGGTCGGTTCGATACGGCGGTCGACCAGCAACGGCAGGTCGGGTCGGGTGGCCAACGCGTCGGCCTGGTCCCCGGGTTCCGGAATCCCGGCGAAGAGTTCGGACTCGACCGCTCCGTCGGCAAGGTCGACGGGCACCCACGACAGGGCGAGTTCGTACTCCTCGTACGGCCAGACCTCGGCCTGGATCTCCCGCGGCAAGGCGAAGAACTGCCCGTCCGGGTCGATCTGCGTGGCGTGTGCCTTGAGCGCCTCGTCACGGCGATCGAAGTAGGCGGCGCACTCGACGCGGCAGGTGACGGCGCGGTCCTCGCGGTCCTCCCAGCGCGCGAGCCAGTCGGCGAACGGGCTCTCCAGCCCGCGGTCGACCATCGCCTCGTGGAAGGCCATCAGGCGGGTGCGGGTGAAGCCGTGCGAGTAGTAGACCTTGAGCACCTGCCAGGCGCCCCCGATCTCGGGCCACCGCTGCGGGTCGGCGGCGGCGTCGATCGCCGACATCGTCACCCGGTTGGTCATGATGTGGTCCGGGTGCGGGTAGCCGCCGTTCTCGTCGTACGTCAGCACGACGTGCGGGCGGAACCGCCGGATCTCGCGCACCAGCGCCTCGGTGGTGTCCTCCAGCGGCTGCAGGGCGAAGCAGCCCTCGGGCAGCGGCGGCCGCGGGTCACCCTCGGGCAGCCCCGAGTCGACGAAACCGAGCCAGGTGTGCTTCACCCCGAGGATCGCCGCGGCCTTGGCCATCTCACCGCGCCGGACCTCGACGATGTCCCGTTGAACAGTCGGGTCATCGGCCAGCCGGGGGTTGAGGACGTCACCGCGTTCGCCGCCCGTACATGTGACCACGAGCACGTCGTGGCCCTCGTCGGAGTAACGCGCCATGGTCGCGGCGCCCTTGCTGGACTCGTCGTCCGGGTGCGCGTGGACGGCCATGAGCCGCAGTCGTTCTCCCACGGACTTTCCTTTCGATGAAGGCGGGTGCATCGCGATCGTGGCGGATCGCGGATAATCGACGGAGTTCGATCTTCTCACCTGTCGCCACCCGCGCCGACACACCACTGCCGAAGGACCCGCTGTGCCCCAGCCGACCGACCCCGCCCACCCGATCACCGAGGACTGGGACGAGGAGGCGAGCGGGCCCATCCTGGACCGCCCCAGCCGGGCCAACCTCAAGTGGTGGGTGATCGGCGTCGTCGGCGCTCTGGCCATGGTGGCCTTCATCAGTTGGGCGATCGTCGACGACTACCGCAACAAGGCCGTGTGGCAGGACGTGCGCAACGAGGTCATCGACGACCACACATTCCGGATGGAGTTCACCATCACCCGGCCCGAAGGGCGCGAGGCCGTGTGCACGGTGCGGGCGATGGCGGCGGATCTGAGCACGGTCGGGTCGGCCGAGGTCACCGTGCCGGCGAGCACCGAGGCGACCTCACGGATCACCGAGACGATCCGCACGAACTCAAAGGCGGCCGGTGGCGGCGTGCGCGAGTGCGTGCTGCGCTGACCCCTCCCACCGGGGCACACGACGCTCCGAGTGGCGCGCCCTGACCAGCGGGAATTGGGGTCGGCGTGCGTTCGTTTGGTAATGTTGATCCTCACATCCTGGGTCTGGGCGCGTGGACGCGCCCGGACCCACGTGCTTAGAGGGCACGGAATCACGACTCGACCGACATGGTCGGGTCGACACACCCAAGGAGTAACAGTGACCGAAACCGCACCCACCGGGAGCTTCCTGACCCAGGAGGCCCACGACCGTCTCCAGGCGGAACTGACCGACCTGTCCGGGCGCGGTCGCACCGAGATCGCCCACCGGATCGAGGCCGCCCGCGAGGAGGGTGACCTCAAGGAGAACGGCGGCTACCACGCCGCCAAGGAGGAGCAGGGCAAGATGGAGGCCCGCATCCGCCAGCTCACGCAGATCCTCCAGAACGCCGTGGTCGGCGAGGCGCCCAAGGACGACGGCGTCGTCGAGCAGGGCATGGTCGTGACCGTCGAGATGTTCGGCGACGAGGAGACCTTCCTGATCGGCTCGCGTGAGATCGCCGATGGCTCGGATCTGCAGGTCTTCTCGGAGGCCTCGCCGCTGGGCAAGGCGATCGTCGGCAAGTCCGTCGGTGACGAGACCTCCTACCTCGCCCCGAACGGCAAGGAGATCTCGGTCAAGATCCTGGCTGCGAAGCCGTACACCGCCTGACCAGAGGTTCAACGGTGCGCGCGGTGCTCGTGCGCAGCGCGCTGGCCGTGAGGACCACCTGACAGGCCATCGCCGCCCCGACGCCCTCCCCCGTGCGGATCCGTAGATCCAGCACCGGTTCGAGGCCCAGGTCGACGAGCACCGCCGCGTGTCCCGGTTCGCGGGAGCGTTGTCCCGCGACGAGGTGAGCGACAACCGCCGGTTCGAGCCGGGCCGCGACGAGGGCGGCCACCGAGGTGGCGAGCCCGTCGAGCACGACGCCTGCTCCCCCGGCCACCGCGCCCAGGACCACCCCGGTCAGGGTCGCGATCTCGGCTCCGCCCAGGGCGCGTAGCACCTCCAGGGGTGCGCGGTCGGTGGCGCGAGCCAGCGCCGCGGCGACCACCCGGGTCTTGCGTTCGATCATCGCCGTGTCGGCGCCTGCGCCACGGCCGATGACGGTCTCCGGCGGCAGGTCGAGCAGCGCCGCGGTCATCGCGGCAGCGACGGTGGTGTTGCCGACGCCGATCTCACCAAGGGCCACGAGCCCGCCGGGGGCGAGCC
>NZ_BCRE01000179.1 GCF_001552435.1 Kribbia dieselivorans NBRC 106261
GGGGGCGAGCCGTTCACCGATGGCCCGGCCCCGCGTGAGCGCGGTGTCGAGGTCGGTGCGGGTGAGCGCGTCGGTGGTGACGAGGTCGCCGCGCCGCACTCCCACGCCGGCGTCGAGCGCCTCCACGCCGATGCCGGCGCGCGCGGCGGCGACGGCGCCCAGCGAGGTGCCCTGCTGCGTGGCAGCCCACACGTCCGCGGTGACCCTTTGCTCGAACGCCGAGACGCCGTGGGCCGTGACCGCGTGATCGGCCGCCGCGATGACCAACGTCGCCGCCCGCGGTGGGTGGGGCAGCGCGTGCAGGCGGTCGAGGACGGTGTCGAGCACGCCGAGGGACCCGACCGGCGTGAGCAGGCGGTCGGCCTCGTCGCGCGCGGCCACGACGGCGGATTGGTCGGGAGCGGCGAGGTGTGAGGGTGGCGGCGCGCTGCCCTCGGCCCAGCCGTCGTACATGACGACGTTCTCCAGCGGTTGGCGCTTGGACCACCCGGCGCGCTCCAGCCCCGGCTCGGGCGGTCGTTCGTCGGGCCACCCCAGGCACAGCCAGCCCAACGTCTCGACGCCGTCGGGCAGTCCGAGCAGGGCCGCGAGCTCGGTCGGTTCGAACAGGGTGACCCACCCCAGGCCGAGCCCCTGCGCCCGGGCGGTGAGCCACATGTTCTCGATGGCACAGGCACATGACCAGAGGTCGGTGTCGGGGAAGGTCGCGCGGCCGAGCACCCCGGCGGCGGGGGTGCGACGATCGCAGGCCACGACGACACCCAGCGGCGCCTCGCGGATCCCCTCCAGCCTCAGGTCGAGCAGACCTCGGGCGGACTTCTCCTCCATCTGGGCCGCCTGCCGCAGCCGGGCGCGGTCGGCCATCGCCGCGGCGGCATCCCGCAGGCGCGGGTCACGGACGACGATGAACCGCCAGGGCTGGCTGTGCCCGACCGACGGAGCGCGGTGCCCGGCAAGAAGCACCTGCTCCAGCACGTCGGCCGGCACCTCGTCGGGGCGAAAGCGGCGGATGTCGCGACGCGCCGCGATGACGTCCGCCAGCGGTGCGACATGGTCGCCCATCCGCCACCCGGTGGGGTCGCCGGCTCGGGTGGCGGCGCTGGTGCGGTCGCCGATCGTCGGGGTGGGGCGGGCGAAGGGCATGGCTGGCAGGCTAACCCCTCGCCGACCGGCGTCAGTCGCGGGTGCGGTTGACGTACGCCCGCATCGCCAGCGGCGCGAGGATCGCGGTGAAGATGATCGCCCATGCGATGGTGGCGATGATCGGGTGGTGCAGCGGCCACTGCGCGTCGACGGGGGGTGGTGCCCCGTTGCCCCATAGATCACGCATCGCCTGGACCAGCGAGGAGATCGGGTTCCATTCCGCGATGACCCGCAGCCAGTGCGGCATGTTCTCCGAGGGCGCGAACGTGTTGGCCAGGAACGTCAACGGGAAGATCGTCGTGAAGATCACGCCGTTGACGCCCTCGACGCTGCGCATCACCGATCCGACGAGGATGCCCAGCCAGATCATCGCGAACCCGAACAACATGAGCAGCGCGTACCCGGCCAGCGCCTCGAGGAACGAACCGCGCACCCGCCACCCGACGATCAGGCCGGTCAGCGACATGACGATGACACCGAGCGAGGAATGGATCAGGCTGGACGTGCTGCGGGCAACCAACACCGAGCCACGGTTGATCGGCAGGGAACGGAACCGGTCGATGACGCCCTTGGTGAGGTCGTTGCTCAGACCGAACGCGACCACGAAGGCCGAGAACGCCATGGTCTGGGCCATGATCCACTCGCGGTAGCCCGAGCCGTTCGTCTGGATCGACCCGCCGAAGACGTAGGCGAACAGCAGCACGAACATCACCGGCTGGATCGTCACGTCGCTGAGCATCTCCGGCTGACGCTTGATGTGGGTCAGGTTGCGCCGGGTCAGGGTGATGACCTGCCGGATGAACGGAGCGCGCTGCTGCGCCCCGACCCGCCCACCCGGGGGCGGGTCTTCGCTGCGCGGCGGCGCGTCGGTGTTGGTGTGGACTCGGACGGTACTCATGCGGACTCCTCCGTGGCCGCCAGTTGCGGCTCCGCGCGGTGGCCGGTCAGGTTGAGGAAGACGTCATCGAGGCTGGGCCGCTTCAGACCCAGATCGTCGATCTCGATGCCGAGGTTCTGTACTCCCGCGGCGATGCGGGTGATGGCGTCGAGCCCTTCGGCGGAGCCGGTGATCTGACGGTTGGCCGGGTCGACCCGCACCTCCGGGATGAGGCCGCGCAGCAGCGACTCCGCCGCCGAGAGGTCGTCGGCGTTCGAGACGGTCAGGACGATGCGCGCCGCGCCCGAGGCATCCTTGAGCTGCAGCGGCGTGCCGTCGGCGATGACCGTGCCGTGGTCGATGACGATGATGCGGTCGGCGAGGTGATCGGCCTCCTCGAGATACTGCGTGGTCAGCAGGAGCGTCGTGCCCTGTTCGACGAGGTTGCGCAGCACCTCCCACAGTTCCTGACGCGAGCGCGGATCCAGGCCCGTGGTGGGTTCGTCGAGGAACAGCACCGGCGGGGTGGCGATCAGTGAGGCGGCGAGGTCGAGGCGACGACGCATGCCTCCGGAGTACTCCTTGACCACCTTGGTGGCGGCGTCGGCCAGGGAGAAGCGTTCGAGCAGGTCATCCGCGACGCGTCGCACGCGCGGCCGCGGCAGGCCGTAGAGGTCGGCGATCATGCGCAGGTTCTCCCGACCGGTGAGCAGTTCGTCGACGGTGGCGGCCTGCCCGGTCAGGCCCATGGAGGCCCGCACCTGGTCGGGGTGGGTGCGGACGTCATACCCGGCGACCCGCGCGGTGCCGGACGTCGGTGGGGACAGGGTGGTCATCATGCGCACGGCAGTGGTCTTGCCGGCGCCGTTGGGGCCCAGAAGGCCCAGGACGGTGCCCTCGGGGACCGTGAAACTGACGTGGTCAACGGCAGTCAGGTCACCGAAGGTCTTGACGAGATCAATGGCTTCGATCGCTGTGGCGGTCATGGTCACGACGCTACGCGCACCCACCGACAACGTTCTTCTCCATTTCCGTCCAGCCTGCCGTGGGACACTGGCAAAATGTTCGGTCGCACTGTTCCGTCAATGGTTTCCGCCGACGCGGCGCTCCCCGGTCGCGCGCAGCGGCCCTTCCACCTCAGCGGCACCCACACCGTGCTGGGCACCCCGCTCGAAGGTCCGTGGCCCGAAGGCACCCAGGTGCTGTACGTCGCCATGGGCTGTTTCTGGGGCGTCGAGCGCATCTACTGGCAACTGCCGGGTGTGGTCACGACCGCCGCGGGCTACATGGGCGGGTTCACCCCGAACCCGACGTACGCCGAGGTCTGCACCGGGCGCACCGGCCACGCCGAGGCCGTTCTCGTGGCCTACGACCCGGCCACCGTCACCATCCGCGACCTGCTCGCCGCGTTCTGGGAGAACCACGACTCCACCACCGCCGACCGTCAGGGCAACGACATCGGCACCCAGTACCGCTCCGCGCTGTACTGGACCACGCCCGAGCAGGAGAGTGAGGCGCGCGCCACGCTCGAGGAGTACCAGGGTGTGCTCACCGCCGCGGGCCGGGGGCGGATCACGACCGAGTTGCGCAGCGCCGACGACGCGGGCACGTTCTGGTACGCCGAGGAGGAGCACCAGCAGTACCTCGACAAGAACCCCTACGGGTACTGCAATCACGGCCCGAACGGCTGCGCCCTCCCCCAGCGCTGACCGTCTCGAGGACGTCGGCCCTCAGCGCCGAGCCAGCACGCGCACGACACCGCCACCGATCTCGGTGACGAGGTCGGCCCCGGAGCCGAGCACGGCCGCGTGCACTTCCGCCGACCCCATGCCCGTGCGGGTGGTGACGTCGGAGTCGAGACGCACGGCCACGGCGATCCGGTCTGGAACGGCGCCACGCACCGCCTGGACGATCTCGACCAGCAGCCGACGCCGGTTCAGCGCCGCGCCGCCCCAACCGTCGCCCCGGTCGTTGCCGGACTCGAGGAACTGCCCGGGCAACGCACGATGGGTCGCGTCGATCTCGACTCCGTCGTAGCCCCCCTCGACCGCCACCGCCGCGCATCGGCCGTGATCGCGCACGATGTGCCGGACATCGGCCTCGCCCGGGGCCGCCCACGGCAGCCCACCGCTCGCGGCCACCCGCCACGGGGTGCGCGACATGGCTCCGGC
>NZ_BCRE01000180.1 GCF_001552435.1 Kribbia dieselivorans NBRC 106261
CTCGTGCTCGGCGCCCACCGGCCCGCGCGGTGGACCGCCGGTGGCGTCGACGTCTCGTCCGGCGCCGCCGACACGGTCATCCTCGCCGGTGACCACCTCAGCGCCGGCCTGGCCGATGTCGTGACGGCCGCCGTCGTGCGGGCCACCGCCACGGCCGTGGCCCGCAACCTCGCCAACGCCCCGAGCAACCACAAGGACCCGCAGTTCATGGTTGACCGCGCGGCGGCCGTGGCCCGCGCTCGCGGGTTGGGTATTCAGGTCCGCGACGAAGCCGCGCTGGCCGCCGAGGGTTTCGGTGGTCTCGTGGCCGTGGGCGGCGGGTCGTCGCGTCCGCCGCGACTCGTCACCCTCACCTGGACCCCCGAGTCGGTCACGAGTGAGGAGCACATCGTCCTCGTCGGCAAGGGCATCACGTTCGACAGCGGGGGTCTGAACGTCAAACCGGCCGACAGCATGGTCGCCATGCGCACCGACATGTCGGGCTCGGCGATCGTGCTCGCGACGATCGCGGCCGTGGCCGAGTTGAACCTGCCGGTTCGCGTCACCGCGTTGATGCCGTTGGCGGAGAACACGTTCGGTGAGGCCTCCTACCGCCCCGATGACGTCGTGACCCACTACGGCGGGCGCACGAG
>NZ_BCRE01000181.1 GCF_001552435.1 Kribbia dieselivorans NBRC 106261
CGAGCCACATCGGCAACACCGACGCCGAGGGGCGGCTCGTGCTCGCCGATGCCCTGGCCCACGCCGACCGCGACCTCGAGCCGACGACGCTCCTCGACGTGGCGACCCTGACCGGTGCCGCCCGCGTGGCCCTGGCCCGCTCGATGGCGCCGATCTTCGCCAGCGACGACGCGCTCGCCGCGCCGATCATCGCCGCTGCCGCGCAGGAGGGCGAACCCCTGTGGCCCCTGCCGTTGGTCGAGGACTACACCGAGCTCATCGAGTCGCCGATGGCCGACGCCGACAACTCCGGGCGCGGGGGCGCCGGTGCGATCACCGCGGCGCTGTTCCTGCGTGGATTCGTGGGGGAGCGTCGTTGGGTGCACCTCGACATCGCCGGCCCGGGCCGATCCGACGTCGACGAGGGCTTCCTGGCCAAGGGCGCGACGGGGTACTCGGCCCGAACGCTGATCCGATGGCTGGAGTCGGTGGCCGGGATCGAGCACGCGGCGTCCGCAGACTGACACACCCGGCGACAGGCGCTGCGGGGCTGGTTACGGTGCCAGCGATCATCTTCCCCCGCCCGTAAGGACGCAGACATGAACGCCTCGCTGGACGCCGGCTACGGACTGACCGTGCGCTGGTCACTGACCGATGCCGGCCCGGATGCGGCCGCGCGACTGCGCGAGTACGTCGTCGGCACCTCGATGGCCCGGTTCATGTTCCAGGAGGGCCTGGCGTTCAAGGTCTGGCGGATGCGCGAGGGCGAGTGGTTCGAGGGCACGTACGTCTTCGACTCGGCCCGGGCCCGTGACGAGTTCCGGGCCGGGTTCGAGGCGACCGCCGCGACCGCGCCCGGCAGCCAACTCATCGGCAGTGCACCGATCCTCATCGAGGACTACGAGGTCGTCGCGATCGCCGAGGGGCCGGAGCAGTTCCGCCGCGGGGCCGGTCCGGGCCAGGCCTGAGCGCTCACCGACGGACGGCGGCGAACAACCCGTCCCCGACCGGCAGCAGCGCACCGACGAGGCGCTCGTCGTCGCGCAGCGTCTTGCCCAACTCCCGCAGGGTCGTGGTGTCGTCGTCGCGCACGGCGGGGTCGGCCACGCGGTCGTGCCAGAGCATGTTGTCCAGCGCGAGCACGCCGCCGGGCCGCAGCAGTCGGATGGCGTGCTCGGCGTAGGCCGGGTAGCTGGCCTTGTCCGCGTCGATGTGGACCATGTCGTAGGCGCCGTCGGTCATGCGCGGCAGCACGTCGAGGGCGGCGCCGGTGATGACCCGGGTCCGGGTGTGGGGGATGCCGGCCTCGGCGAAGGCCCGCTTGGCCTCGGAGGCACGCTCGTTGTCGACCTCGATGGTCGTCAACACCCCGTCCTCGGGCATGCCGTCGAGCAGCCACAGCCCCGACACCGCGGCACCGGTGCCGATCTCGACGACGGTGGTCGCGCCCCGGGCGGCGGCCAGGAGACGGAGGGCAGCGCCGACTCCGGTGCCGACCGGGACGGCCCCCAGGGACTGCCCGGTGGCACGCGCACGCGCCCGAACGTCGTCCTCGGCGATGAACTCCTCGGCATAGGACCAACTGGCGACTCGGCTGGCTGTCATGGTTGATCAGCCTACGTCGACCTTTCCGTCACCGGGTGAATCGACGTCGGCCGCTGACGACCGTCGACACCGCTCCGTTGCGCAATGTCCAGCCTGCGCTCAGGTTGGCCCGGAAGGATGGCCACTCCCGAAAGGCGAAGGAGTGCGTGCCCACGATGCCCGAGACGAGCGCGATCGAGTCGACTGCCACTGAGCAGGAGTGGCGCACGCCGTCGTGGGAGGAGATCGTCGAGCAGCATTCCGCCCGCGTGTACCGGCTGGCCTACCGCCTGACCGGCAACCAGCACGACGCCGAGGACCTGACCCACGACACCTTCGTGCGGGTGTTCCGCTCGCTGCACACGTATCAGCCGGGCACGTTCGAGGGGTGGCTGCACCGGATCACGACGAACCTGTTCCTGGACCGGATGCGCCGCAAGCAGCGCATCCGCTTCGATGCCCTCAGCGACGAGTCCGCGGCCCGGCTGCCGAGCCGCGAGGGCACCCCGGAGCAGACCTATGCCGACGCCCACTTCGACGATGACGTGCAGCGCGCGCTGGACTCCCTGCCGCCGACCTTCCGCGCCGCGGTGGTCCTGTGCGACATCGAGGGTCTGAGTTACGAGGAGATCGCCGACACCCTCGGCATCAAGCTGGGCACGGTGCGCTCGCGGATCCACCGGGGCCGCGCCCAGTTGCGCGAGGCGCTCGCGCACCGCGATCCCCAGCTGCGCGCCCAGGCGCCGGACGACGGGGCGACGCACCACACCCCGAAGCCCGAGCCCACACGCCGCCGGACCACGCCGGCCCTGCCGGTGGCCCGTCCACTGGCCGTCTGAAAGAAACCGCGTTCGGGCATTCGTGGCACCATCTGAGGCATGAGCCAGACGCCGGGTTGGACCCCGCCGCCGTCGCAGCCGGCCACGACCCCACGTCGTCGCAGCCCGGGCTGGGCAGGCGCGATCTCCCTGGCGACGATCTCCGCGATCGTGGCGGGCCTGCTCGGCGGTTACGTCGGCGGGTGGCTGGAGGACTCCAACGACACCGACGGTTACTCGCTGCCGGTCGACGACACCCCGATCCAGGGCAGCGGATCGGCCGGCGGCACCGTGCCCTCCGGCGGTGCCTCGAGACCGGCCGGGTCGGTGGCCGACATCGCCGCCAAGGCCGTCCCGTCGGTCGTGACGATCAAGGTCCGTTCGGGCACTCAGGGCAGCGGCACCGGCTCGGGGTGGGTGCTCGACGCCTCCGGTCACGTCGTGACGAACAACCACGTCGTCGAGTCGGCCACCGCGCGCGGCAGCATCCAGGTGCAACTGGCCGACGGCACCCTGCGCAAGGCGACCCTGGTCGGTCGCGACGCCTCCTACGACCTGGCCGTGCTCAAGACCTCCGCCACGGGCCTGAAACCGCTGTCGATCGGAGCGTCGTCGAACGTCGTCGTCGGCGATGAGGTCGTGGCCGTCGGAGCGCCGTTGGGCCTGTCGAGCACGGTGACCTCGGGCATCGTCTCCGCCCTCGACCGCCCGGTGACGGCCGGCGATGGGCCGCAGCGGTCCTACCTCAATGCCATCCAGACCGACGCGGCGATCAACCCGGGCAACTCCGGCGGGCCGCTGCTTGACCTGAAGGGCCGCGTCGTCGGGGTCAACTCGGCGATTGCGCAACTGCCGGGGGCCGGGGCGGGGCCGACGCAGGGCGGCAGCATCGGTGTCGGGTTCGCGATCCCCAGTGACCAGGTGCGACGCACCGTCGAGCAGCTCATTCGCGACGGCAAGGCGGTCCACCCGGTCATCGGCGTCATGCTCGATCTCGAGCACGAGGGACAGGGCGTCAAGGTCCTCGATCGAGCGGACGCGGTCTCGCCCGGCGGCCCCGCGGAGAAGGCCGGAATCCGTCGCGGTGACGTCATCGTCGCCTTCAACGGCCGGCCGGTCTCGAACCCCGACCAGCTCGTCGTGCTCATCCGCGCGCGGAACGTCGGGGAGACCGTCACCCTCACCGTCCGTCGCGGCGATCGGGACCGGGATGTCAAGATGACGCTCGAGGCGTCAGCGGACTAGGCGAAGGTGGAGCGTGGACTTCTTCGGAATCAACGGGTGGGAGCTGGTCGCCCTCATCGTGCTGGCGGTGCTGATCCTCGGCCCAGAACGCATGCCGCAGTACGCTGCCAAGCTCGCCCACGCGGTGAAGCGGATGCGGGACATGTCGAACTCGGCCAAGGAGCAGATCAAGGGCGAACTCGGCCCGGAGTTCGAGGACGTCGACTGGCGCCAGTACGACCCGCGTCGCTACGACCCGCGCCGGATCGTGCGTGAGGCGCTGCTCGAGCCCAGTGATGACCCGGCTCGACCGACCGCGGGCGTGACGGCCGGTGGGGAGACCGAGGTCGCCACCTACGACCCCAGCCTCCCCACGAAGTTCGACCCCGACGCCACCTGAGGCGGCCGCGCCGGCGAGCGCGTCAGCGCTGCGGCGCCAGCCCCAGCGAGCGACCGGCGAGACCGCGCGACCGCTGGGCCAGGCCCTTGGCGATCCCGCGCAGCGCCACGGCGGCGGGGCTGGTCGGCTGGTTCACCACGACCGGAGCGCCGTGATCGCTGCCCTCACGCAGGTTGGTGTCCAGCGGGATCTGACCGAGCAACGGCACCGGAGCGCCGATCGAGCGGGTCAGCGAGTCCGCGACGGTCTGGCCGCCACCGGAGCCGAAGATCTCCTGGCGCGTGCCGTCGGGCAGTTCGAGCCACGACATGTTCTCGATGACGCCGACCACACGCTGGTGTGTCTGCACCGCGATCGACCCGGCACGTTCGGCGACCTCGGCGGCGGCCTGCTGCGGGGTGGTCACGACGATGATCTCGGCGTTGGGCAGCAACTGACCGATGGTGATGGCGATGTCACCGGTGCCCGGCGGCAGGTCGAGGAGCAGGACGTCGAGGTCACCCCAGAAGACGTCCGAGAGGAACTGCTGCATCGCGCGGTGCAGCATCGGGCCGCGCCACACGACCGGCTGGTTGCCCGGCACGAACATGCCGATGGAGATGACCTTCACGCCGTCGGCGACCGGCGGCAGGATCATGTCGTCGACCTGGGTCGGCTGGTGCTCCACACCGAGCATGCGCGGGATGGAGAAGCCGTACACGTCGGCGTCGACGACCCCGACCTTGAGGCCCTGCTCGCTGAGCGCAGCGGCGAGGTTGGCGGTGACCGAGGACTTGCCGACGCCACCCTTGCCCGAGGCGATCGCGTAGATCCGGGTGAGGTTGTTGGGCTTGGTGAACGGGATCTCCCGCTCGGCCACCCCACCGCGCAGCTGGGTGCGCAGGTCGGCGCGCTGGCTCTCGCTCATGACACCCAGGGTCACGGTCACGCCGGTGACCCCGTCGATGCCCGCCAGTGCCTTCTCGGTGTCCTGCGTCAGGGTCTGTTTCATCGGACAGCCCGCGACGGTGAGCAGGATGGTCGCGTTGACGTGACCGGACTCGTCGACGGACGCGGACTCGACCATGCCGAGTTCGGTGATGGGCTTGCGGATTTCGGGGTCGATGACCGTGTCGAGCGCGGCGCGCAGGACGTCGTCGGTCACCGTGGGATGCGAGGAAGGCATTGCCTCATCCTACGAGGCGGGGCCGGGAGCCGTCGGGGCGTCCTCCGTCCGGGCCACCGCGGCGGCGTCCCGCTCATCGAGGTCCTCGAGGAACTGACGCAGTTCGGATCGCAGGAAGTCGCGGGTCGCCATGTCGCGCATGGAGATCCGCAGCGCCGCCACCTCACGGGTGAGGAACTCGGTGTCGGCGAGATTGCGTTCGTCCCGCGCCCGGTCCTGCTCATTGACCACCCGGTCACGGTCGTCCTGCCGGTTCTGGGCCAACAGAATGAGCGGAGCGGCGTAACTCGCCTGAAGGCTGAGCATGAGCGTGAGGAAGATGAAGGGGTAGTCGTCGAAGCGCCACGACGCCGGCATCAACAGGTTCCACGCGACCCAGATGACGACGAACAGCGTCATCCCGATGAGGAACTGGGCGGTGCCCATGAACCGCGCGAACTGTTCCGAGAGCACCCCGAAGGCCTCCTCGGTCAGCCATCGAGGAGTGCGGCGGCGGTGCAGTTCGGCCGGTTGGTCGATCCGGGGGGTGCGGGGTTCAGCCACTGGTCACCTCGTGTCGTTCCTCGCGCCAGTCGTCGGGCAGGAGATGGTCGAGCACGTCATCGACGGTGACGACCCCGACCAGACGGGAGTTGGCGTCGACGACGGGCAGGGAGACGAGGTTGTAGGTCGCCAGGTGGCGGGTGACCTCGCCGAGCGCGGCGTCGACGCGGACCGGCTCGACGTCGGTGTCGAGGAAGTCGCCGACCGAGGCGTGCGGTGGTTCGCGCAGGAGCCGCTGGATGTGGAGCAACCCCAGGTAGCGCCCGGTGGGGGTCTCCAGCGGCGGCCGACAGACGAAGACCGCGGCGGCCACGGCCGGGGAGATCTCCTCGCGGCGCACCACCGCCAGCGCCTCGGCCACGCTGGCCTCCGGGCCGAGGATGATCGGCTCGGTGGTCATCAGACCACCGGCGGTGTCCTCCTCGTACGTCAGCAGCCGGCGTAGGTCCTCGGCCTCGTCGGGCTCCATCAGGCCGAGCAGCCGTTCGGCGTGCTCGGTCGGCAGTTCCGAGAGCAGGTCGGCGGCGTCGTCGGGCTCCATGGCCTCGAGCACGTCGGCGGCGCGAGCGCCCTTGAGCGTGGAGAGGATCTGCACCTGGTCGTCCTCGGGCAACTCCTCCAGCACGTCGGCCAGTCGGTCGTCGGCGAGGATGGCGGCGACCTCGGCGCGGCGCTGCGGGCTCAGACCGTGCAGGAAGTCGGCGAGGTCGGCGGGCTTGAGGTCCTCGTAGTCCTCCAGGAGGCGCTGCGCCGACTGCCCGTCCCGGGCCGTCTCGAGTCCGGTGACCTTGTTGATCGCGACGACGAACGTCTCTCCGCGGCGTCGACCCAGCCGAGCGGCCAGGCCCGTGGGGCGCGGACCCGTGCGTACGAAGGCCCTCTCGATGGCCCAGTTGCCGCTGCGGGCCTGGGCGACGCCGATGTCCTCGATCGTCGCCTCGAGCACTCCGTCCTCCGTCTCGACCGTGACGGGCCGTTCGATGAGCTCGGCCATGATGAGGGTCTCGTTGGACCGCTGCTCGAAGCGGCGCATGTTGACCAGGCCCGTGGTGATGACCTGCCCACCCTCGACCGACGTCACGCGCGTCATCGGCACGAAGACCCGACGCTTCCCCGGGACCTCGACGACCAGGCCGAGCACCCGCGGTTTCTTCGACGCCCGGAAGGTCACCACGACGTCGCGGACGCGCCCGACCCGGTCACCCAGGGGGTCGAACACGTCCAGTCGGGCCAATCGGCCGGCGTAGAAACGGGAGGGGGCGCTCACGAGGCAAGGCTAACGCCGTGAGCGACGCCACTACCGCCGGGTGAACTACGTCGCTTCGGTGATTCGGCCGGGCTGCTAGCGTCCACGCAGACGTTCACCCAGACAAAAGGAGCCGTGAAGGATGCGCAGCCCCAAGGACTTCTTCACCCCGCTGGCGGTGGGTGCCCCGACGCCCATCACCGAGGTCCCCGCTCGCCCGAGCCGCATGATCCACTTCTTCGACCCGAGCAACCCGAAGATGGCCGCGAAGGTCCCGGACATGGTCGGCAAGGTCGACGTGCTGCTCGGCAACCTCGAGGACGCCGTCAAGGCCGACAAGAAGGAGGCCGCCCGCCAGGGCCTCGTCGAGATCGCCAAGGCCACCGACTTCGGCTCCGACACCCAGTTGTGGACCCGGGTCAACTCCCTCGACAGCCCGTGGGTGCTCGACGACCTCATCACCCTCGTGACCGAGATCGGCGACAAGCTCGACGTCGTCATGGTGCCCAAGGTGCAGGGGCCCGAGGACATCCACTACATCGACCGCATCCTCGCCCAGCTCGAGGCGCGCGCCGGCCTGAAGAAGCCGCTGCTCGTGCACGCCATCCTCGAGACCGCCCGCGGCGTCGCCAACGTCGAGGCCATTGCCGGAGCGTCGCCGCGCATGCAGGGCATTTCGCTCGGCCCCGCGGACCTCGCCGCCGACCGCCGGATGAAGACCACGCGGGTCGGCGGCGGCCACCCCGGCTACCTCGTGCGCGAGGACCCGACCGTCGGTCCGGACGGTCCCGACTACCACGGCGCCCGCGCCATCCACCAGCAGGACCTGTGGCACTACACGATCGCCCGCATGGTCGACGCGTGCGCGACCCACGGAATCTTCCCGTTCTACGGCCCCTTCGGTGACATCAAGGACGTCGTGGCCTGCGAGGACCAGTTCCGCAACGCGTTCCTGCTCGGCTGTGTCGGCGCGTGGTCGCTGCACCCGGTGCAGATCGACATCGCCAAGCGCGTGTTCTCGCCCGCGCCCGAGGACGTGGCCCACGCGCGCCGCGTCAAGGCCGCGATGGGTGACGGCACCGGAGCGGTGATGCTGGACGGCAAGATGGAGGACGACGCCTCCCTCAAGCAATGCCTGGTCATCCTCGAACTGGCCGAACGACTCTCCGCCAATGACCCGGAGTTGGCCACGCTCTACGCCGACAACACCCAGGAGAACTGACGTGTCGACCACCTACACCCCGCGCCGCTCGGTGCTCTACATGCCCAGCTCGAACGCCCGGGCGCTCGAGAAGGCCAAGACGCTGCCCGTCGATGCGCTGATCCTCGACCTCGAGGACGCCGTCGGCCCGGACGACAAGCCGGCTGCGCGTGCGGCCGCGTGCGCGGCCGTGGCCTCGGGCGAGTACGGGGACCGTGAGCTGACGATCCGCATCAACGGCATCGGTACGCAGTGGCACGACGAGGACCTCGCCGCGGCGTCGCAGGCCGGCCCGGCCGGGATCGTCGTGCCGAAGGTCAACACCCCCGACGAGGTGCGCCAGTTGGTGGCCGCGATGGAGGCCGCCGGCGCGCCGGAGCACACGAAGCTCTGGGCCATGGTCGAGACGCCCGAGGCGATCTTCAACGCCCGGGAGCTCGCGACCGCCTCCGATCGTCTGGCGGTGTTCGTCATGGGCACCAACGACCTGGTCAAGGAGCTGCAGGCCGATCACGTGCCGGGCCGCGCTCCGCTGCTGACATCGCTGTCCTGGGCGCTGCTCGCGGCGCGTGCGGCCGGAATCGCGATCCTCGACGGGGTCTACAACAACGTCAAGGACGCCGACGGGTTCCTCGCCGAATGCGAGCAGGGCCGCGACATGGGCTTCGACGGCAAGACGCTGATCCACCCCGGTCAGGTCGAGGTGTGCAACACGACGTTCGCGCCCTCGCCCGAGGCAGTCGAGGAGGCCCGCGGCATCCTGGAGTCGTGGGAGGCCGGAGCCGGCAAGGGGGTCGTCACCCACAACGGCAAGATGATCGAGAACCTGCACGTCGACATCGCCCGTCGCGTGCTGTCGACGCACGACGCGATCCGGGCGCGCGCCTGATCGACTACCTGGCGACCCGCGATCACGGGGCCGAGCGGAGTTGCGCTCGGTCCCGCGATCGCGTTTGCGCCACATCACGTTTCCCTCACATCCCGGCGTGGCCCCGCCTCTCCGGCGGGTGTTCTGGTGCGTGGGAGGTACGCTGACGGAGCGCTGCCAGAAGCGCGTCCGGGCTGAGGGACAGCCTGGAAATCCGTACCGCAAGGGGGGAGAACAACATGACCATGAACCGACGTGCCGTGCTGCAGGGGACAGCAGTGACCGCGGTGGCCGGAGCCTTGACCGTGGCGGTGCCGGGTGTCAGCGAGGCGGCCACGCGGCCGCTGATTCGCCAGGGCTCACGGGGCACTCACGTGAAGTTCCTGCAGACCAAGTTGCGCTCGGCCGGTTACTGGACGCGCCGGACGGACGGGTACTACGACGACACGACCCAGCAGGCCGTCATGGCACTGCAGAAGATGCGCGGTCTGACGCGTGACGGGGTCTGTGGCCCGAAGACGTGGGCGGCCGTGAACACGATCTACCGGCCTGCTGCCCGGACCAAGAGTGGCAGCTGCATCGAGATCAACCTCAAGCGCCAGGTCATCATCACCGTCGTCAATGGCCGGGTGCAGTGGGTCTTCAACACCAGCACCGGCAACAACAAGCCGTACCGGACGGCCAGCGGTACCTCCATCGCGACCACGCCCAAGGGCGTGTTCCGGATCGAGCGGGGCATCAACGGGATGCGGATCTCCTCGCTCGGCCAGCTGTGGCGCCCGCGGTACTGGTACCGCGGGTGGGCGGTGCACGGATCGCCGTTCATCCCGGGGTACCCGGCATCGCACGGTTGTGCGCGCGTCAGCAACAGCGCCATCAACTACATCTGGTGGAAGAACGTCATGCCGATCGGCCGGAAGGTCTGGATCTACTGACGGTCCGCCGCCGCCGCGCCGAGTGATGGATCCGCGTGGCCTGGGAGCACTCCCAGGCCACGCGGATCCATCTTTCGTTGGGGCCCTGGGACCCACGATTTGGTGTCCGGCGTGGTACCCGCTAATGTCTTCCCTCGTTGCCTTGGTGGAGGAACGGACGCGGGAGTGATTCTGCGGCTGGTCCCCGGGGCGTCCTCCTCCTGGTGGACATCAGCCGTGAGCCTCGGTGAGAGGCCGGCTGTGACTCATGATCCGGCTTGTAGCGGGAGTC
>NZ_BCRE01000182.1 GCF_001552435.1 Kribbia dieselivorans NBRC 106261
CGAGCTGCACTGGCGGGGCCAGGTGGCGCAGACCACCGACGAGGCCGAGCTGCGCGCCGCACTCGCCGAGGGTCCGATCACGGTCTATTGCGGGTTCGACCCGACCGCGCCGTCGCTGCACTTCGGCAACCTCGTCCAGCTCGTCCTGCTGCGCCGCCTGCAGCGCGCCGGCAACCGCGTCGTCTGCCTGGTCGGCGGGTCCACCGGGCTCATCGGCGACCCGCGACCGACCGCCGAGCGGGTGCTCAAGACCAAGGAGCAGACCGCCGAGTGGGTCGACCGGATCCAGGCCCAGGTGCGCCCGTTCCTCGACTTCGACGGCGAGAACGCCGCGGTCATGGTCAACAACCTCGACTGGACCGCGCCGATCTCCGCCCTCGACTTCCTGCGCGACGTCGGCAAGCACTTCCGCGTCAACCAGATGATCAAGAAGGACGCGGTCGCCGCGCGGCTGAACTCCGACCAGGGCATCTCGTACACCGAGTTCAGCTACCAGATCCTCCAGGCGCTGGACTACCTGCACCTCTACCGCGAGCACGGGGTGACGCTGCAGACCGGCGGGCAGGACCAGTGGGGCAACCTCACCGCCGGCGTCGACCTGATCCGGCGCGCCGAGGGCGCCTCGGTGCACGCGCTGACGACGCCGCTGCTCACCGACGAGGCCGGCAACAAGTTCGGCAAGTCCGAGGGGAACGCGGTCTGGCTCTCTGCCGAGCGGACCTCGCCGTACGCGTTCTACCAGTACTGGATCAACGTCGAGGACGCCTCGGTCATCAAGCTCATCAAGGTCTTCACCGACCGCACGCCCGACGAGGTCGCCGAGCTCGAGCGGTCGCTGGCGGAGGAACCGTTCAAGCGGCTGGCGCACCGCACCCTCGCCGCCGACGTGACGACGCTCGTGCACGGGGCGGACGCGACCGCCGCGGTGCAGGCGGCCTCGGAGGCGCTCTTCGGCAAGGGCGACGTGCGGGCGCTGGACCCGCAGACGTTCCGGGACGCGACCGCCGCGCTCGGTGGGGGAGAGGTCCAGGTCGGCACGGCCGTCATCGACGCCCTCGTCGCGGCCGGGCTCGTCGACTCGAAGAAGGCCGCCCGGCGGGCGATCGCCGAGGGTGGCGTCTCGGTCAACGGGGCCAAGGTCACCGACGAGGCGGCCGTGCTGGGCGAGCAGGACTTCCTCTTCGGCGCGGTGGCGCTGCTGCGTCGCGGGCGCAAGAACCTCGCGGCAGCCCGTGTGGTTGATCACGCCGAGTGACGTGTGGTTGATCACGCCGAGTGATGGATCCGCGTGGCCTATTCGGGGGTATAGGCCACGCGGATCCATCACTCGGCGCAGGGGCGGGACCTGCGGCGATGTAGCGTGGCCTCGACGTCACACCCTCGGAGGACAACATGCGGACTGACGAAGTGCGAAGCCTGGCCCACCTGATGCTGTCGTTGACCGACTTCACCCTGACGCGCACCCTCGAGGTCGTGCGGGTCGTGGACAGCATGATCTCCCCGAACGCGCGCAAGCACCAGTCGATCGGGGACCCGCAGAACCCCGACCTCGACCCGCGCGGGTGGCCCGAGCAGCCCGAGGAGCAGTTGGCGTCCCCGGCGGCCGATGCCCTGCTGCGGCGTCGCGCCGTGGCGTCGACCTCGACCGGCTCCGACGGTGACGAGGCGGCTCCGGCCCCGGTGAAGAAGACCCCGGGGCGCAAGGCTCCGGTGCGTGGTTCGACCTCCCGCAAGGCGGCCTCAGCCGGGGGCGGCGACAAGCCGAGCACGCTGCGAGCGGTGCCGGACCTCACCGATGCTCCGGCAGCCGCATCCGCGGACACCGCACCGGCCGCGGCGACGAAGGCTCCGGCCGCGAAGAAGCCTGCCGCGAAGAAGGCAGTCACCAAGACGGCGACGAAGAAGGCCCTTGCCACGAAGGCGACGGCGAAGAAGGCCCTTGCCACGAAGGCGACGGCGAAGAAGGCCCCCGCGAAGAAGGCTCCGGCCACCAAGACAGCAGCCAAGAGGACACCTTCCAAGAAGGCTGCGCCGGCCACGAAGTCGGCCGCGACCCCCTCGACCCCCGCGAAGGCTGCGACCCCGGCGTCGTCGACTCCCGCGAAGGCTGCAACCCCGGCGTCGTCGACTCCCGCGAAGGCTGCGACTCCGGCGAAGAGCGCGACGCCCGCCCCCGCGGCAGCGCCGACGACCAGCACCACCTCGGCGAACCCCACCACGCCCACCCCGAGCACGCCGACTCCGACCACCACCTCCACACCCGCCACGATCACGCCGGCGCCCACCACCACCCCGAGCACCCCATCGAGTGCTGAGTGACCCAGCCGGTCACTCCCGCCGACCTGCGGCGCTCGACCACCGGCGCGGACGTCGTCGAGGCATCGGGGATCCAGGCCCTGGAACAGGTCCACCCCGACGACCTCGACGGCATCCTGACCGCCGGGGAAGCCGTGCACGACGTCCTGCGGGCCCGCCTGCAGGACCTCACCCACTGACCGGCGTGGCGCGCCGACTCGACCTCGAACTCGTCGAGAGAGGACTAGCCCGGTCACGTACCCACGCGCAGGAACTCGTACGCGACGGATCGGTCCGGGTGGGGGAGGACGTGGCCACCAAGCCCGCCCAGAGCGTCGAGGAGGGCACGACCATCTCCGTCACGACGACCGGCCCGACCTGGGTCGGCCGCGGCGCGGAGAAGATGGTCGGTGCGCTGGCCGCCTTCGGCCCGCAGGGGCTGAGCGCGGCCGGGAAGCTCTGCCTCGACGTCGGCGCGAGCACGGGCGGGTTCACGCAGGTGTTGCTCGCCCACGGCGCCGAGCACGTCATCGCGCTGGACGTCGGTCACGATCAACTCGACCCGGTCCTGGCCACCGACCCGCGGGTCACCGACCTGCCCGGCACGAACATCCGCGACGTCACCCCCGAGACCATCGGCGGACCCGTCGACCTCATCGTCTCGGACCTGAGCTTCATCTCCCTGCGCCTGGTCATCCCCGTCCTGGCGACGCTCATCCGCCCGCGCGGTGACCTCGTGTTGCTCGTCAAGCCTCAGTTCGAGGTCGGCCGGGAGCGGCTGGGCCGGAACGGGATCGTGCGTGACGACGCCGCACGACGCTCCGCCCTGCTCACCGTCGCCCGCTGCGCCATCGACGCCGGACTGGCCATCCGTGGGGTCGTCCCCAGCCCGATTCGCGGCGGCACGGGCAACGTCGAGTACCTCCTGTGGATGTCCGAGTCGAACGAACCCGGGTTGACGTGGCAGTCTCTGACGAGCACGGTCGACGCCTTGGCCGTGACCGACCACGATCCCGAAGGAGGCGCAACCGCGTGAGTCGCCGCATTCTGCTGGTTGCCCACCCCGCCCGTCCGGAGGCTCATTTCACCGCACTCGGGGTTGCTCGCCGGTTGCAGCAGGCCAACATCGAGATCGCCATCGACCGCGACCTGGCGCACACCGACCTCGCGGACCTGCCCGGGGTGATCATCGCCGAGGAGCACGAGGCCCTGCGCGGCTGCGAACTCATCGTCGTCCTCGGCGGTGACGGCACGATCCTCCGGGGCGCCGAACTGGCCCGCGGCACCGGAGTCCCGATCGTCGGGGTCAATCTCGGACACGTCGGCTTCCTCGCCGAAGCCGAACGCGAGGCGCTCGACAGCACCGTCGAACGGATCGTCGCGCGCGACTACGTCGTCGAGGAGCGCCTGGCCGTCGAGGTCGTCGCCACCAAGGACGGCACCGAGCTCATGCGCAGTTGGGCCCTGAACGAGGTGTCCATCGAGAAGGCCGCCCGCGAACGCATGCTCGAACTGGCCCTGGGCATCGACGGTCGCCCACTGTCGTCGTGGGGCTGCGACGGACTCATCGTCGCGACGCCGACCGGGTCGACCGCCTATGCCTTCTCCGCCGGTGGACCGATCGTGTGGCCGCACGTCCAGGCCATCCTCGTCGTGCCGATCTCGGCCCACGCGTTGTTCGCCCGGCCGATGGTCATCGGCCCGGATTCGACGGTCATGGTCCAGATCGATCCGCAGACCGAGGGATCGGCCGTGGCCTGGTGCGATGGTCAACGCGCCGTCGACCTGCCGCCGGGCACCCGCATCGAGGTGCGGCGCAGCCCCGAGCCGGTGCGGTTCGCGCGACTGACGCGCGCGCCGTTCACCGACCGCCTCGTCGCCAAGTTCGACCTCAACACTCGAGGCTGGCGGG
>NZ_BCRE01000183.1 GCF_001552435.1 Kribbia dieselivorans NBRC 106261
CCCCGCCAGGAGCGTGAGGCCAACGGCACCGACTCCGGCGCGACCCCACCGGTCGCCTGAGCCGCACGCCCATGTTCGCGCAGATCCGCATCACGAACCTCGGCGTCATCGCCGAGGCCACCCTCGACCTTCACCCGGGCCTGAACGTGCTCACCGGTGAGACCGGTGCCGGCAAGACCCTCGTCGTCTCCGGGCTGGGCATGCTGCTCGGCGCTCGAGGGGACGCCGGCTTGGTACGCACGGGCGCCGACCGCCTCACGGTCGAGGGCATCGTCGAACTCCCCGAGGGCCATCCCGCCATGGTGCGCGCCGCCGACGCCGGCGCCGACGTCACCGACGACCTCGTGCTCGTGCGCTCGATCGCCGCGAGCGGTCGGGGCCGCGCCCACGTCGGCGGCCGCACCGTGCCCCTGGGGGTGCTCACCGACCTCTCCGAGCACCTCGTCGCCGTCCACGGGCAGGCCGACCAGTGGCGCCTGCGCCGCCCCGAGGAGCACCGCACCGTGCTCGATGCGTACGGCGGTGCCCCCGTCGCGCAGGCCCAGGCAGAGTACGAGAGTGCCTTCGACGAATACCGTTCTGCCAGAGCCGAATTGGACGACCTCCGGGCGCAGGAGCGCGACCGGGCCGAGACCCTGGGTCTGCTGGAGTACCAGCTCGCCCAGATCGCCGAGGTCGACCCGCAGCCCGGTGAGGACGAGGAGTTGCGCGTCGAGGACGATCGACTCGGGCACGCCACCGAGCTCCTCACCGCCGCCGGTTCGGCCCACGCCGCGCTCTCCGGGGACGAGTCCGGTCTCGACGCTCCGTCGGTGCTCGACTTGCTCGGCGCCGCCCGGCACGCGGTCGCTCCCGTGCTCGGCAACGACGCCGACCTCGCGGCCTTGGACACCCGCCTGGGCGAGATCCAGGCGCTTGCCGCCGACCTGGCGGCCGACCTCGCGGGGTACACGTCCTCGCTCGAGACCGACCCGGCACGGTTGGCGTGGGTCCAGCAGCGCCGGGCCGATCTGGGCTCCGTCACGGCCCGGTACGGCGGTTCGGTCGAGGCCGTGCTGGCCCACGCCCGCGACGCCGCCACGAAGGTGGCCGCCCTCCAGGGTGCCGATGACCGGATCGCCGTGCTCGAGGGTGATCTCGAACACCTGCGCCTGGCCGCCGGGAAGGCCGCCGCGGCGCTGAGCGACCTGAGGGCCGACTCCGCCGCGCGCCTGGGTGCCGCGGTGACCGCCGAGTTGACCCACCTGGCCATGCCCAAGGCGGTCGTCGTCGTCCAGGTGACCCAGTCCGAGACGACCGACGACGCCGACGGCCTGCCGCTGCCCGACGGGCGCACCGTCACGGCGACCAAACGCGGGGTCGACATCGTCGAGATCCTCCTCGCCGCCAACCCCGACACGCCACCGCGCTCCATCATCAAGGCCGCCTCGGGCGGTGAACTGTCCCGGGTCATGCTGGCCATCGAGGTGGCCCTCGGCGCCCCCGCCGACGGGGTCGAGGGGGTGCCGACGTTCGTCTTCGACGAGGTCGACGCCGGGGTCGGCGGCGCCGCCGCCCTCGATGTCGGAGCGCGGTTGGCAGCCTTGGCGCAGCACGCGCAGGTCATCGTCGTCACCCACCTGGCGCAGGTCGCCGCCCACGCCGACCGGCACCTGATCGTGCACAAGGAGACCAGCGGCGACATCACCGCCAGCGGGGTCCGCACCCTTGACGAGGATGAAAGGGTGGCCGAGTTGGCGCGCATGATGAGCGGCGACGACGGTGCCACGGCGCTCAAGCACGCCCGGGAACTGCTCTCCAGTGCCTCGAGGAGGAATCGATGACCCGCGTCATCATGGTGGTCGGGTCCACCGACGAGGCCACCCAGATCCATCTCGAGGGCCTGGTGGAGCGGCTTCGCCGGGGCGGCGACGAGGTTGTCGTTGTGACCGACCCGCGGGCCCCGCGCCCCGACGGCGACA
>NZ_BCRE01000184.1 GCF_001552435.1 Kribbia dieselivorans NBRC 106261
CGCGGGTTGCGCGGACACCTCGTCCAGTGGCTGACGACCCGCCGCGCCGACCTCGTCACCGGCGCGTCCAGTGATCTCGTGGCCTCGGCCCAGGCCCACGGCGCACGGCGCTCCTGGGCGGCCGAAGTGCCCTCGCCCAGGGTGCCGCGCCTGCTCCAGGCCCCGCTCGACGCTCTGGCCCGTGACGCCCTGCGCACCGAACTGCTCGCGCCCCTGCCCGTCGACCCGACCGGCCCGCTGGTCGTGACCGTCTGCTCGCTCGACCCGCAGCACCGCATCCCCGACCTCCTCGACGCGGCCGCCGAGGTGGAGTCGGGGATCACCTGGGTCGTCATCGGCGACGGCGATCTCGAGGTACGCGAGACGTTGCAGCAGGAGTCCGTGACGCGCGCACTGCCGGTCCACCTCGTCGAGGAGACCGATCCCGACACGGTGACCCGATGGCTGCAGGCCGCCGACCTCTTCGTGCTCCCCAGTTCCTGGGACGCCCGGCCGATGGCCGTGCAGGACGCCATGGCCGCCGGCACCCCGGTCATCGCGACCGACGTGGGTGGGCTGCGCGACCTCGTCGACGGGGTCGGACTGCTCGTGCCGGTCGGCGACCCGGCCGCCCTCGGGGGAGCGGTGGACGCGATCCTGCAGGATCCGACGTGGCACGCGGAGATGGTCCAGGCCGGGCGGACCCGCGCCGCGACCTGGCATGACGACGACGAGACGGCGCAACGCTGGCACCAGTGGTACATCGGCCCCTATCCGTGACGTAGGATCGAAGCCCGTGGCGACGACCAAGCACATCTTCGTGACCGGAGGCGTAGCCTCCTCCCTCGGCAAGGGCCTGACGGCCTCCAGCCTCGGCAATCTGCTCCGCAGCCGTGGGCTGGCGGTGACGATGCAGAAGCTCGACCCCTACATCAACGTCGACCCCGGAACGATGAATCCGTTCCAGCACGGTGAGGTCTTCGTCACCGACGATGGCTCCGAGACCGACCTCGACATCGGCCACTACGAGCGGTTCCTCGACGTGGCCCTCGACGGGTCGGCGAACGTCACGACCGGGCAGGTGTACAGCACCGTCATCGCCCGGGAGCGCCGTGGGGAGTACCTCGGTGACACCGTGCAGGTCATCCCGCACATCACCAACGAGATCCAGGCACGCATGCGGGCCGCGGCGGCAGGGAGCCCGGGCGTGCGCGACGGCGATGCCCCGGACATCATCATCACCGAGATCGGTGGCACGGTCGGTGACATCGAGTCCCAGCCGTTCCTCGAGGCCGCCCGCCAGGTGCGCCACGCGATCGGTCGCGACAACTGCTTCTTCGTGCACGTCTCGCTCGTGCCCTACCTCGCGCCCAGCGGTGAGCTGAAGACGAAGCCGACGCAGCACTCGGTAGCCGCGTTGCGTCAGGTCGGTATCCAGCCCGACGCGCTCGTGCTGCGCTGCGACCGCGAGGTGCCTGAGGGCATCAAGCGCAAGATCTCGCTCATGTGCGACGTCGAACTCGAGGCCGTCGCCGCGTGCCCGGACGCGCCGAGCATCTACGACATCCCCAAGGTCCTGCACGCCGAAGGCCTGGACGCGTACGTCATCCGGCGCCTCGGTGTCTCGTTCCGCGACGTCGACTGGACCAACTGGGACCGGCTGCTCGAGCGGGTCCACCAGCCCGAGCACGAGGTCGAGGTGGCCCTGGTCGGCAAGTACATCGACTTGCCCGACGCGTACCTGTCGGTGACCGAGGCGATGCGCGCCGGCGGGTTCCACAACGACGCCAAGGTCAACATCCGCTGGGTCGCCTCCGACACCTGCGAGACGGAGGCCGGAGCGGCCAAGGCTCTCGGCGGCGTCGACGCGGTCCTCGTGCCGGGCGGTTTCGGTGTGCGCGGCATCGAGGGCAAGCTCGGTGCGCTGCGCTGGGCCCGGGAGCGCCAGGTCCCGACCCTGGGCATCTGCCTGGGCCTGCAGTGCATGGTCATCGAGTACGCCCGCAACGTCGTCGGCATTGCCGGAGCGTCGTCGAGCGAGTTCGACCCGAACACCCCGGACCCGGTCGTGGCGACGATGGAGGAGCAGAAGGCCATCGTCGGCGGCGACGGGGACCTCGGCGGGACGATGCGGTTGGGCTCCTACCCGGCCACCCTCGTGACGGGATCGGTCGCGGCCGGCGCGTACGGCACGACCTCGGTGACCGAGCGACACCGGCACCGGTACGAGGTCAACAACTCGTACGTGGCGCGCCTGGAGCAGGCCGGGCTCGTCATCTCGGGCACCCACCCGGACCTCGGTCTGGTCGAGTTCGTCGAACTGCCCGTCGACGTCCACCCGTACTACGTCGCGACGCAGGCGCACCCGGAGTTCAAGTCCCGGCCGCACAAGGCGCACCCGCTCTTCGCGGGGCTGATCTCGGCGGCGATCGATCGGCAGCGCGAGCAGCGCCTGCTCGAGGTCGAGATCGCGCCGAAGCACCACGAGGCCGACCTGGTCGTCGAGGAAGCCGGTCCGCGCGCGTGACCGAGCTGCGCGACTCCCTGGTCGCCCAACCGGTCACCGCGTCGGAGACGGTGTTCGAGGGCGCGGTCTGGGGCGTCCGGCGGGACACGTTCGACTTCGCCGGCCAGACGCTGACGCGCGAGGTCATCGAGCATCCCGGGGCGGTCGCCGTCCTGGCGCTCGACGACGCCGATCAGGTCACGGTGATCCGGAAGTATCGGCACCCGGTCGGGGCGTGGGCGTGGGAACTGCCCGCCGGTCTGCTCGACGTCGCGGACGAGGCTCCGTTGGCCGCGGCCGCCCGCGAGTTGGGCGAGGAGGTCGACCTGACGGCCACGACGTGGCACGTGCTCGTCGACATCTGGCCGACGCCCGGTGGCAGCTCCGAGGCCGTGCGGGTCTACCTCGCCCGGGGGCTCGGTGACGTGCCGGCGGAGCGGCGTCACGTGCGTGAGGGTGAGGAGGCCGACATGGCGGTCGAGCGGGTCGATCTCGACGACCTGCACGAGGCCGTGCTGGCCGGGCACCTGCACAATCCGACCCTCGTCGTGGGTGTGCTGACCGCCCACGCGCTGCGGGCCCGCGACTGGGCGGGGCTGCAGGCCGGCGACGCCCCGTGGCCGGAGCATCCGCGATTCCGCCCGTCGGAGGCCGGCGCATGAGTCACCCGACCGACCCGTGCCCCTGCGGCTCCGGTGCGACGCTGGAGCAGTGCTGCGGCCCGATCATCGACGGGACCCGCGCGGCGGCGACGGCCGAGGAGCTCATGCGTTCGCGCTACTCCGCCTTCGCGGTCTTGCGCACCGACCCCGGTGCCCACGCGCATCTCCTGCGGTCGCATCACCCGCGGACCCGACCCGAGTCGGTACGGGCGGTGCCCGGTCTGGAATGGTCCGGCCTCGAGGTGGTGGAGACCACCGGCGGGCATATGGGTGACGAGACCGGGACCGTGACGTTCCGGGCCCACTGGCGCGCGACGATCGATGGGCGCACCGGGGTGCAGACCGAGCAGAGCCGGTTCGAGCGGCGCGGGGGCCGCTGGGTCTACACCGACGGAGACGTCACCGAGGGGTGAGCATCGTCACTGATAGGTGACGAGGTCCGGGACCGGGTCGACCCGCTCGACCGTCTCGGCCGGGGACATCATCGGGGTGTCCTCGTCGAGGAAGTTCTTCCAGCCCATCCGCACGTTCGCGGGCAGGTCGGTGCGCACCCGCGCCCAGGTGCCGAGCTTGTCCGTGGGAGCGCCGTGACCATCGGCATGCAGCACGATGGCCAGTTCGTCGTGGGTGGTTGTGAGCCTCTCTCGGTTGCGGATCATGTCCTGCGTGAACTGGTGGATCACGAGTGCCTTCTGCGGCAGGTTCTTGCGGCGCACGAGGTCGGCGAGCCAGTCGGCGACGGCGTTGACCTCCTCGACGTCGACCGACCCGATCTGCTCGAGATGCTTCTGCCCGGGCTTCAAACGCCACTCCGGGTCGAGGGCCAGCGACACGTGCGGCATGACGAGGAGCCGCTCGTAGATCTTGGCCTGCGTCAGGAAGTCGACGTGGCCGGGTTGCAGGTCGAGGACGACGTGCACGCCCGCCTCACCCGCGGGCTCCACCCACGCGCGCTGGTCGGTCAGGCGCAGCTCCTGGGAGGCCTTCTCGTTCTTCGGATCGCCACTGGCGACGGTGACGATGAGTTCCATCGCGGCCTCGACGTCGTGGTCGACCTGGTCGGCGTACTCCGTGGCGCGGGCCTGGATGTCCGCGATCGCCTCGGCCGGGGGCTTCTCGCCGAGCAGCCCGAGTTCGGGGTACTTCTGGCACCCGTAGTGGGCCACGAGCATGGTGTCGTCGAACACCAGCACGCGGTCGTGGGGCAGGAGCGGCGCGGTGCGGGCCATCGCGACCCGGCTCAGCAGGCGGTTCTGCGAGCCCAGGCTCGGGCCGAGCAGCAGCGGACGGGTGTTCTCGGCCCGCAGCGCCGCGACGGCCGGGCGC
>NZ_BCRE01000185.1 GCF_001552435.1 Kribbia dieselivorans NBRC 106261
TTCGACCCAAGCCGCGCTCGCACGAACCGGCCTGTCCCTCAACGATATTGACGTCATCGAGTTCAACGAGGCGTTCGCCGGACAGGTACTCGCCTGCTGCGACGAACTCGGCCTCGACCCCGAGCGCGTCTGCCGGGAGGGCGGCGCGCTGGCCCTCGGCCACCCGTGGGGCGCGTCGGGAGCCGTGCTCGCGGTGCGGCTCTTCCACCAACTCGTGGGCTCCCCCGGCCGACGCGGGCTGGCGGCGATCGCGGCCGGCGGCGGCCAGGGCGTGGCGATGGTGGTCGAGGCATGCTGATCGAATTCGACGGCGTCAGCCACGCGTACGACGAGTATCGCTTCGCCGTGCGCGACGTCACCGTCACCCTGACGGAGCGTCGCATCGGCCTCATCGGCGCGAACGGCTCGGGCAAGTCGACGATGGCCCGCATGCTCAACGGTCTGGTGCTACCGACCTCCGGCCGCGTGACCGTCGACGGTCTCGACACCGCCCGGTCGGGCAAGGAGGTCCGGCGCAAGGTCGGGTTCTGCTTCACCGACCCCGATGCCCAGATCGTCATGCCGACCGTGGCCGAGGACGTCGCCTTCGGTCTGCGCCGGCGAGGGTTGAGCAAGGCGGAGATCCGTGCGCGGGTCGAGGCGATCCTCGCGCGGCACGGGCTGGCCGGCCACCACGATCACCCGGCGCATCTGCTCTCGGGTGGGCAGAAGCAGTTGCTCGCGCTCGCGTCGGTCCTGGTCACCGAACCGGACCTCCTCGTCATGGACGAGCCGACGACGCTCCTCGACCTGCGCAACGCCCGCATGATCGCCGACCTCGTCGCGAACCTCGACCAACAGGTCGTCATGGTCACCCACCACCTCGACCTCGTGCGCGACTTCGACCGCGTGCTGGTCGTTGACGGCGGTCGGGTCGTGTTCGACGCTCCGCCCGCCGAGGCCATCGACCACTATCTCCAACTCATGGCGTCGCCACGATGAGCGCCGCGATCGGGCTCTACCGCCCGGGCACGTCGCTGCTGCATCGCGCACCGGCCGGCCTCAAGCTCGCCGCGCTCGTCGCCGCCGGAGTCGCGTCGCTGGCGGTCCGCGCGCCGTGGGAGGTGGCGGCGGTCCTGGTCGGGTTGGCGCTGGGGTACGCCCTCGCGCGGATCCCCGTGGCCGTGGCCGCGCGGCTGTTGCGCCCGGTGCTGTTCCTGCTCGTGCCGCTCGCGGTGTTCCACGCGATCGTCACGACGTGGCAGCACGCGGTCGTCGTGGTCGGGGTGATCCTCGCGCTGGTGCTGCTGGCGAATCTGGTGACCCTGACGACGCGCTCGTCGGACCTCATCGACGCGGTCGTGTGGGTGGTGCGGCCGCTGCGCCGGGTCGGTGTCGACCCCGAGCGGGTGGGGCTGCTCATGCACCTGGGGATCCGCTCGGTGCCGGTCGTCATCGAACTGGCCGAGCGGGTGCGCGATGCGCAGCGGGCCCGCGGATTGACGACGAGCGTGCGCGCCTTCGCCGTGCCCCTGCTGGTCGGAGCCCTGCGGCACGCCGACGCGCTGGGCGACGCCCTCGCCGCCCGCGGCCTCGACGACTGACCTTCGCCGGGAGCTAGCGCAGCGTCTCGGTCAACCAGTCGACGAGCGGGCGCACGGCGTTCCAGTCGGCGCGCACGTGCTCCAGCGCGGCAGCCGAGACCATCGCCTCGTCGTCGACCCGCCGCCCCACGGACAGCGACTTGTGCCGCAGCAGATCGATCCGCGGGTGGTTGCGGTCGAACCCGCGCGGCGCGGTGGTGAGCGTGTCACCGCCGAGCACCCACCCGTCGGCGGTGAGGTCCACGACGAGTCGCGCCAACTCGGCTCCGGCATCGGAGTCGATCCGCGCCCGCAACCGGGCCAGCGCGGCACCGTCGGCCCGGTAGAACCCGCCGCCGGTGCGCAGTCCGTCGGCCGAGATCTGCACGTACCACCCACACCCTGCGGCCGTCGACACGTACGCCCCCTGATGCGTCTTGTACGGCGACTTGTCGTGACTGAAGCGGAGGTCTCGATTCGGCCGGAACACCTTCGCCTCACCGAACTCGTCGGCCAGCGCGTCGGTGAGCTCGCGCATCGGCCTGACCACGGCGCTCCGATACACGTTCTTGTGCTCGTCCCACCACGCCTTGGTGTTGTTCATCTCCAGGTCTTCGTAGAAGTCGACCGCTGCCATCGGGAAGCCTTCGAAGGTCACCACCCGACTCTACGGCGCACCGACCGCCTCGGGACTGTAGGTTCGAGGGCGCAACCGAGAAGGAGTCACCGTGCCCACGCCCCACCACGATCCATTCGACATCTCCCTCGCCGAACTGCGCCGTCGCTCCAGCGCGAAGTGGTCGCTCGTCGAGCCCGACGTGCTGCCGGCGTGGGTGGCGGAGATGGACGTCCGCCTCGCTCCGGCCGTCGCCAAGGCGCTGCACGCGGCGATCGACATCAGTGACAGCGGGTACGCCGGTGACGCCTCGGCTGCGCTGAGCGCCATGGTCGACTTCCACCGCGACCGATTCGGCTGGTCGATGGACGGCAGCCGGGTGCGGGTCTTCTCCGACGTGCATGTCGCGGCGGTCATCATCGTGCGCCACCTCATCGAACAACTCGGCCCGGAGAACAACGGCGTCATCATCACCCCGCCGGTGTACAACTCGTTCTACACGTGGATGCCCGAGGCGGGCGCGCGGGTGGTCGAGGTGCCCCTGATCGAGCCGGAGCGCGGTGGCCGATTCGACCTCGCCGGGTTCGAGGCCGCGATGGTCGCCGGTGCGAAGATCCTGCTGCTGTCGAGCCCGCACAACCCGACCGGGCGGGTGTTCACCCGCGACGAACTGGCCGAGCTCGCCGCGCTGGCCCACCGGCACGGCGTCATCGTCATCGCCGACGAGATCCACGCGCCGCTGACCTTCCCCAATACCGAGTTCGTGCCGTGGATGACCGTCTCCCCCGAGGCACGCGAGGTCGGCATCTGGGTCGGTTCGGCGTCGAAGTCGTGGAACCTCGCCGGGTTCAAGGCCGCGTTCGTGTACACCGAGCGCGAGAACGTCTACCCCGCCGACCGCACTCCGGAGAACACGTGGGGCGCGGGCCTGTTCGGCCTCATCTCGGCCGAGGCGGCCTACCGCGATTCGCGTGACTGGCTCGACGACGTACGCGCCGGGCTGGCCAAGAACGCGACGCTGCTGGGGCGGTTGCTCGGCGAGCACCTTCCCGAGGTCGGGTATCACCCGCCGGAGGCGAGTTACCTCGCCTGGCTCAATGTCGCCGCCTTGGATCTCGGGCCGAATCCGACCCAGACGTTGCTCGACGAGGGGCGGATCTTCGTCAGCCCGGGTCCGATCTTCGGCGCGAGCACCGACTGGATCCGGCTCAACATCGGCACGTCACCGACGCATGTGCGCGAGTACGTCGCCCGGATCGCGGCGGTCGTGGCCAACCGCCGCTGATCCGAACGGACGCGGGGCTCAGTCGCAGCCGTTGACGCCGCAGGACGGCCCACTGGCCACGCCGACGCCGAGGTCGGCCAGCGGCGTCGGTTCGGGGTGGACCTCATTCCACACCTGGGCCAGCGCCTGCTCGAAGTACTCGACGGGCTGCGCTCCGGACACGGCGTACTTGTCGGCGAACACGAAGAAGGGCACGCCCTGCACGCCGATCTGGGCCGCGCGGCGGATGTCGGCGGTGACCTCGGCGTCGCGCTGCGGGTTGTCGATCGCGTCCCGCGCGGCCTGCGCGTCCAGCCCGGCCTCGGTCGCCACGGTGACGAGCACCTCGGGGTCCGAGATCGACGCTCCGTCGGTGAAGTGCGCCTTGAACAACGCCAGCTTGAGGCGGCGCATCAGGTCACCGCTCGGGTCGGCGTTGAGCGCGGCGTGCAACACCTGGTGGGCGCGGCGCGAGTTGGCCACGACGAGGGTGTCGAAGTTCATGGTCACGCCGTCCTGCGCGGCGGTCTGCTTGACCTGCTCGAACATCTGACGCACGTGCGCCTCAGGCATGGCCTTGCGGCTCGACAGGTACTCGATCTCGGTGCCGTCGTACTGCTCGGGCAGGGTCGGGTCGAGTTGGTAGCTGTGCACGGCGATCTCGACGCCGTCCTTGTGCGGGAAGGCGTCCAGGGCCTTCTCGAGGCGGGTGATGCCGATGTAGCACCAGGGGCAGGCGATATCGCTCCAGATGTCGATCTTCATGTCCTGACCAACGGGACTGATCGCGGAACCATTCCCATTTCAACCACCTCCCCCGCTGCCGTGGCGCGAAAGTTGCGCGTCTCCGCACGTGCAGATGCCCAAAGCCCCACCCCGGCACCCTGATCTGGGCCAGAGTGGAGGTATGAGCAGCGAGCCGATTGTCATCGTCGGCGGTGGCCTGACCGCCGCCCGAGCCATCGAGGCCATCCGCGAGAGCGAGCCCGTCACCCCCATCATCCTCATCGGCAACGAGGACCGCCTGCCGTACGAGCGCCCGCCCCTGTCGAAGGGGATCATGCTCGGCAAGGACTCCGAGGAGGTCGCCTACACGCACCCGCGGGAGTGGTACGACGAGCGCAAGGTCGACCTCCGCCTGGGCGTGACGGCCGAGCGACTGCACCCGGAGTCGCGCATGGTCGCCCTGAGCGACGGCAGCGAGGTCCACTACGACCGGCTGCTGCTGGCCACCGGGTCGGTCGTGCGCAAGCTGACCATCCCCGGTCACGACCTCAACGGGGTGCATTACCTGCGCACGATGGGGGACGCCGAGAAGATCCGCGCCCGCCTGATCGCCGGCGGTCGAGTCGTCATCGTCGGCGCCGGATGGATCGGCCTGGAGGTCGCCGCCGCGGCCCGCGCCCACGGGGTCGAGGTCACCATCGTCGAACCGCAGCCGACGCCGCTGTACGGGGTCGTCGGCGAGAAGGTCGGAGCGTGGTTCGCCGACCTTCACCGCGGCCACGGCGTGAACCTCAAGCTCGGTGTGGGCGTGACCAAGTTCGAGGGCGGGTCGCACGGCGAGGACCTGCCGTTCCAGTCCTCCCACCGCAAGGTCACCGCGGTGGTCACCAGCGAGGGCGAGCGCCTCCCCGCCGACATGGTCGTCGTCGGTGTCGGGATCCTGCCGAACACGGCGCTGGCCGAATCCGCCGGGCTCGCGGTCGACAACGGGATCGTCGTGAACTCCTCGCTCAAGGTCGGCAAGTACGGCATCTGGGCGGCCGGCGACGTGGCGAACTGGTACAACCCCACGTTCGAGACCCGGATGCGCGTCGAGCACTGGGCCAATGCCTACAACGGCGGCTACACGGCCGGGCAGTCGATGACCGGCCAGGAGGTCACGTACGGCCGGGTGCCGTTCTTCTACTCCGACCAGTACGACGTGGGCCTCGAATACGCCGGGTTCGTGCCGCGCGACGTCCAGACCGAGGTCGTGCTGCGTGGTGACCCGGCGACCAACGCGTTCATGGCGTTCTGGGTGACCGCGCACGCCTCCGGCCATCGGGTGCTCGCCGGCATGCACGTCAACGTGTGGGACACCGTCGACGCGATCAAGGCCCTCGTGCGCAACTACACGGTCGTCGACCTGGCCAAGCTCGCCGATCCGGGTGTGCCCCTCGACGCGGTCGCGGCGGGGCGGTAGTTCCGCCGGCGTCACCCGTCTGCGTCATCGGTGACTCAGCAGGCTCACCAGGCAGTGGCGATCCCGGCCTCTGCTGCGGCCCTCGCCAACGCGGCATCGAGGGTCGCCAACCTCGATCCGGTGCGCTCCGCCAAAGAGAGATACGAGGCGTCGTACGCCGAAAGTCGATGCCGCCGCGCCAACTCCAGGAGTTCTGGCATCGGCGCGACCTCGTGCGCGACCTCCAGATCGAGTTGGCCGAGCAAGGCCAGGAACCGTGCGGCTTGTGCCGACGTGATTCGTCGTTTGCGCTCAGCAACCAGGAGCACGTTGGTGACCTCGAGGTGCCACAGCGACGGGACGCGAGCGCCGGCACGTCCGACCTCCTCGAGAACGACATCACTCGCTTCCGAGGCCTCGTCCTCGAAACACCATGCCATGGTGACGGAGGTGTCGATGACAAGGTTGTTGGCCATTAACGGCGGCCCTCTTCGATCATCTGCCGAACGGAGCTCCGCCCGCGTCGTACACCCACGCGGGCCTCGCGCAGAGCGGCGACAATGTCAGCCCCGGTGCCTTCGCCATCCTTGGCGGGCACCAGTCTCGCCACGGCGCGTCCATGCTTGGTGATCGTGATCGACTCCCCTCGGGCCACGTCCGCCAGCAACCGAGGGAGATGAGTCTTCGCCTCGTACGCTCCGATCGTCTCCATGAGTTAAGACTAGTCTCAGACCAGTGTGAAACACAATGCCCGGAGCTCCGTCGAGGGAACAAATCGGGGCGACCCAACACCCAGTTGGGTCGTCCCGATTGTTCCCTCGGCGAAGAGGAGCGCGGTGCGGCTCAGGCGCCGGAGCGCCGTGGGCTCTGCTGCGGCGACGAGGCACGCCGACGCCCGACCCCACCCGCCGGACGCGCCGGCTGGGAGTTCGGGCCACCAGCCGGACGAG
>NZ_BCRE01000186.1 GCF_001552435.1 Kribbia dieselivorans NBRC 106261
CCGAACGCTGACGCGGGGCGCCGCTGCGCCCACCGGCCGCCTGGCGCGGCGCGGTCGAACCGCCGCCACCCGATCCACCGGGCACCTCGGCCGTGATACCGGCCTTGCGCAGCAACATCTGCACATCGCGGCGCTGGTCATCGGTCATCAACGTGACCACGGTGCCGCTCTGACCCGCACGCGCGGTGCGACCCGAGCGGTGCAGGTACGCCTTGTGCTCGACCGGCGGGTCGGCGTGGATCACCAGGTCGACATCGTCCACGTGGATCCCGCGCGCCGCGATGTCGGTGGCGACGAGCGCCTTGGCGGTGCCGGAGTGGAACGCGTCCATCGAGCGGGTGCGGGCATTCTGCGACAGGTTGCCATGCAGTTCGACAGCGCTGACGCCAGCGGCGTTCAACTGCTTCGCCAACCGCTTCGCCCGGCTCTTGGTGCGGGTGAACACGACGGTGCGGTCACTCTCGGCGAGCAGGCCGACCAACGTCGCCACGTGACCGCCCTCTTCGACCCGAAGCACACGGTGCTCCATCTGGGTCACCGGCGCCTCGACCGAGTCGGCCTCGTGGGTGACCGGCTGGTGCAGGTACCGGCGCACGAGCGAGTCGACGGCCGCGTCGAGCGTGGCGGAGAACAGCAGCCGCTGGCTGTCGGTCGGGGTGCGGTCGAGCAGGCGGCGCACGACCGGCAGGAACCCGAGGTCGGCCATGTGGTCGGCCTCGTCGAGCACGGTGACCTCGATGTCGCCGAGATCGCAATGCCCCTGGCCGATGAGATCCTCCAGCCGCCCAGGGCAGGCGACGAGGATGTCAACGCCGGCCTTGAGGGCGCTGACCTGCGGGCCCTGGCCGACCCCGCCGAACACGGTCTTGGTGCGCATGCCGACGGCGGCGGCCAGCGGCGCGAGGGTCGCGTCGATCTGGGTCGCCAGCTCACGCGTCGGGGCGAGCACAAGTGCCCGGGGGCGGCGGGAGCGCGGGCGCCGACGCTGCTCCGCCAATCGGGCGACGAGCGGCAGCGAGAAGGCGTAGGTCTTGCCCGAGCCGGTGCGGCCGCGGCCGAGCACGTCGCGGCCGGCCAGGGAGTCCGGCAGCGTCGCGGCCTGGATGGGGGTGGGCACGGTGATGCCTCGCTGCGCGAGAACATCGGTGAGAACGGTGGGCACGCCGAGCGTGCCGAAGGACATGGACAAGCGTCAGTCTCCAAGGACTAAGGATGCAGTCGGTTCTGCCCGGCGCGAATCCGAGTGGTCGCGGCGCATTGGCATCGACAAGTTAAGAGGCACGTCCGAGGCAGAACAGGACGGACGCGTGAACTCAGGATACCGCACCCGCGCACCGTGACCTGCCAGACACCGCGCCGATCGCGCTGACACGAGCGCGCGCAGCCACCAGACTGGAGTGAGTAGCACGGCGACACGCCCTGCCGCGATCAAGGGGGAAACCCATGGGAACCACACGAACCTGGACCAGATTCGGCCTCGCCGCAGCACTGGGGCTGAGCGTCCTCATCATGGCCGGGTGCGCCGCGCAGGCCGGCGCGGCCCCGACCCCGGGCGATCCGACCCTGGCCGGCTTCTGGCTCGGTCTGTGGCACGGGATCATCGTCCCGGTGACGTTCATCGTTTCGCTGTTCAACGACCACGTGGCGATCTACGCCGTGCACAACACCGGCGCCTGGTACGACTTCGGCTTCGTGCTCGGGCTCGGCGTGCCGACGGTGATCTTCCGCGGTTCGTCAGCGTCGAAACCGAGGTCTGGAAAGGCGAGCCGCTAGACCGAGGACGGCAGGCGTCGCCACTGGGAGAGGGGCAGGATGTCGTCGGGGGTCAGGGCATCCACCTCCCGGAGCAGCGCGGTGGCCTCGGGGTCCTGCACAGCGGCCGGCCCCTCGTTGGCCGTGACGTTCTCGACGAGGAACTCACGAACGAGATCCTTCGCCGTCCCCACGCCGGCATCGAGTCGGATCAGGAACATCCCGTGCACCCGATCGCTGTCGGAGCGCAATGCAGGCTGGAAGTAGCGCAGTGGCAGCACACGAGCCCCGAGCCGGGCGTAGAACCGCAGGCGCGCCACGGCGTCACCCGTACCCTCATCCCCGGGCCACACCCGCGGATCGTCGACCTCGGCCAACGTCAACGCACCCAATCCGCCGGTGCCGAGCAACGTGCGCAGATGAGCCGCCAGGGTCGCTCCGGCCCCCGAACCGCGCGCGGACGGTGCCACGGCCAAGTAGGTCAGCAGGACGACCCGTCCATCCACGTACGAGTCCGTGAGGTAGGCGGCGATCGGCGTACCCTGGCGCACCAGAACGCCGGAATGCTGCGCCTGCGCCCCGGTGTAGGCAGAGAGGAACGCATTGCGATCGAGCAACTCGTCAGGCCGGAAGGCCGGCCGGAACACCCGGTCGTAGAGATCGGTGGCTTGACCGGTCGAGAGGTCGGCGACGGAGACGATGCGCTCAGAAGTCACCGTTCCATGCTGTCATGAGGGGCTCGTGCTGGTCCGGCGTCCCTCCCGAGGTGGCCAGCGCCGTCGCGTAACCGGGGTGGGGTGGCTCGAGGGTCCGCACCACCGGTTCCTCGACGTCATCCAGCGCTGCCACGGCGTGGAACTTCAGCGCGGCCTCCCGGCGCACCCACGCCTCGGCCTGCGCCGGATCGTCGAGATCAGCCACGCGTTGGACGTCCACCCCGACCGGCCCGTCGCTCAGCGCCACGACGACGAGCACTCCGGAGTGCGACACGGACACCAGGGGCATCACCTTCCCCGACGCCCCCCGGCCCGACCCGACGATGCGCGGAGCGCCGTGCGGTCGCCCACACTCGCGGCACGTCCGGTCCACGATCACCGACGCCGGGTCAACGCCCAGGTGCGCTCCCACGGCCACGCGCACCAACGCCGCTCCGACCATCGACCGCCCACGATCGGCCGCGCGCTCCAGCGAATCGACCCGGGCGCGCTCGGTGGCGCTGAGCAGATCGAGCACGCCGCGGTCGGCTGCGGTCAACGAGGACCACCAGACCTGCAGCATGTGACCTGCCTCCCGATCGGTTCGAGTCGGCGGAACGCAACTTGTCCGCCCAAGAAAGGTAAGGCTAACCTGCCCTGCGTGAGTGTTGTCCCCCTGGCGCGGCCGCAGAAGAGCGGAGCGCCGTTCGCCCCGCCGTTCGCAGTGCCGCCGTCGGCGCCCGCGCTCATGTCTGCGGACGGGCAGACCCTCAGCCACGCCGACCTGCACACCCGCGTCGCCGGCCTCGCCGCCGAGCTCCCCGATGCCGCCGACGGCCGCCGACTGGTCCATCTGCCGCTCACCGCGACGGTCGACGGCGTGCTCGCCTACCTCGCCACCCTCGCCGCGGGGCACGTCGCGCTCGTGACTGGCGACGACCCGCGCTCGCAGGCCATCCTCGAGACGTATCGGCCCGACGTCACCGCCTCGATCCACGCCGGAGCGTCGTTCGACGTCACCTCGCGGCACGCGCGGCACCTGCTGCACCCCGATCTGGCACTGTTGCTGAGCACCTCGGGCAGCACCGGATCGCCGAAACTCGTGCGCCTGTCGCATGACAACGTGCGCAGCAACGCCGTCGCGATCGGGCAGGCGCTGCGGTTGACGCCCGCCGATCGGGCCATCACCAGCCTGCCGCTGACCTACTGCTTCGGCCTGTCGGTGATCCATTCGCACCTCACCGCCGGGGCGTCGGTGGTGCTGCACGACGGCTCCGTGCTGGATCCGCAGTGGTGGCGCGTGGTCGACGTGCAGCGGGTGACCACGCTCGCGGTCGTGCCGCACATGGTCGAGCTCATGGAGTCCACGGGTGTGCTCGGGCGCGAACACCCGTCGCTGCGCCTGATCGCCCAGGCCGGCGGTCGGCTCGCGCCCGAGCGGGTGCGCCGATTGGCCGCGACCGGAGCGGAGTTCGGCTGGGACCTGGCGGTCATGTACGGCCAGACCGAGGCCACCGCCCGGATCGCCGTGCTCGACCCGGCCGACGTGGCCGACCACCCCGACGCCGTCGGACGGCCCGTGCCCGGCACGACCCTCCGGCTCGACCCGACCGTGCCCGAAGC
>NZ_BCRE01000187.1 GCF_001552435.1 Kribbia dieselivorans NBRC 106261
GGATCCGGGTCGGTGACCGCGACGATGACGCGGGCGATGCCGGCGTCGAGCAGGGCCTGGGTGCAGGGGCCGGTGCGGCCGGTGTGGTTGCACGGCTCCAAGGTGACGACGGCGGTTCCCCCGCGTGACGACGCTCCGGCCGCGCGCAGCGCCTCGACCTCGGCGTGCGGGCGCCCGGCCTGCGCGTGGAAGCCCTCACCGGCGATCTCGCCGGCCGCGTCGAGGATGACGCACCCGACGACGGGATTGGGGCTGGTGCGGCCCAGCGCGAGGCGCGACAACTCGATGGCGCGGCGCATCGCCTCGACCTCGGTTGGGGTGGCCTGGTGCGGCACCGGTGCTCCTGTCGCTCGGTACACCTGCCCGGGGTACCCCGGTGACGACTGGGTCGTCACCGCACGACGGAGGACCGCTCGCGTGCCCGGAGACTCGCGGACGGATCGCCGTCGCGTGCTGCCTCTCATCCGGACTTTCACCGTCGGTCCCGGAATTCCACCGGATCGGCCCGTGGCTTCGGGTCACCCCTCCACCGCAGGTTCGCGGACTATCACCGCCGGTTCGGAATTACACCGACCCCGGAGCACGCGTACGTGAAGATCTCGTACCCGAGCAACATAGCATCGGCCGCGCGGGGCTCGGCAGAGTGTGTCCACACTCACGCTCGGTGACAGGGCGCGGGCGTCGAGCGGGTGGTGCGCCGAACGGCGTCAGGGCCGCCACCCGAGTGGGTGACGGCCCTGACGATCCGGGAAGGCCGCAGGTCAGCCCTGCAGGCCCCGCATGATCTCGGCCATGAGCTCGGCGGTCTCGGACGGCGTCTTGCCGACCTTGACGCCAGCAGCCTCAAGGGCCTCCTTCTTGGCCTGGGCGGTGCCGGCCGAGCCGGTGACGATGGCGCCGGCGTGACCCATGGTCTTGCCCTCCGGAGCCATGAAGCCCGCGACATAGCCGACGACCGGCTTGGTGACGTTCTCCTTGATGTAGGCGGCCGCACGCTCCTCCGCGTCGCCACCGATCTCACCGATCATGACGATGGCGTCGGTCTCGGGGTCGTTCTGGAACGCCTCGAGCGCGTCGATGTGGGTGGTGCCGATGATCGGGTCACCGCCGATGCCGATGGCCGAGGAGAAGCCGAACTCCCGCAGTTCGTACATCATCTGGTAGGTCAGCGTGCCCGACTTCGAGACCAGACCGATGCGACCCGGGCCGGAGATGTCGGCCGGGATGATGCCGGCGTTGGACTGGCCGGGCGTGATGATGCCGGGGCAGTTGGGGCCGATGATGCGGGTCTTGGAGCCGACCGAGTAGTTGAAGAACTCGGCGGTGTCCTTGACCGCGATGCCCTCGGTGATGACGACGACCAGCGGCATCTCGGCGTCGATGGCCTCGATGACCGCGCTCTTGGCGAACGCCGGCGGCACGAAGACGACCGAGACGTTGGCGCCCGTGGCGTCCATGGCCTCGGCGACGGTGCCGTACACCGGGATCTGCTTGCCCTCGGGGAAGTCGACGCTCTGGCCGGCCTTCTTGGGGTTGACACCACCGACGATGTTGGTGCCGGAGGCGAGCATGCGCGTGGTGTGCTTCATGCCCTCGGAGCCGGTCATGCCCTGGACGATGACCTTGCTGTCAGCGTTGAGGAAGATTGCCATGTCTGTTCAGTCCGCCCTTCAGTTCGCCGCAGCGAGTTCGGCAGCCTTGCGGGCCGCGCCGTCCATGGTCTCCTCGACGCTCACCAGCGGGTGGTTGAACTCCTCGAGGATGCGGCGGCCTTCCGCCACGTTGTTGCCGTCGATGCGCACGACGATCGGCTTGGTCGCGCTGTCACCGAGCTCCTTGAGCGCGCCGACGATGCCGTTGGCGACCGCGTCACAGGAGGTGATGCCACCGAAGACGTTGACGAAGACCGACTTGACCTGCTCGTCGCCGAGGATGACGTCCAAGCCGTTGGCCATGACCTCGGCCGAGGCACCGCCACCGATGTCGAGGAAGTTGGCCGGCTTGGCCGCGCCACCGGTGAAGTCGTCACCGGAGTAGGCCACGACGTCCAGGGTGGACATCATCAGACCGGCGCCGTTGCCGATGATGCCGACGTTGCCGTCGAGCTTGACGTAGTTCAGACCCATGCCCTTGGCCTTGGCCTCCAGCGGGTCGGCGGCCAGCTCGTCCTCGAGGGCGGCGTGCTCCGGCTGACGGAAGTCGGCGTTGGCGTCCAGGGTGACCTTGCCGTCGAGGGCGACGATGTCACCCTCCTCGGTCTTGACCAGCGGGTTGACCTCGACGAGGGTGGCGTCCTCCTGGGAGTAGACATCCCAGAGCTTGACCAGGACCGGGGCGATCTTGGCGCCGGTCTCGGCGTCGAAGCCGGCCGCGTCGACGATCTCCTGGGCCTTGGCCTCGTCGATGCCGACGTTGGGGTCGACGGCGATCCGGGCCAGGGCCTCGGGGCGCTCGACGGCGAGCTGCTCGATCTCCATGCCGCCCTCCTTGCTGCACATCGCAAGGTAGTTGCGGTTGGAGCGGTCGAGGAGCACCGAGAAGTAGTACTCCTCGGCGATGCGCGCACCCTGGGCGATCATCACCTTGTGCACGGTGTGGCCCTTGATGTCCATGCCGAGGATCGCCGTGGCGTTCGCCTCGGCCTCGTCGGCGGACTTGGCCAGCTTGACGCCACCGGCCTTGCCACGGCCACCGGTCTTGACCTGGGCCTTGACGACGGTCACGCCACCGGAGTTCGCACCGATGGTCTCGTGCGCCGCGCGAGCCTCCTCGGGCGTGGTGGCGACGGCGCCGGCAAGCACCGGGACACCATGCTTCTCGAACACATCACGTGCTTGGTACTCGAACAGATCCACGAGACTTCGTCCGTCCTCACTGTGTCGTAATGGGTCCGCGCGAGGTCACGCCCGGACGTTGGCCCGCGTTGGCCACTGCGAATGGTTGCATGACGAACACAGCAGCCGTATGGCGGGTTCACCATGAGAAACGCGCGGGCGTGAGCCATCTCACACTCGCAAAGTTCCCATGTGGACATCGATTTTGCATAACGGATTGGTCACGCTAGTCTCGCCGAGGCATCAGATCCCCCCAGCTCTGACGTCACTGTTCTCTCTCCCTTTCGGAAGGTTCTTCGGGCGTGACTCACTACGTGCCGCGGCATGGTGGCCGACACCGCAAACCCCGCACTGGCCTTCGCCTCCCGGCTGCCCTGACCACCGGTTACGCCCTGCCGACCGCGGCTGCAGCGACGCTGCTGGCGACCGCCTCCGGCGCAGCGATGGCCCAGCCGTCGAACACGCCGAGCGATGCCGCGCCCATGGCGGCGGGTTCCTCGTTCGCCTCTGTCGCCCAGGCCGAGGACGCCCGCGCCACCGTGGCCGCCACGCAAGCCGTCAACGATGAACTCGACGCACGACGCTCCGCCGCCACCAGCGCGACGGCTGCGCTGCAGGGTCGCCAGCAGGAACGTGAGCGTGTCGCCCGCACCAAGGCCCGCGAGGCGCGTCAGAAGGCTGCCGCCAAGGCGGCTGCTCGCGCCCGGGCCGCAGCGAAGGCGGCTGCCGCCGCCGAGGCGGAGCGTCGCAAGCTCGCCAAGAACTGGACGTCCGCCATTCCGGGTGGGGCGCCGCTGACCTCCGGTTTCGGTTACCGCTGGGGCCGACTGCACGCCGGTGTCGACTATGGCGCGGCGACCGGGACTCCGCTCGTGGCGATGTCGTCGGGCACCGTGACCTACGCCGGGTGGATGTCGGGCTACGGCAACATGGTGGAGATCCGGTACCACGACGGCACCGTCTCGCGGTACGGCCACATGAACTCGATCTCCGTCGGAGTGGGCCAGCAGGTCATGCGCGCCGATGGTGTCGGCACGGTCGGCAACACGGGTCGCTCCTTCGGGTCGCATCTGCACCTGGAGATCCGCCCCGGTGGCGGCGCTCCGGTCAACCCGCTGCCCTGGCTCGCGGCGCACGGTCTCTGAGCCACTGCTTCCGCCCAGCGCCACCGGAACGGGTCTCCGTCACACGAAATAAGCCTGCGTCACACGAAATAACCTGCCACGCTCGCACTCTTCGTGTGACGCGCCCCGGTTCGTGCGGCCCCGGGCCCGAACTAGCCGGGCCCCCTGACCGGCCCGTACCGCTCGCGGGCGGTGGCCAACGCCGTCGCCAACCGCCGGGCGAGCGCCGCCGGCTCCCAGAGATCTGCCGCGACGACCCGCTCAACGTCGAAACCCGCGCGTCGGATCCTGTCCTCGCGACGCTTCTCCTTCTTGAGCACGGCAAAGTCCGCCGAGTCGGCTGCACCGTACTTCGACTCCCCGTCGTACTCGACGACCAGCACGCCATCGACCAGCAGGTCCACGCGCGCGAAGGCCCGACCGTCATCGCCGATGATCGCCGCCTGCGGTTCGACATCGCCGATGCCACATTGATGGAGCAACCACCGCACCCGGGTCTCACCGGACGACTCACTACGCCCGTCCGCCAGCTTGGCGACCAGTTCCGCAGTGCGCCGCCCCACCCGCAACCGCAGCGTGTCAATCGCGGAGCGCAGATCGCCTCGGGACATGCGACCGAGGTTCAGCGCCGAGTCGGCTGACACCAATCCCGCCTCTGCCCCGAATGACGCCGCAACCTGTGCCACGGCCGCGGCCACCGTCACCGTGCGCCGCTCACCCCAGGTGACGAGGAGCTCAGCCGGGACCCCGGGGTGCAGCGACACCGTGGGCGCCGCCCGCCGCTCACGCTTCCTGGCGGGCGGTTCGGCGGGGTCCGGCACGAAGTGCACCCGCTCGTCAACCCCAAAGACCTGGACCCGGTGGACCGCCAGTGCGCTGTGATGACTCAGGGCCCGGCCCCGGCCGACCTGGTCGTACACGGCCAGCGCGCGTATCCGCTGTCGTTCCCACGGCGGCGCCGCGCGCCACGTGGACCCCAGGGCAAACACCCCGCGTCGCAGCGCGACCAGCTCACCGGATCGGCGCCAACGGCGAAGGTCCGCGTCCGAGCACCCCATGTCGCGCAGATCCCCCGTGGTGGCGTGTCCGCGAAGCCGCACGGCGACCCCGACAGTGGTCGGCAAGGGGGAATTGGCGCGGGTCGTCACGGCCCCACAGTGCCGGAAATGGCGCGGACCCCGGGAAAGTTATCCCCAGGTCACTTACGGGCGCACCGACCGCCGCGACCCCCTGACCGCAACGCGCGGAGCCGAGCGTCACAGGAAGGGCTCCACGGTCACCGGTTATAACGTGCCACGGACGACGGCTTCGTGTGACGCTCGGCCCCACAGCGGTCACCGGCGCACGGAACTCAGCTGAGCGGGCCTCCGGACTCGACGACCTCGACCAGATCGGCAATCGAGTCCACGACGACCTCAGGGCGGTACGGAAACCGTTCGATATCGCTCGGCCCGGTCGACCCCGTGAGGACGAGCGCCGTCCGCAACCCGGCTTCGAGACCCGAGACGATGTCGGTGTCCATCCGGTCACCGATCATCACGGTGGTCTCGGAGTGGGCCTCGAGGCGGTTGAGCGCACTGCGCATCATGAGCGGGTTGGGCTTGCCGACGTAATACGGCTGGCGGCCCGTCGCCGTCGAGATCAGCGCCGCGACCGAGCCTGTCGCCGGCAGCGTGCCCTCGGCCGATGGCCCGCTCGGATCGGGGTTGGTCGCGATGAACCGCGCACCGCGCTCGATCAACCGGACCGCCTGGGTGATCTGCTCGAACGAATAGGTACGCGTCTCACCGAGGACCACATAGTCCGGCGTGCGGCTGGTGAGGATGTAGCCGACGTCGTGGAGGGCCGTGGTGAGACCGGCCTCGCCGACGACGTATGCCGTCCCACCCGGTCGCTGATCGGCGAGGAACTGTGCCGTGGCCATCGCCGAGGTCCAGATCGACTCCTCGGGGAGGTCGATACCGCTCGAGAGCAACCGCGCGCGGAGGTCGCGTGGGGTGAAGATCGAGTTGTTGGTGAGAACGAGGAAGGGGCGACCGGCGGACGTGAGGGCCTCGATGAAGTCGGCGGCTCCGGGGATGGCGTGTTCCTCATGGACGAGCACCCCGTCCATGTCGGTCAACCACGTCTCGATCGGGTGCGGCTCGGTCATTCCGACATTGTGGCGTCTCAGATCTTCTCCAAGGGCGCATATCGCAGCAGCAACCGCTTCGTGCCGTGCTCTCCGCCGAAGTCGACGTGCACCTGCGTCTTGTCGCCACTGCCCTCGACCCGCACCACCGTGCCGAGTCCGAACGCGTCGTGCGTGACGCGATCTCCGTCATGCAGCGACAGCAACGGCCGGTTGCCCGGCGACCTCACCCCGGGCCGTTGCGCCAAGGTCGCCACCGCCGGTTCCGCGCCGAATCGACGCCCCGCCGCCCCACCAGCCAGGCGACCGCCGCCGCCCAGCCGTTCCCACTCGACGAGATCGGCGGGGATCTCATCCAGGAACCGCGACGCCGGGTTGTACTGCGGCGCCCCGAAGGCCGAGCGCACCGAAGCGCGCGACAGGTGCAACCGCTCCCGCGCCCGCGTGATGCCGACGTAGGCGAGTCGACGCTCCTCCGCCAATTCCTTGGGATCGGACAGCGACCGCATGTGCGGGAACGTCCCGTCCTCCAGACCGGTCAGGAAGACGACGGGGAACTCCAGACCCTTCGCCGTGTGCAGCGTCATCAAGGTGACCACACCCTGCTCCGCCGCTTCGTCGTTCTCGGGGATCTCGTCGGCATCGGCCACGAGACTCACCTGTTCGAGGAAGTCGTCGAGGCTGTTGACCTCACCCGTCTCGGCGCGCTGCCCATCGAACTCGCGCGCGACGGAGACGAGTTCGGCCAGGTTCTCGAGCCGCGTCTCGTCCTGCGGGTCGCGGCTCTGGCGCAATTCGCTGATGTACCCCGAACGCTCCAGCACGGCTTCGAGCAGGTCCCCCACACCACGCTCGTCGTCCTCGTGGATCATGCGGAACTCCTCGAGCAGCGCGGTGAACCCCTTGATCGCGGTCGCCGACCGGGTCGCAATGCCCGGAGCGTCGTCGGGTCGGCCCAGCGCCGCGACGAACGGGATGCGTTCTCGTTCGGACAGGGCCGTGATGCAGGCCTGCGCCCGGTCACCGATGCCGCGCTTGGGCACGTTGAGGATCCGTCGCAGGTTGACCGTGTCGGTCGGATTGGCGATGACGCGCAGGTACGCCAGCGCGTCCTTGACCTCACGGCGCTCGTAGAACCGCGTGCCGCCGACGACCTTGTAGGGCAGGCCGACGCGCACGAACACCTCTTCGAGGGCGCGGGACTGGGCGTTCGTGCGATAGAACACGGCCACGTCACCGGGACGCACCCCGTGTTCGTCGTGTAGGTGGTCGATGGTGCGCGCCACGAAGGCTGCCTCGTCATGCTCGGAGTCGGCGACGTACCCGACGATCCGCGGCCCCTCCCCCGACTCCGTCCACAGGTTCTTCTTACGGCGATCCGGGTTGCGTTCGATGACCGCGTTGGCGGCGGTGAGGATCGTCTGGGTGGAGCGATAGTTCTGCTCGAGCAGGATCGTGTGCGCGTCGGTGTAGTCCTCCTCGAACTCGAGGATGTTGCGGATCGTCGCCCCGCGGAACGCGTAGATCGACTGATCCGCATCGCCGACGACGACGAGTTCGGCCGGCGGCACCGCGGGCGCCTCCGACTGCCCGGCCAGACCCTGCGTCGAACCGGCCCCGCCGACGAGTTCACGCACGAGCGCGTACTGGGCGTGGTTGGTGTCCTGGTACTCATCGACGAGGACGTGCCGGAAGCGCCGACGGTAGTACTCGGCGACGTCCGGGAAGGCCTGCAGCACGTGCACCGTCGTCATGATCAGGTCGTCGAAGTCGAGCGCATTGGCCTGACGCAGCCGCCGCTGGTACATCGTGTACGCCTCGGCCAGCACCTGCTCGGCGGGCGTGCCGTCGGCGGCCTTGGCGGCGAACGCCTCCTCGTCGACGAGTTCGTTCTTGAGGTTCGAGACCTGGTTCGAGAAGGAGCGCGGTGGGTAGCGCTTCGGGTCGAGGTCGAGGTCGCGCATGACCATGGCCATGAGGCGCTGGCTGTCGGCGGCGTCGTAGATGGAGAAGCTCGACTTGAACCCGATCTTCGCCGCCTCGCGCCGCAGGATGCGCACGCACGCGCTGTGGAACGTCATGACCCACATGGCCTTCGCGCGGGGGCCGACCAGATCTTCGACGCGCTCACGCATCTCGGCGGCGGCCTTGTTCGTGAACGTGATCGCGAGGATCTGGCCCGGCTGTGCCCCACGCGCGGCGAGCAGGTAGGCGATGCGGTGGGTCAGCACCCGGGTCTTGCCCGACCCTGCGCCGGCGATGATGAGCAGCGGCCCACCTTCGTGGACCACGGCCTCACGCTGCTGCGGGTTGAGGCCGGCCAGCAGCTCCTCGGGGTCGCGCAGCGAACCGGCGCGGGTCGTGTCACCGGCCCAGTCGGGCGGGGGTGGCGGAGCGTCGTCCGGCGGCGGAGCGTCGTCGGCCAGCGCCCACAACGGCACACCCGCGGCAGTCACTCCGCCCTGGTCGGCGGGCTGCCACGGGGCATCAAGGTGATCGAAGAGGTTGCTCATGTTCGCCGACAAGCGTACGTGCCACCCCTGACAACGCTCACCGGCCGCCATACTGGCCTCATGTCGCGCAAGGGCGAGTACGGCGATCCGGTCATGCTTGACGTCGACGGGTTCGAGGTGCGTCTGTCGAGCCCGCAACGGCCGTACTTCAGCGAGCGGGGCGAGACGAAACTCGATCTGGCCCGGTATTACCTCGCCGTCGGGCCGGGCATCGTCAACGCGTTGCGCGAGCGACCCTGCATGCTCCATCGATTCCCGGACGGCGTGGACGGCACCAAGGTCCATCAGAAGCGGCTGCCGCGCGGCGCTCCGGCATGGGTGGAGACGGTGCGGCTGCATTTCCCGCGGTACAACCTGCATGCCGATGAGCTGTGCGTGACGCGGCTGGCCGACGTCATCTGGGCCGTGCAGATGAGCACGGTCGAGTTCCACCCGTGGAACAGTCGGCGGGCGGACGCCGAGACACCCGACGAGTGGCGGATCGACCTCGATCCGATGCCGGAGGCGACCTGGGCGGATGTGCGGCGCGTCGCCCACGTCTGCCATGAGGTGCTCGACGAACTCGGCGCGATCGGGTGGCCGAAGACGAGCGGCGGACGCGGCCTGCACATCTACGTCCGCATCCGGCCGGAGCACGGATTCGCCGACGTGCGGCGGGCGGCGCTGGCGTTCGCGCGGGAGGTCGAAAGGCGAGCACCGCAGATCGTGACGACGACGTGGTGGCGCAAGGACCGCGCTCCGTCATCGATCTTCGTCGACTACAACCAGAACACGCGCGATCACACGATGGCGGCCGCGTACAGCGTGCGGGGGAATCCGCGCGGGACCGTCTCCACGCCGATCCGGTGGGACGAGATCGATGACGTCGAACCCGATGACTTCACGATCGCCACCGTGCCCGCTCGATTTGCGGAGCTCGGTGACCTCTACTCGGGCATCGACGCGGCGGTCTTCGACATCTCGCCGTTACTCGAATGGGCCTCGCGTGATGAGGCAGCGGGCGTCGAGACTCCGCCGGAGGACGAGACTGCGCCGCAGTGAGCGCGGGGGCATGGATCTACGCTGCACCCATGGCCCACATCGTTCGCCCCGACGCCCGTTACCACCGTTCATACTTGGAGGCGGCTGACGAACTGGCCGCGGCCGGAGAAGCGAACGCGAACCATTTCGTCCCGGGCGACGGCGCGTGGGTGCTCCCGGCCGATGCGGGGTTCGACGGTCTGACGTTCACGCGCGAGTCGCTCGAGGACCCGGCGGAGTTCCGGCGTTTCGTGCGGGCGCGGCGGGCCGATGAGCTCGAGGAGACGGCGCGGCCAACGGGGTGGGTGCCGTGCACGTTCCTGTGGTTCATCGACGGAGACCGGTACCTCGGGTCGATCGCGTTGCGTCACCGACTCACCGATTCGCTGCGGGCGGACGGCGGGCACATCGGCTACACGGTGCGGCCGTCGGCGAGGGGCGAGGGGCATGCGACCGAGGCGTTGCGGCAGACGCTGGAGTTGGCTGGCGAGATGGGATTGGACCGGGTGTTGCTGACGACGGACCGGGACAACGAGGCGTCGATGGCGGTGATTAGGCGGTGCGGCGGGGTCCAGGTGATGGAGACGAACGGGTCGGCGGATGTGCCGGCGATGACGGTTGCGGGGAAGTATTCGTTCTGGATCGATGTGCCGGCGCCGGAGCCTGAGGAGATGTAGGGGTTCGTTGCACGGAGTGCAGGGTTTCTGGAATGTGAGGTCCGTTCGTCACATTTCACGAAACCGCCCTCTGTTGTTAACCTAAAGTTCGCTTTCAAATAGGACATCTGTTCTTATAAACTTGGAGGCATGTCCACGACAGCGATGCACCCAGGTACGACGCGACCGGCTCCGGCCGGGGTCGCGTCGGTGGTTGGTGTGCCCGCTGGGGTGCCTGGTGATCGACACTGGCTCGCGGTGGCCGGAGAGGCGATCGGTCAGGTTGTCGTGCCCGAGCAGTTCGCCTCCGAGTCCGAGGCGCAGCGGTACATCGCGGACCTGGATCGGATCCAGGCGCAGATCGCCGGG
>NZ_BCRE01000188.1 GCF_001552435.1 Kribbia dieselivorans NBRC 106261
GGTCAGGCGGAACCGCGCTCCGGCGCCCGGCTCGCCCCACGCCTGCAGCCAGCCGTGATGGAGGCGGGCGTCCTCGAGCGAGATGGCCAGGCCCAGCCCGGTACCGCCGGTCGTGCGGTTGCGGGCGGGATCGGCGCGCCAGAAGCGGTTGAACGCCAACGTCGCCTCGCCCGGCTTGAGGCCGACACCGAAGTCGCGCACGACGACCGCCACGGCCTCGGTGTTGACCCCGATCATGACGTCGACGCCGCGACCCTCACTGTGCTCGATCGCGTTGACGACGAGGTTGCGCAGCACCCGCTCGATGCGCCGGGCGTCGACGCGGGCGGTGGCGGGTTCGTCGGGCCGGTGCACCGTGACGGCCGTTTCGCGGGCCTGCGCGATGGATTCGGTGGCCTCGACCACGCGGGTAGCGATGGCGGTGATGTCGACGAGGTCGGATTCGAGACTGGCCGCGCCGGCGTCGAAGCGGCTGATCTCGAGCAGGTCCGCCAGCAGGGCCTCGAACCGATCGAGTTCGTCGTTGAGCAGCTCGGCGGCCCGCTGGGTGCCCTCGGGGAACTCCTCACGCTGAGCGTGGATGAGGTCGGCGGCCATCCGGATCGTCGTCAGCGGGGTGCGCAGTTCGTGCGAGACGTCGGAGACGAATCGTTGCTGCACCCTCGAGACGTTCTCGAGCGTGCGGATCTGGGTCTGCAGGTTGTCGGCCATCTCGTTGAACGACTTGCCGAGCAGGGCGATGTCATCGGTGCCGCGTGCGGCCATCCGCTCGTTGAGTTCGCCCGAGGAGATGCGCTCGGCCACCTGGGCGGTGCGACGCACCGGCGCGACGACCTGCCGGGCCACGACCCACGCCACCGCCGAGACGAGCAGCACGAGCATGATGGCGCCCAGGAGGTAGGAACGCGTGACGACCCCGAGCATCTGTTGCTCGCGGTCCATGGGGTAGGTGACGTAGAGGTCGTACTGCCCGGCGATCGGCACCGACAACTGCTGGCCGACCATGACCCCGGCCACCGTGGGGCGTTGCAGGCGCCACCAGTTCGCCCCCGACGGGGAGGAGACGAGATCGGCCGGCACCTCCACCAACGTCGACTGTTGACGGCGGGGGTCGTCGGCGACGGCGTTGCGCAGGGCCTCGGGCACGGTCGCGGCAGGGAAGCCGCGGGTGGCGTAGCTGTCGATACGGACGGTGTTCCGGTTGTCGCGTGAGGCCATGACGACGACGAATCGCTGGGCGTCCGACGGCCCCGGCTCGAGGGACTTGATGACGTCGGCGACCTGCAGGGAGAGCTGCGCGCGCGGGTCCTCCGTCTGCAGTTGGTCGAGATCGGCCTGCGCGCGGTCGGCGAGGACCTGGGTCTGCTGGAGTGCCTCGGTGACCCGATCCTCCTGCAGACCCCGAGCCACCTCGCGGTACATCAGACCGCTGACGCCACTGACGACGAGCAGACCGAGGATCAGCGTGGTCGTGACGACGCGGAACTGCAGGGAGCGCCGCCACGCCGCGTCCAACCCCGAGGGAAGCCGTCGCAGTGGTCCGAACGGATCGGCGGCGAGGCGACGCCACCACGACGACATGCTCAGGCCGGCCCCGCCTTGTACCCGACGCCACGCACGGTCACGACGAACCGCGGGTTCTCCGGGTCGTGCTCGATCTTCGAGCGCAGCCGCTGCACGTGCACGTTGACCAGACGGGTGTCACCGGCGTGCCGGTAACCCCACACCTGCTCGAGGAGCTCCTCGCGGGAGAAGACCTGCCACGGCTTGCGGGCCAGGGCGACGAGCAGGTCGAACTCGAGCGGGGTCAGCGACAGCGTCTCGTCGCCGCGCCGGACACTGTGACCGGCCACGTCGATGCTCAGGTCACCGATCGCCAGACGCTCGGGCTCCGGCTCGTCACCGCGACGGAGGCGAGCGCGGATGCGGGCGATGAGCTCCTGCGGCTTGAACGGCTTCTGGACGTAGTCGTCGGCCCCGGACTCCAACCCGACGACGATGTCGACGGTGTCGGTGCGCGCCGTGAGCATGACGATCGGCACACCGGACTCGGCACGGATGCGGCGACAGATCTCCATGCCGTCCATGCCCGGGAGCATGACGTCGAGGAGGACCAGGTCGGGCTTGGACTCGCGGAAGGCACCCAGCGCCTCGGCGCCGTCGGCGACGTGGGTGACGTCCAGGCCCTCATTGCGCAGCACGATGCCGAGCATCTCGGCCAAGGCGGCGTCATCGTCGACGACGAGGACTCGTCCCTTCACGTCTCCACTCCTTCACAGCGGTTCAGCGGTGTCTGTCGGCCAGTTTCCCACAGGCTGCCCGGATCGCCCCGCCGGTACCCGGCTCCGGGCGTGCCGAAGCACGACACGAGGGCGGGTAGATTGCCCACGTGCCCACCTCTGCCCCTCCGAGCGCTCCGCCACGTCCTCGGATCGTCGTGTTCGGGCGAGAGGTGCATTGGCCGGCCCGGTTCGGCGATCCGACCGCGTCGTGGGTGACTCCGGTCGCCATCTACGTCGCCACGCGCATCATGGCGGCGGTCTTCCTCATCCAGGGCGCCAGCCGACAGATCGCGATGACCGAGACGACGGCCGCGTACACGGTCAAGTTCCCCACCCCGGCCAACCCCGGTTACTGGACCGTGACCCACAACTGGGACGGCCAGTGGTACAAATCGATCGCCCTGAACGGGTATCCGCTGCATCTGCCGATGGTCGGCGACACCGTGCAACAGAACGAGTGGGCCTTCTATCCGCTGTTCCCGGGGCTCGTGCGGGCGATCATGGAGCTGTCCGCCGGTCGCATCGGGTTCAACGTCGCCGCTCCCCTGCTGGCCACGCTGTGCGGCGGCGTGGCGATGATCGTCCTGCACCGCATGCTGCTCGAGACAGCCGGCCGGTTCGTCGCCGCCGCCACGGTGCTGTGCGTGTGCCTCTACGCTGCGGCACCGATCATGCAGGTCGCCTACACCGAGTCGATGGCGATGATGTTCATCACCCTGGTGCTCTACCAGCTGCGGGTGCGCAACTACGCCTTCGCGGCGGCCCTGTCGGTGCCGCTGTCCCTGACCCGCGGCATCGCGCCGGCCATGGCCATCGCAATGGGCCTGTATTGGCTGCTGCGGTGGTGGCACCGCAAGGACCGCGCGTTCGAGCGCGTCGAGCAGGTCAAACTCGCCGCCCTCACCCTCTTCGTCGGTGCTCTGTCCGGGGTGTGGCCCCTGATCGTCGACATGGTCACCGGGCACCAGAACGCCTTCCTCGAGACCCAGCGGGCATGGAAGGTCAACGCCGACCGGGCGCTGTTCAACAACTGGTGGCAGCGCATCGAGGTGTACTACGGCCCGATCGCGGCGACGCTGATCATGGCGGCCGTGCTGCCGCTGCTCATCGTGCTGTTCCGCAAGGCGACGCGGGTGTGGGGGCTCGAGCTGCGCGCCTGGGCCCTGGCGTACGCGATCTACCTGTTCCTCGTCACCTCGCCCGGGTCGAGCACGGTGCGTTTCGTGCTGCTCATCCTCGCCCCGCTCTGGCCGTTCCCCGATCCGGTGCCGCACGGGCCGGAGGAGATGGCCCACCGCCGCCGGCGGATCGTGATCCTCGTGATCCTGTCCGGCATCGGCATCGTGGCGCAGTACCTGTTCATCACCGAGGTCTTCACCCTGCCGGTGCCGCCGGGCAGCGGGCGCCCCTACCCGTGATCGGCACCCTCACGAACGCGCCGAGGGAACAATCGGGGCGACCCAACTCCGCGTTGGGTCGCCCCGATTGTTCCCTCGGCGGTGGGCCGGTGGGTCAGTAGCGGTAGTGCTCCGGCTTGTACGGGCCGGCGACGTCGACGCCGATGTACTCCGCCTGGTCCTTGTCGAGCTCGGTCAGCTTCACGCCGAGTGCGTCGAGGTGCAGGCGTGCGACCTTCTCGTCGAGAATCTTCGGCAGGACCGCCACGGTCGGGTTGCCCTCCTCGTCGACGTACTCGTCGGCCTTCTCGAACATCTCGATCTGCGCGATCGTCTGGTTCGTGAAGGAGTTCGACATGACGAAGCTCGGGTGCCCGGTGGCGTTGCCGAGATTCATCAGGCGGCCCTCGGAGAGGACGATGATCGACGATCCGGCGTTCTCACCCTCGGTGAAGGTCCACTCGTGCACCTGCGCCTTGATCTCGGTCTTGACGACGCCGGGCACCTTCGCCAGACCAGCCATGTCGATCTCGTTGTCGAAGTGCCCGATGTTGGACACGATCGCCTTGTTCTTCATGGCCAGCATGTGCTCGGTACGGATGACATCGAAGTTGCCGGTCGTGGTGACGAAGATGTCGCCGATCGGCGCGGCCTCCTCGAGCGTGGTCACCTGGAAGCCCTCCATCGCCGCCTGCAGCGCGCAGATCGGGTCGATCTCCGTGACGATGACGCGCGCGCCCTGGCCGGCCAGCGCCTGCGCGCAGCCCTTGCCGACGTCGCCGTAGCCGCACACGACCGCGACCTTGCCGCCGATGAGCACGTCGGTGGCGCGGTTGAGTCCGTCGATGAGCGAGTGGCGGGTGCCGTACTTGTTGTCGAACTTGCTCTTGGTCACCGCATCGTTGACGTTGATGCCGGGGAAGAGCAGGTTGCCGGCCTCCGCCAGCTGGTAGAGGCGCATGACGCCGGTCGTGGTCTCCTCGGTGACGCCCTTGATGTGCTGGCCCGCGACGGTCCACTTCGTCGGGTCCTCGGCGATGGTGCGGCGCACGAGCTCCTTGAACACGGCGAACTCCTCGGAGTCCTCATCCGTGGTCGGCGGCACCTGTCCGGCGGCCTCCCACTCGGTGCCCTTGTGCACGAGCATCGTCGCGTCGCCCCCGTCATCGAGGATGAGGTTGGCGTGGATCGGCGCTCCGGTCTCGTCGGTGCCCCACGTGAGGATCTCGTTGGTGCAGTCCCAGTACTCGGTCAGCGTCTCGCCCTTCCAGGCGAACACCGGCACGCCCGCGGGGGCCTGAGGAGTCCCGTCGCGGCCGACGACAATGGCCGCGGCCGCCTCGTCCTGGGTGGAGAAGATGTTGCACGACGCCCACCGGACCTGCGCCCCGAGGTCGACGAGCGTCTCGATGAGCACGGCCGTCTGCACGGTCATGTGCAGCGAACCGGCGATCCGGGCGCCGGCCAGCGGCTGCGCCTCGCGGTACTCGGCCCGCAGCGCCATGAGGCCGGGCATCTCGTGCTCGGCCAGACGGATCTGGTGGCGGCCGGCTTCGGCCAGGGACAGGTCGCGGACGTTGTAGTCGAAGGTCACGATCGAGCAGTCTAGGCCGCGGTGGTGCGAATGTCCGGTTCGAGGTAGATGACCAGCGTCAACTCCGGGACGGCCGCACGGGCCCGTTGCTCCGCGGCGTTGATCGCGGCGGCGATCTGCTCGGCGGTCGCTCCGGGCTCGACGCCGACCTTGGCCGCGACGAGCAACTCCTCCGGGCCCAGGTGCAGGGTCTTGATGTGGATGATGTCGTCGACCCTGTCGGTGCTGGTGATGGCCGCCCGGATCGCGTCGTTGTGCTCGGGCGTGGCCGACTCACCGATGAGCAGCCCGCGCATCTCGTAGGCGAGCACGGCGGCCACGGCGACGAGCAGCAGACCGATCATCGCGGTGCCGGCGGCGTCCCAGTAGCCGTTGCCGGTGAGCAGGGTCATCCCGACACCGAGGAGCGCGAAGACCAGACCCAGCAGCGCCGCGAGGTCCTCCAGCAAGACGACCGGCAGTTCGGGCGCCTTGGCCGTGGTGATGAACTGCTTCCACGAGCGGGCACCGCGCGCCTTGTCGCTCTCGATGATCGCGGTGCGGAACGAGAAGGACTCCATGATGATCGCAATGACCAGGACCGCGATCGGGATCCACCACCACCGACCCAGGTCGGCCACGTGACCGGCCCGCACCTCGTGGAACTTGTGGTACGCCTCGTAGAGGGCGAAGAGGCCACCGAGGCTGAACAGCACGATGGACACGACGAACGCATACACGTACCGCGCTCGCCCGTACCCGAACGGGTGCTTCTCGTTCGCCCCCCGCTTGGCGGCGCGGCCGCCGAGGAGCAGCAGCAGTTGGTTGCCGGTGTCGGCGACCGAGTGGATCGCTTCGGCGAGCATCGAGGCCGCCGCACCACCGGTGATGAAGTAGGCCGCGAACTTGGTCACGGCGATCCCCGCGTTGGCCAGCATTGCGGCCACGACGGCCTTGGTTCCACCCTCAGTCGACATGGGAGAAAAGGTATGGCACGGCGCTCCGTTGCGCGCGTCGTGGCACGCGGGATGAGACCGGGTTTCGCCGTCAGCGCGGGTCGAGCCGGGTGCCGGCCGTGACGTCGAGCCCGAGCAGCGCATTCTCGACGACCTCGGCCAGGGCCGGGTGGATCCAGTACTGCCCGCGGGCGACGTCGTGGACGTGCTGGTCGAACTCCATCGCGTGGATCAACGTCTGGATCAGTGACGAGGCCGTCGGGCCGATGATGTGTGCCCCGAGCAACCGGCCGGTCGCACGATCGGCGATGAGCTTGACCAGTCCGGTGGTGTCCTCCAGCGCCCATCCGTACGCGGTGTCGCCGTACTGCTGCACCTTGATGGCGAGGTCGAGGCCGGTCTCGTGCGCCTGCGCCTCCGTCAACCCGACCGACGCGATCTCGGGGTGGGTGAAGACCGCCGAGGGGATGTTGGCCACGGCGAAGGAGCGCAGATCGTCCGGGTGCACGAGGTTGTGCGCGACGACGCGGGCCTGCTGGTTGGCGACGTGCTTGAGTTGCACCGGCGTGCACACGTCCCCCAGGGCCCACACGCCCGGCGCGGAGGTGCGCCCGTGGGCATCGACGAGCACGTACCCGTCCTCATCGACGTCCACTCCCCCGATGGCCGCCGCCAGATCGGCGCTGCTGGGCTCACGCCCGGTGGCGACGAGCACGATGTCGACGTCGAGGTGCGCGATCTCGTCCTCGGTGCGGCCGGCCACGGCCGAGTCGCCCACGGCGCCGGAGGACAGCGTGGCCCGGATGCGCGGACCGTTGGCGGTCTGCTCCCCGGTCGGCTCCAGCGCCGTGACGCGGGTGTACGGCCGCACGTCCCACGCCCGCTCGGCGTACTGCGTGAAGACCGCTCGGATGTCGTCGTCCTGGGCCCGCAGCATCGTGTGGCTGCGGTTGACGATCGTGACCCGCACCCCGAGCGAGCCGAAGACGTGCGCGAACTCCGCGGCGATGTACCCGCCACCGACGATGAGCATCGACGCCGGCAGGGCGTCCAACCGCATGACGGTATCGGAGGTGTGCACGGGCAGGCCCGCGGCCGCGGCGGCGGCCAGCGGTTCGGGCAGCGTCGGGTGGCTGCCCGTGGCGATGACGATCTGGTCTCCGCTCACCTCGGTCTGCGATCCGTCCGCGGTCGTGACCATGAGGGCGCGCTCGCCGACGAAGCGGGCGCGGCCCTCGTAGAGCGTGGTGTGGTCACCGTCGCGGCGGTAGGCCTTGCCACCTGCGGAGATCGGGTCGATCCGCCCGAAGACCCGGTCGCGAATGTCAGGCCACCGCACGGCGTCGAGGGTCGCGTCGACACCGAGGCGCGCGGCATCGTCGACCGCCAGGGCGGCCTCGCCGGCGCGCACGAGCATCTTCGTCGGAATGCACCCGACGTTGAGGCAGGTGCCGCCGAAGGTCGGGTTCGACTCGATGATCGCCACACTGCGCCCCTCGAAGTCGGGGGTGACGAGGGAGTTGCCGCTGCCGCTGCCGATGATGACGAGGTCGTGGTGGGTCACGCGGGCCAGCCTACGACCCGCGCGACCTCAGGCCTGGCGCGCCTCGTCGACGAGCAGAACCGGGATGCCGTCGTCGATGCGGTACGCCAGCGCGCACTGCGTGCACACGAGTTCCGGAGCGCCGTTCAGCCCGGTGGCGTCGCGCAGGTCACCGCGGCAGGCCGGGCAGCGCAGGATCTCGCGCAGCCACGGCTCAAGGTTCGCCGCCGCTGCAACCGGCGCAACTGCCGCAGCTGGCGCAGCCGCTGCAACCGGGGCGGCAGCCTCAGCCGGCTCGGTCGTCTGCGCCTGCGGAGCCCGCACGATGGCCAGCACCGCATCCCGGATCCGCTCCATCGTCGCGAGGTCACCGGCCTCGGCGTTCAGACGCAGCAGCGGCTCGGTGTTCGACGGCCGTAGGTTGAACCACCACATCGGGGCGGCATCCGAGCCGGCGAAGGTGGCCGTCAACCCGTCGACCTCGTCGATCTGCGCTCCCTGCGCCTGCGCCCACGCCTTGACCCGGGCGGTGACGGCGGGCACGTCGGCGACGGTCGAATTGATCTCACCCGAGGCCGGGTACCGATCGAACGCGCCGATCAGCTGCGACAGCGTGCCCTGTTGCTCGCCGAGCGCGGCCAGCACGTGCATCGCCGCGAGCATGCCGGTGTCGGCGAACCAGAAGTCGCGGAAGTAATAGTGCGCCGAGTGCTCCCCGCCGAAGACAGCCTGGTGCTGGGCCATCGTCGCCTTGACGAAGGAGTGCCCCACCCGGGTGCGCACCGCGGTCGCGCCGGCCTCGGCGATGACCTCGGGTACGGCCGCAGACGTGATGACGTTGTGCACGATCGACACGTCGGCGGCGTTCTTCCCGGCGGCGACCTCGCGGGCGATCTCCCGGGTCGCGACGAGCCCGGTGATGGCCGAGGCCGACACGGCCCGCCCCTGCTCGTCGACGGCGAAACAGCGGTCGGCGTCACCGTCGAAGGCCAACCCGAGGTCAGCGCCGTGCTCGAGCACCGCGGCCTGCAGGTCGACGATGTTTGCCGGGTCGAGCGGGTTGGCCTCGTGGTTGGGGAACGTGCCGTCGAGTTCGAAGTACAGCGGGATGATCTCCAGCGGCAGGTCCGCCAGCCCGGCGGCCGTGCCCAGGACGGCCGGGACGGTCAGCCCGCCCATGCCGTTGCCGGCATCCACGACGACCTTGAGCGGTCGCGAGCCGGACAGGTCGACCAGCGACCGGAGGAAGGCCGCGTAATCGGCGAGCGTCGAACGCTCCTCGAGCCCACCGCGCTCCGTCGCGACGTCGTGATCGGCGGCGTCGAGCCACTGCTGGGCGACGTCCTTGATCTGGAACAGGCCCGAGTCCTGGCCGACCGGGCGGGCGCCGGCGCGGCACAACTTGATGCCGTTGTACTGGGCCGGGTTGTGCGAGGCGGTGAACATCGCTCCGGGCAGGTTCAACATGCCGGAGGCGTGATACAGCCCGTCGGTCGAGCACAGCCCGATGAGGATGGCGCCGACGCCGCGGTCACGTACGCCCTCGGCGAAGGCGCGGGACAACTCCGGCGAGGAGGGGCGCATGTCGTGGCCGATGACGACCTGCTCCGCACCCTCGGGGATGGCCACCACCTCGGCGAAGGCCGCGCCCAACACCCGGCAGACCTCGGGGTTGAGTTGGTCCGGGACCGTGCCTCGCACGTCGTAGGCCTTGATGAAGGCGCTCAAGTCGATTCGCGTCACAGGGCGAGGCTAATATGCGCCGCCGACAATCGCGGACCGGGCGCGCACTTCGCCCCCGGCGCACCGGAGCCCCGTGGGCTCAGTCCTCGGAGTCGCGCAGCACCCGTAGGTGGCCGCGTCGTCCCGTCTCGCGCACCCCGGCCGGAGCGCCGAACACGGTGGTGTGGCGCTCGGGCTGGGCCGAAGAGGTGACCGGTGCCTGGGCCTGCGCATCCTCGCGGGCCTGGTCGGCGTTGGCGCGGCGCACGACATTGGCCAGGGCCAGCAGGTCGTCCTGGGTCTCCGGCGGGGTGAGGTCGCCGGCCAGACGCACCAACTCCCACCCTCGCGGGGCGATGCTCCGCTCGCAATGCTCGGTGCAGAGGTCGTAACTGTGGGGCTCGGCGAACGTCGAGAGCGGCCCGATCACGCACGTCGAATCGGCGTAGACATACGTCAGGGTGGCCACCGCAGCAGCGGAGCACGCATTTCGCGAACACGTTCGGGACACACTCACACCCGAAAGAGTAGGGCACGACGCCGACAACGGTGACGCCGTCCACGGGTGCACCGGCGGAGTGCGTAGCATCGGGAGCATGTCCGGCCTGCTCCCCAGCGGTTCCTCCCGCACCCAGTCGAGGCAGGTCCGTCGCCGCGATCGGCACGGCCGTGGCGTGCGCGGTCCCCTGGCGTGGCCGCCCGTTCCGGCGATGGTCACGCGGCGCGAGGCCTTCGACGAACTGGTCATCGACGCCGCGACCCGCCTCCAGCGCCATCTCGGCGAACCGGGCAGCGTGCAGTTCGCGGTCGAGGACGTCCCCCCGAGCGACCCGGCGGTCTGGGAACGCAATGTCGTGGCGCTGAGCCGCCTCTTCCCCGGTGGGCGGGGGGTGCCACCGCGGATCGTCGTGTATCGCCGTCCGTTGGAGGCGCGCGCCGCGGACCCAAGCGACCTGCCGCACATGGTGCACCACGTCCTCCTCGAACAGGTCGCCGCGCTGTTGGGCGTCGACCCGGACGACCTCGAGCCGGGCACCGGCGACCT
>NZ_BCRE01000189.1 GCF_001552435.1 Kribbia dieselivorans NBRC 106261
GTCTTTGATCATGGGTTTGCCCATCCCCTTCATATTCTTCTGGGAAATGCCTGACGGCAAGCTTGAAATCGTGGACGGGTCGCAACGCCTTCGAACGATCGAAGAGTTCATTTACGGCGGTTTCCAACTTGGGGAGTTGGACCCCCTGACTCGCCTTTCAGGGTTCCGGTTCGACGACCTGCCCGAGTCAAGGCAACGCAAAATCAAGAATCGGTCAGTCCGTGGAATCGTCCTGAATGAGCATGCCGATGAGGCAGCGCGACTCGACATGTTCGAACGCATTAACACCGGAAGCAAAAACGCCAACAACGCAGAGATTCGGCGCGGAGCGCTTGCCGGACCGTTCTTGGACGTGGTAATGGAACTGTCCGATCTCCCGCTCTTCATCAACCTCGCCCCTATGCCCACCAAGGCAAGGAAGGAACGGGGTTACGAAGAACTCGTTACACGATTCTTCGCCTATAGCGATGGGCTGGAAACCTATCAGGACCGCCCCTCCGATTTCCTCTTTAAATACTCGAAGAAGATGAACGCGGCCTTCGCCGCCGACCCGTCGCTGGCAGACACCTACCGGACACGGTTCAAAGAAGTCATGGAGTTCGTCTCGCGGACTTTCCCGTTGGGTTTCAGGAAGACGGAGAAGGCCACATCCACTCCTCGCGCACGATTTGAAGCGATTGCCGTCGGATCCTTCCGCGCCTTGGCAGATCGACCTGACCTTGCGGCGTCTTCCGCAGAGGATAATGATGTTTCCTCCTGGATCAACGGGGCTGAGTTCCAGAGGATCGCCAGCTCCGATGGCGCGAACGCGGTCTCTCGACTCAATGGGCGAATTGATTTCGTAAAGGACAAGCTGGTGAAGCATGGCGGCGAGTGAGCTCACCCCATTCTTTGAGGAGAGGTACGCGGAAATTGACGCATATCTCGCCTTCCAGCAGAATGTAGAAGAAGCCGCGCGCGAGGGGACCCCTCGACTCCGTGGAACAGATGCACCGATCACGACAGAGCAGAAGAAGATTCTGAACTCAAGTTTTTACCTCCAACTCTACAACCTAGTCGAAGCCACCGTTCTCCGATGTCTTGAAGCAGTTGCAGCTGCGATCGAAGAGTCCGCACGCCGACCCAGTGAGTTGAGCATCGGTCTAAGGACTGAGTGGGTACGGACCATCGCGAGAACTCACAGCGACCTCGGGCCTGACAAGCGGCTAAAGGCCGCCCTTGACCTGTGTGAACAACTCTTGCAGCAGATGCCGGTCAAGGATTTCAAGATCGAGCCTGGCGGTGGTGGAAACTGGGACGACTCTTCCATCGAAAAACTCTTCGTGCGCGTCGGGTGTGGACTCACGATTTCTCCTGACGTCGTTCGAGCAGCCAAACGTCACGTCAGAGACGACATGGGAGCACTGAAGCTCGTCAAGAATCGCCGAAATGGGCTTGCACATGGCTCATTGTCCTTTGTTGATTGCAGCGACGGCGTGACCGTTTCCGAACTAAGGGATCTAGCCGCAACGGTCGGCGACTATCTCCGAGAGGCCGTCGATTGCTTCGTTAGTTTCATCAAACTTGAGATCGCAGAGAATGTTTCCCGAGCCGCGAGGGGAAGGGTAGTCGCTTCATGAGCAACGAAAAGGACGCCCCCTCCATCCGTGCCATCGACCTGTTCTGCGGAGTGGGTGGACTCACCCATGGACTCGCGCGCGCGGGAATCGAGGTAGTAGCCGGAATCGATATTGATTCCGCGTGCGAGTATCCCTACGAAGCCAACAACAAGGCAAAGTTCATTGAACGCGATGTGAGTGATCTTGCGGCGCCCGAGGTAAAGCAGCTAATCAGTGGCGCAGACGTCAGCATGATTGCCGGATGCGCACCTTGCCAGCCATTTTCCACGTACAGTCGAGCCGGTCGCAGCAAGAAGCGAGTTGACGATTGGCAGCTCGTTGAGACATTCGGCAAACTGGTTCAAGAGGTTCAGCCCGACCTCGTCACAATGGAAAACGTGCCGCAGTTACTGGACCATCCAGTTTTCAATCAGTTCTTGGAGAGACTGCATGGATACGCGATCGAATGGTCCGTCGTTCAGGCTGTTCGTATTGGCATTCCGCAGACAAGGAGGCGCCTGGTTCTGATTGCCTCGAAGCTCGGATCCGATGGACTTGCCCTCCGGCAGGATGAGCAGAAGGCGAAGACGGTGCGCCAGGCTATCGGACGTCTGCCCTCGATCAAGGCCGGCGAATCAGATCCCGAGGATCGGCTACACGTCGCATCCCGGCTGAGCCAGAAGAATCTGGAGCGGATACGTCATTCGAAAGAGGGAGGGACGTGGCGTGACTGGCCCGAGGACCTCAAAGCCGCGTGCCACCGGAAGACCACTGGCGCGACGTATCCGAGCGTGTACGGACGCATGTCATGGGATGAAGCGAGCCCGACCATCACGACTCAGTGCTTCGGGTACGGAAACGGGCGGTTCGGGCATCCTGAACAAGATCGAGCCATCTCACTTCGCGAGGCCGCGATTCTGCAGACCTTCCCGCCGAAGTACAGGTTTGTGCGGCCCGATGAACCCGTCCGTTTCAGCGTTCTCGGACGCCTGATTGGTAATGCGGTTCCCGTACGTCTGGGAGAGGTGGTGGGGCAGACGGTTATGGCGCATGCCGCACAGTTCATTCGTTCGAAGGATGCTGAGGAGGGAGAGTGAGTCATTGGTGCTCGGTCAACTCGCCGGGCCTGCCCCGCTTCGGCGAGCGCACACCGGCACGGCCTGGTGATCCACGCCGAGACTCTGGGCGATCGCTGGCATCAAGGCACCGCCGGGGCGGAGGTGCACTGCCTCTGCCGCTTCATCGACTCCGAGACCGGGTCGACGGCGCCGAAGCGACACGGGGTCAGATTAGCCAACCCGGTGGTGCGATGCACGGTTGGGAGCCGGAGCGCTACGCGCCGATCCCGCCCTGCTCGGGGAGTGCGGGGGCCGTGACCACCTCATCGTCATCGCGCGCAACTCTCCACAGAATGCCTGCGATCTCGACAAATGGCTCCGGATCGCCCTCCTGCCACGGCGCAAGCCGGGCACTCACAAAACGACCCAACGTGGGACGGGGAAGTCCGAGAGCTGCGGCGTAGTCGGGATGCGGCTGGTAATGCCCAAAGATGACGATGCCTTCGTGCGCCAATGTCCGTCGCGCATCCCGGACGCGCTTGGCTGAGTCGATCTGTTGCCCAGCAGCCACCACCGCGGCCCGGTCGACCAGTTCCCCCTGTGCGTGGCGAAACAAAGTGGTGATGGCCTGCTGCCCGGAGCTGGATCGGCGTATCTCCTCGACCACGTCGTCGGGAAGGTGGAGCAGCGTGTTTTTGATGAGGACCTTGTCGCGGTGAACCCACAGGATGCTGTCGCGACCTTCGTCGTTCACCCTGCGCTTCCTGTCGCGCTGCTTGCCCATCGGCAGAAGCCCACTCTCACTGATCCGCAGCAGTCCGAGCGCCCAACGGATCGTGTACTCATTGGCCCAGACCACCAAGGCGATCTTGTTTCCCCGCTCGTACATCTCGGGAGGGATCTCCCACTCGTACAGGTTTCGCGACCACTTGGCGTCCACGTCTTCGCCCGCGATTCGGTAGTCCAACTCGCGCCCATCCTCGAAGCGGAACTCTCGTTGGAGCCACATCTCGACCAACGTTCCGATGTGGGTCTTTTCCGTTTTCATCAACTGCGAGTAGTCCCACCGTCCAGTGCGCAGTCCGTCGTAGGCTTGGTCGAAGGCCTCGCGGATGGCAAATGCCGTTCGGGAGCCAGTGGGGTCCAAGCGCATTAACTCGTCGTGGACCGCCCACAAGGATGGGTCCTCGTCCCGTGTCGGCGGAGCAGCTCCACTGACTGGCTGAAGTGGCCCGAACTGAACTTTGGGCCGATTCTTGCTCGTCGGCGGAGCAGGGATGGCCCTTCTGCGCCGCTTGGGGAGCGTCTCCAGGTCGACGTCGGGCAGATCGTCGCCTCGGGTGAAGTCGATCACGAGTTGATCAGGCCGCGTTGGGAATCTCAACCAAGTGACGAGCAACCTGCCGGGCGACGGCCGCGGCGAGCCCCACGGGTACGGCGTTTCCGATCTGCTTGGCGATCTCGGTCTTGGAACCGCACCAGACGAAGTCGTCGGGGAAGTCCTGCAGCCTCGCCGCCTCCAAGTGAGTGATCACGCGGTTGACCCGCCGCTGAGGCTTGTCCGCCTCCCATTGCGGGTGCAGGTACTGCCCCTTCTCCGGCTTGAAGAACTCCGTTCGGATCGTCAGCGACGGCGCGTCCCACTGCATACGGCCCATGACATCCGTCGTTCCCGTCTTCTTCTCCCGCCAGCAGCGCGGCAAGAGGTGGTCGGGCACATCGAACCGGCCGCCGCCGGGAGGCACGTGGTCGTACCGAGCCAGGGACAGTTCGCGCGGCTGCCGGCCGAAGTGCAGCGCCGAACTCTTGAACGGGCCCGGCATCGACTCTCCGAAGAACGTGGAGCGGGTCTGCGGCAGTGACGTCGTCTTCGGCTTCACCGCAAGCCCCTCGATCCTGCTTCGCACTGTCTCCCAAGGCCGCAGTCCACCGACACCGTCCTTTGCGTGGGTCGGCCCGGGCAACGGGATCTCACCGATCCGCGAGCCGATGACAATCGTGCGAGGTCGCCGCTGCGCGACTCCGTAGTCGGCTGCCAGCAGCACACCATAGGTGAGCGTGTATTCGGAGATCATGCCGTGGTCCGCCTCATCCAGCAGCAGCTGGAACTCGCTGGAGCGCATGAATCGCTGAACGTTCTCGAGGACGAAGATCCGCGGACGAGCGGCCGCGACCACGCGCAGGTACTCCTTCCAGAGCTTGTTGCGCGGGTCGTTCACGTCCTTGCTGCCAAGGTTGGAGAAGCCCTGGCAGGGTGGTCCGCCGATCACGAGGTCGACCTCGGGGATGTCCTCCGTAGGCCACTGCGCGATGTCACCCCAGTGCATGTGGTCTTCGCCGAAGTTCGCGGCATAGGTCGCCGCGGCTGCGAGGTCCCATTCGACGGCCTTGACGGGTACGAATCCCTCTTGGACGAAGCCCTGGGTCATGCCGCCGCAGCCTGCGAAGAGGTCGATCATCGTGGGGCGCTCGGTCACATCGGACATCCTAGATTCCCTTCGCTCTCCGGCTGGCACGACCCGCCGTAGTATCGAACATGTGGACGAGAAACGCGAGTCGTGGGCCTCATCCCCTGCGACTCGGGCGAGCATGCGCGCGAACCGCGGGCGAGACACGGGGCCCGAGATGGCCCTGCGGCGCGCCCTGCACGCACGCGGCCGCCGCTTCTTCGTGAACCGACGTCCGGTGAAGAACTTACGGCGCACCGCCGACATCGTTTTCCCGCGCGCGCACCTGGCGGTCTTCGTGGATGGGTGCTTCTGGCACGGCTGCCCCGAACACCACACCATGGCCCGGACGAATGCCGCGTACTGGCGCGCCAAGGTCGAGACCAATCGGTCACGCGACAGGGAGACAGTTCAACTGCTCACTCAACAGGGATGGACCGTCTTGAGGCTCTGGGAACACGTGTCTCTGGATGACGCGGTCGCGCAGGTGGAAGGTGCTCTAGTGTCCCCCGCCGTTAATTCGTTGTAATAGTCGTCCGAGGGATTCGAGGATCTGGTCGGCGGTCTTGGTCCAGATGAATGGCTTCGGGTTCTCGTTCCACGCTTTGATCCAGTCGCGGAGGTCCTTCTCGAGGGCTTGCACGCTGCGGTGATCGGAGCGTTGCAGCAGGTCACGGGTGACTTCGGCGAATAGCCGCTCCACCTGGTTGATCCACGACGAGTAGGTCGGTGTGAAGTGCATGTGGAAGCGTGGGTGCTTTTCCAGCCAGGTCTTCACTGTCGGGTGCTTGTGGGTGCCGTAGTTGTCGCAGATCACGTGCACGTCGAGGTCCTCGGGCACGTTCTGGTCGATCTTGGCCAGGAACTTCTTGAACTCCGTGGCCCGGTGCCGCCGGTGGGTGGACGCGATCACCGTGCCGTCCTGCACGTTCATCGCCGCGAACAGGCTGGTGGTGCCATGCCGGAAGTAGTCGTGCGTGCGTTTCTCGGGCATCCCCGGCATCATCGGGAACGCCGGCTGCGAGCGGGACAGCGCCTGCACCTGACTCTTCTCGTCGACCGAGAGCACAACGGCGGACTCGGGTGGGTCCAGGTACAGGCCGACGATGTCGTACACCTTCTCCACGAACAACGGGTCGTTCGACAGCTTGAACCCGTCCGTGCGGTGAGGCTTCAGCCCGAACGCCTTCCAGATCCGCCCGATCGTCGAGCGCGACAGCCCGGTCCGCTGCGCCATCTTCGCCCGCGACCAATGCGTCGCATTCGCAGGAGTCTGCTCCAGCGTGGCCACGACCACGTCCTCGACCTGCTCCGCGGTCACCGTCGCCGGCCTCCCGGGCCGGGGGTCATCGACCAGCCCGTCCAGACGGTGCTCCACGAACCGGGACCGCCACTTCGTGACCGTCGGCGCAGAGCACCCGATCCGCTCGGCCACATCCTTGTTGCTCAGCCCGCTCGCGCAGGCCAACACGATCCGCGAACGCAGCGCGAGCGCCTGCGACGACTTACGACGCCTGGTCCACCGGACCAGCTCCTCCCGCTCCTCATCAGACAAGACAAGTTCGGCCTTCGGACGTCCAGTTCTCGGCATCCCTCAAACTACCACTTACGAAATGAATTAACGGCGCAGGACACTAGACGCAGCCCGTGCATGAATCCAGCATCAGCCCGCCAGACCCGCGGCCAGATGCCCTCGCTCGCGCAGGTAGTCATCAAGGTCATCGACACAGAGGCGGGTGCTGCGCCCGGCATCCAGGCTGGCGATGCCACGGTCAACCGCCTGGCGGAACTCGATGTACCGGGCTTCATCGCGCTCGTCGGTGGTTTCAAGCGTGGCAATCAGCTCATGGGCAACCTCGGCACACTCGGAGCGCGAGAGCGCCCGCGCGGCCTCCAGCACTTCCTCCAGCGTCGAGTTCATGAGATCCAAGATACGCCCGCGACCCTCGATCTCAGCAGGACCATGGATTCTCATCACCGGCCCGACCCCTCACGACGCGGCGTGATGTGCCAGCTGCTCGGTTGTCGGTGGTGCCCACTAGATTCGCGTCATGGCCATCGCCGTTCACCCCGACGATCATGCGGCGAAGCCTGCCTTCGACATCTGCGGGCCACTGCCCACGGGCACGACGCTCATCGAGGCCAGCGCGGGCACGGGCAAGACGTGGACGCTCGCCTCGCTCGTCACGCGGTATGTCGCGGAGGAGGCGTTGCCGCTCGATCAGTTGCTCGTCGTGACGTTCTCGCGCCTAGCCAGCCAGGAGTTGCGCGAGCGTGTGCGGCTGCAGATGGAGGCCACGGTCGACCGGCTCGTCGCGGCGGCCTGCGATGATGACGACGATCTCGTGCGACATCTACGCCGCGGCTCGGCCGAGGTCGTCGCCGAGCGGGTGCGGCGGCTGCAGGCCGCGCTCGCCGACTTCGACACCGCGACCATCGCGACCATCCACCAGTTCTGCCACCTCGTGCTGCGCGGCTTGGGCGTGGCCGGCGACTCCGACCCGCATGCCACCCTCGTCGAGGACCTCAGCGACCTGCAGCGCGAGGTCGTCGACGACCTGTTCCTCGCGCGCGCGGCCCGCTCCGGCTGCGGCGACATCAAGCTCAGCCGCAGCGACGCGAAGATCGCGCTGGCCAATCCGCGCTCCCCGTTGCTGCCGACCGACGCGACGGCCCGGATCGCCGCGCGGCAGGATTTCATGCGTGACGTGCGGGCCGAGTTCGCCCGCCGCAAGCGACGCGGAGCGCTGCTCGGTTACGACGATCTGCTGGCCGAACTTGCCGATGCGCTCGAGGACGCGGACGGCCCGGCGCGCGTGCGCATGCGGCAGCGCTGGTCGGTGGCGTTGGTCGACGAGTTCCAGGACACCGACCCGGTGCAGTGGGAGGTGTTCTCGCGGGCCTTCGCCGAGACCGACGCCACGCTCGTGTTGATCGGCGATCCGAAGCAGGCGATCTACGGGTTCCGCGGCGGTGACGTGCACACGTACCTGGCGGCGGCGAACACGGCGGCGACGAAATCGAGCCTGCCGGTCAATCACCGCTCCGATGCCCTGCTTGTCGAGGCGTTGCAGGTGCTCACGGGCGGCGCGGAGTTGTCGCCGGGGATCGAGGTCCACCCGGTGCGCGCGGCGCGGGCCGGGCATCGGTTGGCCGGGGCGCCGGACAATCACCCGATCCGGATGCGCGTCATCGGTGACGACCGCCTGCCAATCGGCGAGGCGCGCCCCCGGATCGCTGCCGACGCCGCGGCCGAGATCGTCACGCTGTTGAACTCCGGAGCATCGTTCGACGGCCGTGCGCTGCAGGCCCGTGACATCGCCGTGCTGACCCGCACGAACCAGGATCTGCACGCGGTGCGCGCGGCCCTGCGCGCGCGTGGGGTGCCGTCGGTGCTCGTGACGAGCGAATCGGTGCTCCGCACGGAGGCGGCGACGTGGTGGCTGACCCTGCTGTACGCCCTCGAGCAACCGCATCGGCCCGAGCGGGTGCGCGCGGCCTGCGTGACCCCACTCATCGGCTGGTCGGTCGGTGAACTCGACGAGCTCGGCGAACTGGGCACGGACCGCGCCACCGAGCGGGTGCGAGAACTGTCGGCGGCGTTCCATCGCGGCGAGATTCCGGGGGTGCTGGACATCCTGCGTGGCGATGGGATGAACGCGCGGATCCTCGGTCGCGTCGGCGGCGAGCGTGATCTGACCGATGTCGAACACGCTGCGCAGGTGCTGCAGGAGCAGGTCGCCGTGGGCCAATCGAGCCTGACGGCGCTCGTGACGTGGCTGGTGCGGCAGTCGGCCGAGGACGCCGAGACCGGCTCGGGCACGCGCGTCATCCGCCTGGACTCGGACGCGCACGCCGTGACCCTGTCGACGATCCATGGCAGCAAGGGGCTGCAGTACCCGGTCGTCGTCGCGCCGTTCCTCTTCAGCAACTGGATCCCCACCGACGATCCGGTGGTCGTGCACCGCCAGGGTGAGCGGGTCATCGCGTTCAAGGGCGACCGACGGGCGCAGTCCGACGCGCGGGCGGCGGCCGAGGACGAGGACCTGCGCCTGGCCTACGTCGCCATGACCCGTGCCCAGTCACACCTGCTGTTGTGGTGGGCGCCGACGCACAACACGCCCGCCAGCGGGTTGCATCGGCTGCTGTTCGGGCGGGCCGGGAGCGCGGTGGAGTTGGCCGGGTACCTGGCGGCGCCGCCGGCGGAGCGTACGGTCGCGCCGCTGGTGCGAGGGGCGAAGGAACCGCCGTGGCCGCAGGCGCGGGAGATCTTCGAGGCATGGGCGGCCGCCGGGGCGTTCAGCATCGACACGGTGCCGGACGAGGTGCCGGTGGTGCGGGCTCAGTCGGCCGCGGTGGGCGATGAACCGCTCGCGGCGCGGGAGTTCACGCGCGTCATCGACCGGGCCTGGCGGCGCACGTCGTACACCGCGCTCGCCGCGGGTCAGGTGAGCGGAGCGCCGTCGCCGGCGTCACGCGGCTCCGAACCCGAGGGCGAGGCGGTGGGCCGTCAGGACGAGGAGAACCTCGTCGTGTCCGGTGGCCCC
>NZ_BCRE01000190.1 GCF_001552435.1 Kribbia dieselivorans NBRC 106261
CGTCGTGTCCGGTGGCCCCGGCGAGGGGACGCCGCCGGACGTGCCGGGCGAACGACGCTCCGCCATGGCCGGGCTGCCGGTCGGCGCGACGTTCGGCTCGCTCGTGCACGCCGTGCTCGAGACGGCCGATCTGCAGGCCGACGACCTGGGCGCCGAGTTGCGCGCGCGGATCGTCGAACACCAACTCCGCTGGCCCGTCGCCCTGGACGTCGACGGGCTCGCGACCGCGCTCGAACTCGTCTGCGCCACCCCGCTCGGCGACCTGGCCGGCGACGTGAGGCTGCGCGACATCGCCCGCACCGACCGGCACACCGAGATGGACTTCGAACTGCCGTTGGGTGGCGGCGACGGACCGGGCGTCGGCTCGCTGCTCGGCGACATCGCGACGCTCCTGCGCACTCACCTGCCGCACGACGATCCGCTCGTGCCCTATGCCGCCGCCCTCGACGAGCCGGAGCTCGGTGAACAGGTGTTGCGCGGGTATCTCACCGGATCGATCGACCTGACCTTCCGGCATGACGGGCGGTACTTCGTCGTCGACCACAAGACGAACTGGCTGGGTTCGCCCGAGCGCGAGTTGACCGTCGACGATTACGCCCCCGATAAGCTCGCCGACGCGATGACGCACACGTCCTACCCGCTCCAGGCGCTGCTGTATTCCGTTGTGCTGCACCGATATCTGCGCTGGCGCTTGCCCGAATACGACCCGCGCCGGCACTTCGGCGGGGTGCTCTACCTGTACCTGCGCGGCCTGGCCGGGCCCGACACGCCACGCGCGGGCGGAGCGCCGTACGGTGTGTTTGCGTGGCGGCCGCCGG
>NZ_BCRE01000191.1 GCF_001552435.1 Kribbia dieselivorans NBRC 106261
GCGGGGGTTACTCGGCGGGGTGTTACTCGGTCGCCATGTGGTTGGTGCCGTAGCGGGCGCGCAGGATGAGCAGGGCGATCATGCCGAGCACCCCGACCACCAGCACCGCGACGCCGACGCGGATCGCGTTCGCCGGGTCGCTGCCGACGAGCATGACCATGACCATCGGGGCGAACCCACCGATGAGCCCGGCGAGCTGGTACCCCAGCGCGGCACCGGAGGTGCGCACCTCGGCCGGGAACAGCTCGGCGAACAGCACCGACTGGGTGCCGGTCATGAGCGACATGGTGATGCCGGAGACGAGGATGGCGATCCAGAACGGCCCCATGTTCGTCGCGCTCGTGTTCTCGATGAGCAGCCACATCGGGACGGCCCACACGGTCATGCCGATCAGGCCGGCGGTGAACACGGGGATGCGTCCGACGCGGTCCGAGAGCGAGGCCGCACCCAACGTGACGACGATCTGCACGATCGAGGTCACCAGGATGACGAGCAGGGCCGCATCACGCGGTACACCGTTGAGCTTCGTGACGTACTGCAGCGCACCGGTGATCGTCAGGTAGAACACGACCGTGCCGATGACGTTGGCCAGACCCGCGAGCACAACGGTCTGCCAGTGCTTGCGCAGCACCTCGAGGATCGGGGACTTCTGGGCGACCGGCTCGTGCGACTTCTTCTCCGCGACCTCGGCCTGCATCTGCTGGAACGCCGGGGTCTCGTCGAGGTACTTGTGGATGGCATAGCCGACGGGCAGCATCAAGATGGAGATCAGGAACGGCACGCGCCAGCCCCACGACATGAACTGGTCGTCGGTCAGCCACGCGGTGATCACCAGGAACACGATGTTGGCCAGCAGCACACCCACCGGCACGCCGAGCTGGGCGAACGAGCCGTACAGCCCGCGCTTGCGAGCCGGCGCGAACTCGGCTGCGAGCACGGCCGCGCCGCCCCACTGGGCGCCGACGGCCAGACCCTGGGCGATGCGCAGGAGGATGAGCAGCATCGCGGCCACCCAGTTGCCGGTGACCGGGACCAGACCGATGAGCGCGGTGGCCACGGACATGAGGACCACCGCGGCGACGAGCACATACTTGCGTCCGATGCGGTCACCGAGGTGTCCGGAGACCACGGCGCCGATCGGTCGGAAGACGAACCCGATGGCGAGCGTGGCGAACGCGGTGATCTGGGCCATGACCGTGCCCTGACCGGCGAAGAACAGCTGGGGGAACACCAGCGCGGCCGCGGTGCCGTAGATGAAGAAGTCGTACCACTCGAGGGAGGTGGCCGCGACGGCGGCGGCGGAGGCCTTCTTGGCGTTGCGCAGCTTCTCGGCCTCGGAGAGAGCCGGGAGTTGCGCGTCGGGGGAGCCGGATGCGGTGGGGTCGAGTTCCGTGGACATGGAGTTCCTTGGAGGAGGGAGCGGACGAAAGGGAAAGCGGTGCGACGGCTCGAGCAGGTGGCCGTCGCGTGCTCGGTTCACGCATGCCGACACCGAGACCGCGGTCGACTTCGACTCGGGTCTCCGGCGCAGATCATTTTGTGAACGAGGTTTACACAATCACGCTCAATGCGAATTGGTCCATACAAAAAATGTGTGACGCCCATCACTTGCGCCGAGTGGCTGATGTGACTCTGGGCAACGATGGGCGGCAGACGGCCCGTCGAAAGCGGCGAGGAAGGCGAGGAAGGCGCGGTTGGGTGGGACGCCGACAGGAGGTGCGATGAGTGTCGACAATGTTGCGATCAAGAGCGGACTGGCGCTGATTCGCGGGAAGAACGTGCGCGGCCTGCGCACCCGGGGCCAGTTGCTCGATGCCGCCCTCGCGCAGTTCTCCGAGCATGGCTTCGCGGCGACGCGCGTGGCCGACATCGCCGGGCGGGCCGGAGTCTCGACGGGCAACTTCTACCGGCACTTCACGAGCAAGGGGGAGATCTTCCTCGAGACGCTGGAGGGTCCGTTCGAGGCGTTGCGCGAGTCGTCGCGTCGGGTGGCCGGCGGCGACACCCTCGATCACCAGGGGTTGTTCGCTGCGCACCGGGCGTTCCTGGCGACCTACACGGAGCATCGTGGACTCTTCCGAGCGGTCTTCGAGGCCGCCGCGTCCCGCGAGGACGCCAGCGTCACGCAGGCGTGGCTGCGCACGCGACGCCTCTTCATCGATCGCACCACCCACTGGCTGCGCAGCCTGCACGCCCGGGGCCTGGCCGGTGAGGGGGACTGGCCCGCCATCGCCGAGGTGCTGTGCAGTGCCGCGGATCAGACCGCCCACGTCAATGTGGGGCTGCCGGACACCGAGCCCACCGCCGAGGAGCTCGACCGCATCGCCGCGGCCCTCGCCCACGTGTGGCTCGCCGCGATCCCCACCCCAGCGCCCCTCCACCCTCGCGCGCACCCCCGCGCCAACCCCCACGT
>NZ_BCRE01000192.1 GCF_001552435.1 Kribbia dieselivorans NBRC 106261
GGGGGTGGGACAGCGACTCAGCGCTGCGGCTCCAAGTGCCGCGTGTGCTGGATCTCGCCCAGCCCGTTGCGCAGCGTGACGGTCAGGTGGCCGTCCGCCGCGATGTCGACGTGACCGAAGAACATCTTCTTCTGGTTGCGCGGTGACTGGTTGACGTAGTCGGGCGTCTGGACGTACCCGAGCTGCGGGCCGAACGTGCCCTCGAGCTTGTTCGGGCCGAAACCACCGGCGGAGATCGGACCGGCCACGAACTCGTAGAACGGGTCGAAGTCGCTGAACGCGGCCTTGTTCGGGTCGTAGTAGTGCTCGGCGCAGTAGTGCACGTCGGCGGTGACCCACACGACGTTGCGGATCTTGCGGCGCTTGATCTCCGAGAGGAGGTAGGCCATCTCGATCTCGCGACCCTTCGGCGCTCCGTTGTCGCCCTGCGCGATCGCCTCGATGTTCGCGCCGTCGGGCACGATCAGGCCGATCGGCATGTCGGCGGCGATGACCTTCCAGGTCGCCTTCGACTTCTCCAGGCCGCGCAGCAGCCACTCGACCTGCTCGCCGCCGAGGAAGTCGACGCGCTCGGTCTCCAGGCCCGGGGTGTTGATGTCGCGGAAGGTGCGCATGTCGAGCAGGAACACGTCGAGCATGCGACCGCGCGGGATGTGCCGGTAGACCTGCGGGCTCGTGATCGGCATGTTCTCCAGGTAGGCCTGGCGACCCCGCGCGGCGAGCACATCCACGCGCTTCTCCGTGTAGCGGGCGTCATCGAGGATCTCCGAGGGGTACCAGTTGTTGGTGACCTCGTGGTCGTCCCACTGCGAGAGCACCGGGATCTGGGCGTACATCGCGCGGATGTTCGCGTCCATCTGGTTGTAGCGGTAGCGCCCGCGGAACTCGGTGAGCGTCTCGGCGACCTTGGCCACCTCGGGGGTGACGATGTTGCGCCAGATCTGGCCATCGCGCTCGGTCACGGTCGCCGACATCGGGCCGTCGGCGTAGATGTTGTCACCGGAGTGGATGAAGAAGTCGGGGCGCGTCGCGGCCATCGCGCGGTAGGCGACCATGCCGCCGAGGTCGGGGTTGATGCCCCAGCCCTGGCCGGCGGTGTCACCGGTCCACACGAAGCTCGTGGCCTCGGCCTTCAGCGACGGCGTGCTGAAGTGACCGACGGCGCGCTCGCCCCGACGGCCACGCTCGTCCTCGAACTCGACGGTGTATTCGTACTCGCGTCCGGCCTGCAGACCGCGCAGGTCGACCTTGGCGGTGAAGTCGGTGGCCTCGGTGGCCCAAGGCCCGCGGATCTCGCGGGTCTGGTGGCTGCGGCCGGCGGGGAGGGTGACGACGAGGCGGCCGGGAACACTCGAGCGCGACCAGACGACGGCCGAACGCGGGGTGACTTCACCGGACTGGATACCGCTCGGCAGGGTGCCGCGGCCACGGATGATCTGGCCGGGAGCGGAGGTGGGGGAGGCGATGGCGGAGTGGGGGACGGCGATCGCACCGGCGCCGGCGATGGCGCCGGTGAGCAGGGTACGACGGTTGAGGTTTGCCATGACCGTCATGGTCTCGGAGCGCCGTCGACGCGCGTGTGGCTGACAGGTGAACGTTCGTGGGACGGCACCTGAACAACGCGCCGCTCCTGCAAGGCGTGTGCGTTTCTCCACGGCGGTGGGGACGAGGCTAGCGCCGGGCAAGGTCATGCAGAACGCGTGAAATGGCACGCGTTCTGCATGACCTTGCGACGTTGATCAGCGGGGGTGCCCGTGAGTCGAGTCGGCGACTCCCCTATCGTCACGATGGTGACCACCGAGCAGGTTCAGACCCGACCCAACGCAGCGTCGGCCGAGATGCCCGCCCCGGGCACGGTCCTGCTGGTTCGCGACGAGGAGTGGCTCGTCACCAACTCCGAGCGCTCCAACGACGGCCACTGGTTCGTCGATGTCCAAGGCCTCTCCGAACTGGTCCGTGACACCTCCGCGACCTTCTCCACCGCGCTCGACGACATCCACATCCTGCGCCCCGAAGATGCCCGCGTGGTCGCCGACGACTCACCCGGCTATCGACGCTCCCGCCTCTGGCTCGAATCGATGGCCCGCAAGACGGCCGTCCCGATCACCGACCCGACCCTTACCGTCGCACCCCGCGGCCTCCTCGACTCGCTGCCCTACCAGCTCTCTGCCGTCCGCAAGGCCCTCGACCCCGAGAACCTGCGCCCCCGCATCCTCCTCGCCGACGCCGTGGGCCTGGGCAAGACCCTCGAGATCGGGATGATTCTCGCCGAGCTGGTGCGGCGGGGCCGCGGCGAACGCATCTTGGTTGTCACGCCCCGGCACGTGCTCGAACAGATGCAGTTCGAGCTGTGGACTCGGTTCGCGCTGCCATTCGTGCGACTCGACAGCCAGGGCATTCAGCGCATTCGCCAGCAGATCCCCGGCAACCGCAACCCGTTCTCGTACTACAAGCGCGCCATCATCTCGATCGACACGCTCAAGACCGACCAGTACGTCAACCACCTGCGCAAGCAGCGCTGGGATGCCGTCGTCATCGACGAGTCGCACAACGTCACCGGCGCCTCCCTCAATAACCGCCTCGCGCGACTGCTCTCCAGCCGCACCGAGGCACTGATCCTGGCCTCCGCCACCCCGCACAACGGCCGTAAGGAGTCGTTCGCCGAACTCATCCGCATGCTGGAGCCCAGCGCGGTCACCCCGCAGGGTGACCTCATCGCCGACGAAGTCAAGCGCCTCTACGTCCGCCGCCACCGCCACAGCCCCGAGGTCGCCAGCTACGTCGGCGCAGACTGGGCCGAGCGCCTCCCGCCGGACAACCAGATCGTCACCGCCTCCGGCATCGAGAACGCGATCGCCCAAGAGCTCGACGAAACCTGGTTGCATCCGCGCTCCGGTCGCAACCCGTACTCGGGTGCGAACTCCTCGCTCTTCCCCTGGACCCTGATCAAGGCCTTCCTGTCCTCGCCGGCGGCGCTGCAAGCCTCCGTCACCGCCCGTCGCCAACGCATCTCCGCCAACCCGACACCGGCCGAGGCGGCCGAGATCGAAGCCCTGACGCGCCTCGAAGCACTTGCCAAGCGTGGTCTGAGCGAACCCACCGGCAAGTACGACGCGCTCAAGGCCCACTTGACGGAGATCGGTGTGGGGCCTGGGAAGGATCGCCGTGCGGTGATCTTCGCCGAGCGCGTCGCGACGCTTCACTGGCTGCAGACCAAGCTCATCAAGGACCTCAAGCTGCCCAAGAACGCGGTCGCCGTCCTACACGGTGGGCTCACCGACACCGAGCAGCAGGAGATCGTCGAGTCGTTCAAGCAGGCGTCGTCCCCGATCCGCGTCCTCGTGACCGGCGACGTCGCCTCCGAGGGTGTCAACCTGCACCTCCAGTGCCACCACCTCATCCACTTCGACATCCCCTGGTCCCTGATCCGCATCCAGCAGCGCAACGGCCGCATCGACCGCTACGGCCAGAAGCACTCGCCGCGCATCACGACGCTCCTGCTCGACCCCGACGTCGAGAACTCCCTCGGTGACCTGCGTGTGCTGACGCGCCTCATGGAGCGTGAGCACGAGGCCCACAAGGCCCTTGGTGACAGCGCGTCCCTGATGGGCAAGCACAAGGTCATCGACGAAGAGGAGGAGATCCGCAAGGTCCTCGCCGGCCAGCAGGCGTTCAGCGACGTCGTCCGTGAGGTCACCTCCGTCGGTGAGGGCGACACGTTCGACGACTTCTTGGCACAGCTCCTCGACGACGATGAAGACGACGAGCCGGCCCCCACCGAATCTGCCGCCCCCGCGACGACGATCTACGAACGCGACCTCGACTTCCTCCAGGACGCACTCGACGAGGTGCTCGAAACCCCAGGCCGCGCCTGGCCCGACGGAGTTTCGTGGAAACACCAGCCCCAGCACCAGGTCGCCGACCTGACCCCGTCACCCGACCTGCGCCGGCGCCTGGAGGTGTTGCCGCAGTCGTACCTCAAGGACCGTCACGTCCTCGAGCGGCTCCGCGTCGCCACGACCACGCATCGCGGCAACGAGGCGCTCAAGGCCGCCCGCAGCGGCGACGACCACACGCTGTGGCCCGAGGCGCACTACCTCTCGCCGCTCCACCCCGTCATCGACTGGGCGGCCGATCGGGCGCTGGCCCGCCTCGGCCGCAATCAGGTCTTCGGCGTACGCGGCCCGGTCGAGCACGCCTCCGTCTTGCTGCACGGCACGCTGGCAAATCGCCGCGGCCAGGTCGTCTCGTCGTCCTTCATCATCGTGCAATTCATTGGCGGAGAACCGAACTCGCTCGCTCTTGCGGAGCCTCACCCGACCCTTCGTGCGGCCTTGGAGTCGCTCGGTATCGCCGACAACCCGGTGAACTCCGGTGCACTGACCGACATCGATGCGCTCACCAGGTTCGTGGCCCCGGCCGTCGACGCGGCCCGAGACACCCTCAACACGGTGGTGGATGCCGCAGCGGAGGCCACTCGTCATCGCGTCGACGCGTGGGCATCGCGCGTCAGGCGGTGGGATGACGAAGCCGGCGCCCTGGTGCAACGGGCCGACGTCAAGGAGCGCCGTTCGATCGTCGCTGCCGAACGCGACGTCGCCGACTCACTCCTGCCCGATCAGCGCCTGATCCGACCACTTCTACTCGTCGTCCCATCAGCGCAAGGAGGCCAGGCATGATCAGCGACGCCATCGTGGTCGGCGAGGACTGGATCAGTGAGCACTACTTCACCACCGACGCGAAGAGTCAGTCGTTCCGCGCGCGGGTGCTCGAACGCCGCAAACAGTGGGACGGGCAGAAGGAGACCGGTTCGGTCCGCACGCGCTTCTCCGCCGCTCGTGCCGGCCTGCTCTCGCAACTCGCCTCCATCCAGGACAACCCCGAGGCCGCCACGTCGATCCGCAAGGAACTCCAGGACATCCTCGGGTTCCACGCCGCCGGTCTCATCCACGACGAGCGCGGCCCGCTCACGCTGATCCATCAGGCGGCGATGCCGGACAGCAGCGGCATCGCCATCGTCGCGGGTCGGGCAGTCGACGCGGTCGAGGATCTGCTCGCGAAGGACACACCCACCCTTGATTCAGAGTACGAGCTCGAAGACGGCACGGTCTTCAGGTCGGTGCCCCGGCTGCTCTCCGCGCTGTTCGTCGGTGACGAGCCACCCGCGTTCGCCCTCGTTCTCGCCGGCCGCGTTGCGCTCATTGCGGAGCGGGAGAGATGGCCCGAGGGGCGTTACCTCACGCTCGATCTGCAGCTCATCTGCGAACGCAACGACGACAAGCGCGGCGGCGAGATCGACACGGCGCTGGCGTGTCTGTCGGCCGAGTCCCTCGCTCCCGACGCCGAGGGCAACATCTGGTGGCACGACCGGCTCGAGGAATCGGTCAAGCACACCGTCGGCGTCTCGCAGGACCTCCGTGAGGGCGTGCGCCTCTCGATCGAGATCATCGCCAACGACGTGGTCACTCGTCGCCGCGCGCAGGGCCTCGACCCGCTGCCGCAGGACCAAGCGCAGCCGCTTGCGAAGCAGTCGCTGCGATTCCTCTACCGCATCCTCTTCCTCCTCTTCGCCGAGGCGTCCCCGGAGCTCGGTGTGCTCCCGACGGGTGCGACGGAGTACGAGCAGGGGTACAGCCTCGACCGGTTGCGCGAGCTGATCCAGGTGCCGCTGACGACCCCGGCCGCCGAGCACGGCACGCACATCTACGAGTCCCTCAACGTGTTGTTCCGCCAGGTCGACCAGGGGTACGAGCCTGTCGTCAGTGAGGAGGACGAGGGGCTGCTGGAGGCCCTGACGTTCCGGCCCCTGCGCGCTGATCTCTTCCGCCCGGAGGCGACCGCGCACATCGACGAGGTCAAGCTGGGCAACGCGCGGCTCCAGGAGGTGCTGCAGCACCTGCTCCTGAGCAAGGCGGCGAAGGGTCGCGACCGCGGGTTCATCTCGTACGCCGAGCTCGGCATCAACCAACTCGGAGCGGTGTACGAGGGCTTGATGTCGTACACGGGCCGGTTCGCCGAAACAGCCCTGTACGAGGTCGCCAAGGACGGGGACTCGAGCAAGGGGTCGTGGCTCGTGCCGGTCGATCGGGCCGGCGGCATCGCCGACAAGGACTTCGTGCGGCGGGAAGACCCGATCACCTCGGAGTCTCGCGCGGTCATCCACGACCAGGGCGCGTTCGTCTTCCGGTTGGCGGGGCGTGAGCGACAGCAGTCGGCGTCGTACTACACCCCCGAGGTGCTGACCCGGTTCACGGTCAGCCAGGCCTTGGAGGAGCTGTTCGACCAGGACGGGCACACGACGACGGCCGACGAGATCCTCGCCATGACGGTGTGCGAGCCAGCCCTGGGCTCGGGCGCGTTCGCCATCGAAGCCGTCCGGCAGTTGGCCACAGAGTATCTGCGTCGGCGTCAGGACGAGATCGGTGAGCGCATTGACCCCGAGGAGTACGCGAAGGAACTCCAGAAGGTCAAGGCACACATCGCCCTGCACAACGTTTACGGCGTCGACCTCAACGCGACGGCCGTCGAACTCGCCGAGATCTCGCTGTGGCTCGACACGATGGTCGAGGGCCTGCAGGCGCCGTGGTTCGGTCTGCACCTGCGCCGGGGCAACTCATTGATCGGAGCGCGGCGCGCGGTTTTTCCGAGACACCGCGTGACCAACAAGTCCTGGCTCAAGGACATGCCGGAAGACCTGTCCCTTGTCGGCATGGCTCAGGACATCGCCGAGGGGCGGGGGGGCCTGGCCACTGGGGCGATCCATCACTTCCTCCTGCCGGCTGAGGGCTGGGGGTCAACGATCGGTGCCAAGGAGGGCAAGACCCTCGCGCCGGAAGCGCTGGTCCGGTTGAAGGCGTGGCAGAAGTCGATCCGCGTGAAACCGACGAAGTCGCAGGTCGAGGCCCTCGTTGGCTTGGCGCGTCGCGTCGAGTCGTTGTGGCAACTGAGCTGGCGCAGGCTGACGATTGCCGAGAGCGAGGTGCGTCGCTCGGTTGACGTCTGGGGCGTGGAGGTCGCGCCGGGTGGCGCGGTGACCCGCGAGCAGATCGAGGCCAGCCTGAACGACCCGAACAGTGCCTACCGGCGGCTGCGTCGCGTGATGGATGCCTGGTGCGCGCTCTGGTTCTGGCCATTGACCGAAGAGCAGGCGCCACCGTCGGTTGACGAGTGGATCGCGACCTTGGAGCAGCTCCTTGGACACGCGGGGCGGATTCCGAGGAAGGCCGGTGCGGGGCAGCTCGCCTTCGGGTCGGCTGCCTCGTGGGATGAACTGGGCGAGGCCGAGGAGCAGGACCTCGAGTTCGCCTTCGCGGCCGACGTCGACCGCATCCTTGAGGATCACCCTTGGTTGGCCGCTGCCGGGCGGATCGCCGATCAACAGGGGTTCTTCCACTGGGACCTTGATTTCGCCCCGGTCTTCGCGCGCGGCGGTTTCGATCTCCAGGTGGGTAACCCGCCATGGGTGCGCCCCCGCTCCGACGTTGACGCGCTCTTGGCGGAGGCCGACCCGTGGTGGCAGCTCAAGGCAAAGTCGACGGCCAGCCAAGATGCCCAGCACCGCGAGATCGCCCTGTCGATCCCTGGAACGACGGAACTTGTCTTGGACGGCACCGCTGAGGTCGCGGCCACGGCAGCCTTCGTCGGCTCGGGGCAGCAGTACCCGCACCTCGTGGGCCTCCAACCCGACCTGTACCGCTGTTTCATGGAGCAAACCTGGCGCCACGCCCGTTCACTTGGTTCAGGCGCTCCAGTTGGCTCGGTCGGTCTCATCCATCTAGAGTCACATTTCACAGACGAGAAGGCAGGGACCCTTCGTAGGGCGACGTATCGGCGGCTGCGGAGGCATTGGCAGTTCATCAACGAACTACTCCTCTTTGAGATCGAAGACCACAAGCGCTACGGGG
>NZ_BCRE01000193.1 GCF_001552435.1 Kribbia dieselivorans NBRC 106261
CGGGGGCGTCAGTGGCGGAACTCGGCGGAGTAGATCGCGTCCTGAGCGCCCGCGGCGAGGAGATCGGTGTCGAGGTAGACGATGAGCGACCACCCGGAGGAGTTGCGGTAGGTCACCGCCGAGGTGCCGGTCGACGAGCGCGACCAGTCGCCGCCGCCGGGTCCGGAGTAGCCACCGACGGTGGTCATGGCCGCGGAGCTTGCGTACTGCTCGGCGTCCGTGGAGCGACCCGCGCCCCAGGCTCGCACAAAGCGGTCGGCGTACTCACCGGCGCTCGTCGGCAGTCCCGCGCCCTGCACGGACGGGGTGTACGGCTGCGGCTCGTAGCCGAAGTTCGTCGTGACGATCGCGTCCGAAGCGCCGCGACTGGCCGTGGCCGTGTCGACGATGACGTACAGCAGGTCACCGGAGGTGTTGCGGTACGTCACCTGGGTTCGCGCGTCCTGCGGAACGCTGCTCACTCGGCTCCAGTTCGAGCCGCCACGAGCGGTGTTGCCGAACAGCGTCGCCACGGTGTCGCTCGTGGCCAACTCGTCGGCCCGTGCCCGGTCGCCGATGCCCCAGGCGCGCACGAAGAGGTCGGCGTAGGCCGCCGGATCGGTGGGGAACGCCGTCGCCGTTGCGGTGGCGGTGACCGTGGCGGTCGTCGTCCGCCGTGTCGTCGAACTGGACGTCGACGAGGGCTTCGACGTGGCCGCCGACGTGCTCGAGGCCGTCGCGGTGACCGTCGTGGTGACGGCCTGACCGCTCCCACCACCGGCCGCACAACCGGTCAGGCCCACCGCAGTCGCGACAATGATCGGCGTGGTCAGACTGCGATGGGCCATGAACGAGACTCCTTACCAGCGGGGCAGGGCGCTGGCGCGCCACGCGCCGCGGCCGTGGGCCAGACTGCGACGCACCTGGGTACGCGGATTGCTCCACAGGGAGCGGCGCGGTTCGGGTTCGGACTCGCCGCCGCCCATCGCCGAGAACACCGCCACCAGTGCGGCGATCTGTTCATCGGTCGCGTCACCGAGGATCTCGATGACCGGGGCCGCGGACGCCGCCGGCTCGGCGGCCGCAGCCACCTCGCCCACGGCATCCTGCGCGGTGGCACCGTTGGTCGCCACGGTCGTGTCGGACACGCTTGCCTCCTGGCTCACAGCGGGATGTTCCCGTGCTTCTTCGGCGGCAGCGACGCGCGCTTGTTACGCAGGGCGCGCAGCGCGTTGACGACGTGGTGCCGCGTACGGGCCGGGGTGATGACGGTGTCGATGTAACCGCGCTCCGCCGCGATGTACGGGTTCGCGAGGGTCTCGTCGTACTCGTCCATGAGCTGCTTGCGCACGGCCTCGACATCGGCGCCCTCGGCCTCGGCCTGCGCGATGGTCTTGCGGTGCAGGATGTTGACCGCACCCTGCGCACCCATGACCGCGATCTGACCGGTCGGCCACGACAGGTTGATGTCGGCACCGAGGTGCTTCGAGCCCATGACGTCGTACGCGCCGCCGTAGGCCTTGCGGGTGATGAGCGTGACCAGCGGCACGGTCGCCTCGGCGTAGGCGTAGATGAGCTTGGCGCCGCGACGGATGATGCCGTTGTGCTCCTGGTCGACACCGGGCAGGAAGCCGGGCACGTCGACGAACGTCAGGATCGGGATGTTGAAGGCGTCACAGGTGCGCACGAACCGCGCGGCCTTCTCTGAGGCCTCGATGTCGAGCGTGCCGGCGAACTGCATCGGCTGGTTGGCCACAACCCCGACCGAGCGGCCCTCGACCCGGCCGAAGCCGATGACGATGTTCGGCGCCCACATGGCCTGGACCTCGAGGAACTCCTCGTCGTCCAGGATCGTGGTGATGATGTCCTTCATGTCGTACGGCTGGTTCGGGCTGTCCGGGATCGCCGTGTTGAGCGCGAGGTCGGCCTCGGTCGGCTCGAGGTCGTAGGCCCCGTCGTCGAAGTTCGGGGCGTCCTCCATATTGTTGCTCGGCAGGTAGGACAGGATCGCCTTGACGTACTCGATCGCGTCCTCCTCGTCGGTGCCCATGTAGTGGGCCACACCCGAGGACGTGTTGTGCGCCCGGGCGCCGCCGAGCTCCTCCATGCCGACGTCCTCACCGGTGACCGTCTTGATGACGTCCGGGCCGGTGATGAACATGTGGCTGGTCTGGTCGACCATGATCGTGAAGTCGGTGATCGCGGGGGAGTAGACCGCGCCGCCGGCGCAGGGGCCCATGATCAGCGAGATCTGGGGGATGACCCCGGAGGCGTGCACGTTGCGGCGGAAGATCTCGCCGTACAGACCCAGAGAGACGACACCCTCCTGGATGCGCGCGCCGCCGGAGTCGTTCAGGCCGATGACCGGGCAGCCGATCTTCATCGCGAAGTCCATGACCTTGACGATCTTCTCGCCGAAGACCTCACCCAGCGAGCCGCCGAAGACGGTGAAGTCCTGGGCGAACACAGCCACGGTGCGGCCGTCGACGGTGCCGTAGCCGGTGACGACACCATCACCGTACGGGCGGTTCTTGTCCTGACCGAACGCGCTGCTGCGGTGGCGGGCGAACTTGTCCATCTCGATGAACGAACCCTCGTCGAGCAGCATGTTGATGCGCTCACGGGCCGTCTGCTTGCCGCGCTTGTGCTGCTTCTCGATGGCCGTCTCGGAGGCCGCGTGGGCCACCTCGGCCGAGCGGCGCTTCAGCTCGGTCAACTGACCGGCGGTGGTCTTGAGGTCAGGCTTGGGCATGTCCTCGGGCAACGGGACGTCGTGCGGGTCGACCGGGATCTCGTCAGTGCTCTGCGCCATGGGGGGAGCCTAGCCTTGCCCTCATGCGAACTGCGATACACCTCCCCACTTTGGACACGGCCCTGACCGGCGCGGGGCTGCCCGGCGCGGTCGTGCTGGAGTCGGTCGACTCGACGAACTCGGAGGTGCGCCGCCGCGCGGTGCCGTATCAACTCGTCATCACCGAGCACCAGGTTGCCGGGCGCGGACGCCTGGGCCGGGTGTGGGAGGACGTGCCCCGCGCCGGCCTGGCGATGTCGGTGCTCGTGCCGACGCCGGCCCACCCGGGCTGGTTGCCCCTGCTCGCCGGCCTCGCCTTGCATCGCACATTGACGGAGCTCAGTGACCTCACCACCGCGCTGAAGTGGCCCAACGACGTGCTCGCCGCCGCGGACGTCGACGAGACCGGCGCGGAACGCAAGCTCGCGGGGATCCTCTGCGAGCTCGTCGACGAGGGCGTCATCGTCGGCATCGGGGTGAACGTCGACCACACCCGCGACGAGCTGCCAGTGCCGACGGCGACTTCGCTGCGGGTGGTCACGGAGATCGAGGGCGGGGCCGTCCCGGGCCGGGAGGTGATCGCGGCGACCTGGCTGCGCCACCTCGTCGACCTCGTGGAGCAGAGCGGGTCGGGTCACCTGGCGGACGTGCGCCACGCGTACACCCGGGCCTGCGCCACGCTCGGTCGCCGGGTTCGTGTCCACCGGCCCGACGGGTCGATCGACGAGGTGACCGCGACCGGCATCGACCCCGACGGGCGCCTCGTTCTCGACGGCCCGACCGGCTCGGCTACCGTTTCTGCTGGTGACGTGATTCACATTCGCCCCGCACCGTGAGTCGGGGCACTCGCAGCCATACGTGAAGGAGGAGCGATCGGATGACCGAGTCCGCCGACGCACCTGCCGATCACGAGCCCGCCGTCGAGAACGGACATGTCGCGAACGGGCGCGTCGAGGACGTGCCGCCGCACGACGCTCCGCACAGTCTCGAGGAGGCCCTGCTCGGGGCGGCGGCGACCTTCGGCCGGGCCGAGGTCGCGCGCGAGGCCGACGTCCCCCAGTTGTCGGCCCGGCGGTTCTGGCACGCCTTGGGCTTCCCGGTCGTCCAGAGCACCGACGAGATGTTCACCGCCTCCGACGTCGAGGCGCTGCGCCGCGTCGCCGCGCTCGTGCGCGACGACGTCGTCGACGAGGAACTCGCCCTCGGCATGGCCCGCGCCATGGCCCGCACCACCGACCGGTTGGCGGTCTGGCAGACGCAGTTGGTGCGCGAGGCCCTGACCGAGAGCGCCGATTCCTCCGGCGGGAGCCACGGTGAATCGGTGGACCCCCAGACCCGCGCCGAGCTCGCCCGCGAGGTCACCGACCGGATCGTCGCCCTGGCCGACGAACTCGAACCGATGATGATCTACATCTGGCGTCGGCAACTCACCGCCGCCCTCAACCGGGTCATGGCCGACGCCGCCCCCGAGGCGCCCGGGGCGGAGAGTCGCATCATCGGGTTCGCGGACCTCGTCAACTTCACCGCGGTCGTGCGGCGGATGACCGAACGCGAACTGGGCAACCTCGTCGTGCGGTTCGAGACCATCGCGCAGGATGTCGTCACCGCCCACGGCGGCCGACTGGTCAAGACCGTCGGCGACGAGGTGATGTTCAGCCACAACGACGCCCGCGCCGCCGCCGGTCTGGCCATGGACCTCGTCGAGGCCATCGCCGAGGAACCGGCCCTGCCGCCGGTGCGTGTCGGGATGGCCAGCGGCACTGTGCTCTCCCGCTTCGGCGACGTCTACGGCACCACGGTCAACAGGGCCGCGCGCATGACCGCGATCGCCCCGACCGGCGGGGTGCTCATCGACGACGCGCTCGCGCAACGGGTCGCGGTCGTCTCCGGTTTCCAACTGACCAAGGAGCGCCGTCGGGTCCTGCGCGGCATCGGCTCGGTCACCCCCTCGCGGCTGCACCGCAGCACCGGTGACCGGGCCGTCGACGACGCTCCGGTACCGCCCAAGACCGCCACGCTGGCCGAGCGAGGCTCCGACACGCCCGCCCCGAGCCAGCGCCCGACCCCGCGCTGGTACGACGCTGGGTAGCATCGGCGGGTGACTTCCCCCCAGCGAGCCCCCGGCGGCTTCCCCGTCGTGGGCATCATCGGCGGCGGCCAACTGGCGCGCATGTGTGCCGGCCCGGCCGTCGAACTCGGCGTGACCCTGAGCGTGCTGGCCGAGGCCCCCGACGCCTCCGCCGCGCTCGCCATCCCGTCGGCCCCGGTCGGGGCGCACACCGATGTCGACGCGGTGCTCGACTTCGCGCGCGCCTGCGACGTCGTGACGTTCGACCACGAACACGTGCCCACCGACGTGCTCGCCGCGATCGAGGCCGCGGGCATCCCGATGCACCCGCGCCCGACCGCACTCGTCTACGCCCAGGACAAGCTCGCCATGCGGCGACGGCTGACCGAACTCGGCGTGCCGTGCCCGCGGTGGGCCCAGGCACATACCGCCGCCGAGGTGCAGGCGTTCGGTGACGAGGTCGGCTGGCCGATCATCGCCAAGACCCCACGGGGCGGGTACGACGGGAAGGGCGTCATGGCCGTGTCCGACCCGGCCGAGCTGACCGATTGGCTGGCCCGAGCGGCCGGTGACGGCTCCGGGCTGCTGCTCGAGGAGAGGCTCGACTTCACCCGCGAGCTGGCCACCCTGATCGCCCGCAGCCCGTCCGGACAGGCGGTCGCCTGGCCCGTGGTCGAGACGGTCCAGACCGACGGGATCTGCACCGACGTCATCGCGCCGGCGCCGAACCTGGGCGACGACGAGGCGGCCGAGGCGATCGCGATCGGCCTGACCATCGCCCGCGACCTCGACATCACCGGGGTGTTCGCCGTCGAGATGTTCGACGTCAACGGTCACGTGCTCGTCAACGAACTCGCGATGCGGCCGCACAACTCCGGGCACTGGTCGATGGACGGAGCCGTGACCGGCCAGTTCGAGCAGCACCTGCGCGCCGTGCTCGACCTGCCGCTGGGCGACCCGCGGGCGCGGGCGCCGTGGACCGTCATGGCCAACATCCTCGGGGGCGACGACACCGAGCTGTACTCCGCCTACCGGCACGTCATGGCGCGCGACCCGGGCGCGAAGGTGCACCTGTACGGCAAAGGCGTGCGGCCCGGGCGCAAGATCGGGCACGTCAACGTCTGCGGCGACGACCTCGCCGACCTGCGGGAGCGCGCTCGTCACGCCGCCGACTACATCCAAGGTGCCGTCCGTGAGTGACGCGCTCCACGACGCTCCGCCCATGACCCCAGGCATCGAGAACGACAGGACACCGACGTGAGCGAGACCACGACCCCCACCTACCCGCCGACCGAGGCCGTCGTCGGCCTGGTGATGGGCTCCGACAGCGACTGGCCCGTCATGGAGCAGGCCGCGCTGGCCCTGGAGGAGTTCGGCATCGAGTACGAGGCCGACGTCGTCTCGGCCCACCGGATGCCCGACGAGATGATCGCGTACGGCCAACAGGCGGCCGACCGCGGCCTACGGGTGATCATCGCCGGGGCCGGGGGAGCGGCGCATCTGCCGGGCATGCTCGCCTCCGTCACGACCCTGCCGGTCATCGGCGTGCCGGTGCCGCTGAAGTACCTCGACGGCATGGATTCGCTGCTCTCGATCGTGCAGATGCCCGCCGGGGTGCCGGTCGCGACGGTCTCGATCGGCGGAGCGCGGAATGCCGGGCTTCTCGCCGCCCGCATCGTCGCTGCCGGGGCCGGTGAGGAGGCGCAGCGGGTACGGGCCGCGATGCGCCGGTTCCAGACCGACCTGCGCGACCAGGCCCACGCCAAGGGCGCGCGCCTGCGTGAGCGCACCGGCCCGGCCTGAGCGTCGACGGCGCCAACCATCGGCTCCCGTGCCCGATAATGAACGAACGGTCTCGGCACCGCCGGGCCCCGAACCAGGAGAACTCGTGACCAGAATCGCCGTTGTCGGAACCGGATACGTCGGGCTGTCGATCGCCGTGCTGCTCGCCCAGCACAACGAGGTGGTCGCCTTCGACATCAATCCCGACCGGGTCGCGATGCTCAACGATCGGCGCAGCCCGATCCACGACGAGGAGATCATCGACTTCCTCGGCACCAAGGAACTGAACCTGACGTTCACCCTGGACAAGGAGGCGGCCTACCGGGGGGCCGAGTTCGTCGTCATCGCCACACCGACCGACTACGACGAGGTGACGAACTACTTCGACACCTCCTCGGTCGAGGGTGTCATCGCCGACGTCATGGCGATCAACCCCGACGCGGTCATGGTCATCAAGTCGACCGTCCCGGTCGGGTTCACCAAGTCGATGCGCGAGTCCACCGGCAGCGAGAACATCCTCTTCTCGCCCGAGTTCCTGCGCGAGGGCAAGGCGCTGCTCGACAACCTCCACCCCTCGCGGATCGTCGTGGGTGAGGTCAGCGATCGCGCGCAGCGGTTCGCCGACCTGCTCGTCGAGGGTTCCCTCGAACAGGACACCCCGGTGCTGCTGACGCACTCCACCGAGGCCGAGGCGATCAAGCTCTTCGCCAACACCTACCTGGCCCTGCGCGTCGCGTACTTCAACGAGCTGGACTCCTTCGCCGCGACCCACGGACTGGACACCCGGCAGATCATCGAGGGCGTCGGGCTCGACCCGCGCATTGGGAAGCACTACAACAACCCGAGCTTCGGCTACGGCGGCTACTGCCTGCCCAAGGACACCAAGCAGCTCCTGGCGAACTACCAGGACGTGCCGCAGAACATCATGCAGGCCGTCGTCGATTCCAACCGCACCCGCAAGGACTTCATCGCCGAGGACATCCTGCGGCGCCAGCCCAAGGTCGTCGGCGTGCACCGCCTGATCATGAAGGCCGGTTCGGACAACTTCCGCGCCTCCTCGATCCAGGGCGTCATGAAGCGCATCAAGGCCAAGGGCATCCCCGTCGTCGTCTTCGAGCCCAGCCTGGAGGAGGACACGTTCTTCGGCTCCGAGGTCATCCGCGACTTCGAGAAGTTCTGCGAGATCTCCGATGTCATCGTGGCCAACCGCATGACCGAGGAGCTCGAGCCGGTGGCCGCGAAGGTGTATACCCGGGATCTCTTCCACTCCGACTCCTGAAGGCGGATACGCTCTGCGGTGTGACTGGAAACCCTGACTTCGACCTGTTCCGGATCTCCGAGGACCACCTCGCGCTGCGTGAAGCCGTGCGCGCCGTGGCCGAGGACAAGATCGCCCCGTTCGCGGCCGACGTGGACGAGAACAGTCGCTACCCGCAGGAGGCGCATGACGCCCTCGTGCAGAGCGACTTCTTCGCCCCGCACGTGGCCGAGGAGTACGGCGGCGTCGGCGCCGACGCGCTGGCGACCTGCATCGTCATCGAAGAGGTCGCGCGCGTGTGCGCCTCCTCGTCGCTGATCCCGGCGGTCAACAAGCTGGGTTCCATGCCGGTCATCCTCGCGGCCAACGAGGAGATCAAGCAGACGTACCTTCGGCCGATGGCCGAGGGCAGGGTGACGTTCTCGTACGGCCTCTCCGAGCGCGAGGCCGGTTCGGACACCGCCGGCATGAAGTGCCGCGCCACTCGCGACGGTGACGACTTCGTCCTCAACGGGCAGAAGTCGTGGATCACCAACGCCGGAGTCTCGGAGTACTACACGGTCCTGGCCGTCACCGACCCCGAGGGCAAGCGCGGCAACAACGTCACCGCGTTCGTCGTCGAGAAGTCCGACGCGGGCTTCGACTTCGGCGAGAAGGAGCGCAAGCTCGGCATCAAGGGCTCGCCGACGCGTGAGTTGCACTTCGACAACTGCCGCATCCCGGCCAGTCGCATGATCGGCGCCGAGGGTGAGGGCCTGAAGATCGCGCTGCGCACGCTCGACCACACCCGCGTCACCATCGGCGCGCAGGCCGTCGGCATCGCGCAGGGCGCCCTCGACCACGCGCTGGCGTACGTGCAGGAGCGCAAGCAGTTCGGCAAGCACATCGCCGAGTTCCAGGGGATCCAGTTCATGCTCGCCGACATGGCGATGGAACTCGAGGCCGCGCGTCTGATGGTCTACTCCGCCGCGGCGAAGTCGGAGCGCAACGACGCCGACCTGACGTTCTTCGGTGCGGCTGCCAAGGCGTTCGCCTCCGACGTCGCGATGAAGGTCACCACCGACGCGGTGCAGCTGCTCGGCGGCGCGGGGTACACCCGCGACTTCCCGCTCGAGCGCATGATGCGCGACGCGAAGATCACCCAGATCTACGAAGGCACCAACCAGGTCCAGCGCCTCGTCATGGCGCGTCAGCTGCTCAAGGGTCTGCCGGCCGCGCGCTGATCCGCCCCCTGGGTTCACCCCTCACGCCGAGTGGTCAATTGTTGTGGGATAAGGGCTCCTTATCCCACAACAATTGACCACTCGGCGTTGGTGTGAGGGTGAGGTTACGGTTTGACCGAGAGGGGCTCGTCGTTGCGGATCGCCGTGAACAACGCCTTCGAAGCCGCCGGGTCCCAGTGCACGGCGCTCCCGGCCGCGGTCGCCAGGTTCTCGTTGTCGAGGGGCACCGTCACCGAGTTGCCGCCACCACCGGCGACCGTGCGCATGGCCAGGCCGGCTCGGAGGGTGTCGATCATCGAGTCGTCCTGACCGACGGAGACTGCGGAGGCGGTCGCGCCGCCGAGGGAATGTACCCGCCATGGCAGGAGCACGTTGCTCGGCGAGGCCATCTTGCCCATCAGCGCCCCGAGGAACTGCCGCTGCCGCTCCACGCGCCCGAGGTCACCCTTCGGGTCGGAGTAGCGCGCCCGCACGTAACCCAGCGCGTTCGGCCCGTCGAGCACCTGGCAGCCCTTGGGCAGGTCGATGTGGGCCTTCTCGTCCTTCATCGGGGCCTTGAGGCACATGCGCACCCCACCGACGGCGTCCACGACGGTGGCGAAGCCGCCGAAGCCGATCTCCATGTACCCGTCGATCCGAATGTCGGCATTGTGCTCGATCGTCTCGGCCAGCAGCTTCGGACCACCGATGGCGAACGCCGCGTTGATCTTGTTCAGCCCGTTGCCCGGGATCTCGACATAGGAGTCCCGTGGGATCGAGATGAGGGTCGGGTCACCCGAACCGGTGTGCAGCACCATGATCGAGTCGGTGCGTGCGCCCTCGGCGGTGCCGGTGCCGAGCTTGTTGCGCTCGGCCTTGGACATCCCGGAGCGGGAGTCCGACCCGACCATGAGGATGTTGCGGCCCTGGCCCGCGGCCGCGCGCTGGCCACCGGGCGTGGCGTCGACCCGACCGACCTGACCCCAAGCGGAGTTCACCGCCCAGATCATGGCGATGACGTACACCAGCAACAACGCGATGAGGATGACCATGATCCGGCGCACGGTGTACTTGGCCGACCTCGGGCCGCGGGGCGCGGGGTACGCCGCAGCCGCGGCGCCGCCCCCACCGACGCCCATGCCACCGGAGGAGCGCCCGGTCCCCGAGCGCAGGGGAGTGGGCCGTGGCGTGACCGGGCGGGGTCGGTTGGCCGGGCGCGGCC
>NZ_BCRE01000194.1 GCF_001552435.1 Kribbia dieselivorans NBRC 106261
CAACCGGGATCGCCGAGGTCGCCCAGGGCGCGACCGCGGGCGCCGGCGCGCTCGCCGTGGCGGAGCTGCGTCGCCGCGTCTGGTCCGTCGACCTGGGCACCCACCCCTCCATCCCGCGGGGGGCGGCGTTCGGTCTGCACGTCCTGGGGTTCCTGCCCACCACGGTCGAGTCGGTCACGGTGCATCACCAGGGCCGGTGGACGCGGTTGTCGACACCGTACGGGCATGTGCTGACCCGATGACCGGCGCGCACCCCGACCTGACCGATCCGAGCACGATCCCCGCCGACCTCGACGACGCCGACCTGGCCGTCGAACTCACCCGCCGCGCCGCGGTCCTGGCCGGACGGATGCGGCAGGCGGGGGTGAGCAGCATCCGCAAGACCTCGATCTCGGACATCGTCACGCAGGCCGACCACGCCGCCGAGGACCTCATCACCGCGGCCCTGCAGCGGTGGCGCCCCGCCGACGGCATCGTGGGGGAGGAGGGCTCGAGCCGGCCCTCGACGTCGGGGCGGACCTGGGTCATCGACCCGGTCGACGGCACGTACAACTTCCACACCGGGCTGACGTGGTGGTGCAGCGCGCTCGCACTGCGCGCCGAGCCCACCGACCCCACGACCGGAGCGCCGTCCGCCCTGGTCCTCGGGGCGATCCACCACGTGGCCTCGGGGGACTCCTGGGTGGGTGGCCCGAACCTGCCCACGCGGCGCAACGGCGCTGAGGTCGCGCAGATCGACGACGCTCCGTTGCAGGAGTCGGTCCTGGCGACCTACCTGCACCCCACCCGCCTGCAGGACCCCGCGTTCGCGCAGCCCTGGTTGGCCATGGCCGGCCAGGCCGCGACCCTGCGGATGCTCGGCTCCGCCTCGTGCGACCTCGCCGCCGTCGCCGACGGTGTCCTGGGGATCTGGGCGCAGCACTCGCTGCCCGAGTGGGACTGGCTACCCGGTCGGGCGCTCGTGCTCGGTGCCGGCGGCGCCGCGCAGGAGGTCACCGTCAACGGACACACGTGGTGCGTGGCCGGAGCGCCCACCGCGGTCGCGCAGGCCGCCGCCCGCCTACGCGG
>NZ_BCRE01000195.1 GCF_001552435.1 Kribbia dieselivorans NBRC 106261
GGCGATCGCGGAGGTTCAGGCGGCGCCGACGGTGAACCACACCGAGGTGTCGGTCGGCACGGCGCCGTCGCCGGTCAGGGCGCCGGAGGAGACGAGCACACGCGCCCCGGCCGGCAGCGCCACCGGTTCGGCGCCGAGGTTGGTCACCACGGTGACCGCACCGCCCTCGCCGCCGGTGTTGACCAGCGCCACGACCTCATCGCCGAAGCCATCGGCCCACGCCAGGCCCCCGGTGCCGAGGGAATGCTCCCGCCGCAGCCGCAGCAGGGTGCGGTACAACTCCAGCGTCGAGCCCTTGACCCCCGTCTGCTGGTCGACCGCCAGGTCGGCGTACGACGCGGGTTGGGGCAGCCACGACCCGCCCGGCCCGAACCCGTACGCCGGCGCGTCCTTGACCCACGGCAGGGGCACGCGGCATCCGTCGCGGCCGATGACCGCGCCGTGGGTGCGGTGGAACGTCGGGTCCTGCCGGAACTCACTGGGCATCGTCGTGTGCTCGGGCAGGCCGAGTTCCTCACCCTGGTACACGTAGGCCGAACCGGGCAGCGCCAACATGAGCGTCGTCGCCGCGCGGGCGCGGCGCAGGCCCAGGGCCGCGTCGGGTTGGGGATCCTGCGGCCCGATGCCCAACGCACCGCGTCCGGTGGTGGCGTAGCCATACCGCGTCGCGTGCCGCACGACGTCGTGGTTGCTCAGCACCCACGTGGTCGGGGCGCCGTACCCGTCGGCCAGGGCCAGCGAACCGGCGATCACGTCGCGCAGGGCAGCCGGCTCGAACGGGGTGTACAGGTAGTCGAAGTTGAACGACTGGTGGAACTCGTCGGGGCGCACGTACAGGGCGGCCCGCTCCGGTGGCGTCACCCAGGCCTCGGCGCACATGATCCGCTCATGGCCGGGGGTGGAGTACTCGTCGATGAGGGCGCGCCACCGCCGGTAGATGTCGTGGATCTCGTCCTGATCCCAGAACGGAGCGGCGTTCGTCGGGCCGGTGATGTCGCGGGTCTCGGCCGGTCCGTCCCACGGCGGCAGCCCGGCGCGCTTGATCAGGCCGTGAGCGACATCGACGCGGAAGCCGGCCACACCGCGCTCCAGCCAGAAACGCAGGATCGACTCGAACTCGGCATGGACCTGCGGGTTGGTCCAGTCGAAGTCCGGCTGCCCGGTGTCGAACAGGTGCAGGTACCACTGCCCCGGAGTCCCGTCGGGCTCGGTCACGCGCGTCCACGCCCGCCCGCCGAACACCGAGGTCCAGTTGTTCGGCGGCTCCGACCCGCCCGGGCCGGTGCCATCGCGGAAGATGTACCGCGCCCGCGCCTCGCTGCCCGGCCCGTCGGCCAGAGCCGCCCGGAACCACACGTGCTCGACGGAGGAGTGATTGGGCACGAGGTCGACGATGATCCGCAGCCCGAGATCGGCCGCCTTCGCCGCGAGGGCGTCGTAGTCGTCCATCGTGCCGAACAGTGGGTCGATGTCGCGATAGTCGGCGACGTCGTACCCGGCGTCGGCCATGGGGGAGCGGTAGAACGGCGAGAACCAGAGGGCGTCGACACCGAGGTCGGCGAGATACTCGAGCCGATCGGTGATGCCACGCAGGTCACCGATTCCGTCACCGTCGGCGTCGGACCAGGAACGCGGGTAAACCTGATAGATGACGGCGTGCCGCCACCACGGAGCGTCGGTTGCCGTGGGGGAGTGCAGCGGCGTGGGCATGGTCATGAGGGCTCCTCGGCATTGACGAGCATGTTGGCAGCGCGCACCAGGTAGTCGCGCAGGACGGCGTCGTGCGCCTCGGGCAGATTGATGGTGTCGACGGCGGCGAACATGTGCCGCAGCCAGCGGTCACGTTGGCTGGGGGTGACCGCGTACGGCAGGTGCCGCATCCGCAATCGGGGGTGACCGCGCTCCGCCTGGTAGGTGCGCGGGCCACCCCAGTACTGCTCCATGAAGATCAGGAGGCGATGTTCGGCCGGGCCGAGATCCTCCTCGGGGTACAGCGCCCGCAACTCGGGGTCACCGGCGACCCGGCGGTAGAACTCGTGGATCAGGGCGGCGAACGTTTCGTGGCCACCGACCTGGTCGTAGAAACTCTGCCCGCCCCGATCGTCCGTCATCTCACTCACCCCTGCATCCTCTCAGGCACCGGGGCGTGCCGCGTCGCCAGGCCCGGCGTTCGGCAGCCAGACCGGTCCGGGGATCCCCGCCGCGTCGAGGGCCTCCTTGGCGCGGCGGCGGATCTCACGCTGGACGCCCCACTGCTGATCGGTGCTGCACGTGGCCAGCACCCGGATCGAGACCCCGGCCGCGCTGATCTGCTCGATGCCGAGCACCTTCGGCCCGTCGATGAGCACGTCGGCCCAGGCCGGATCGTCGTTCATCCCGGCCACCGCGGAGCGCACCGCGTCCTCGGCCCGGTCCAGGTCCGCCTCCGGCGACACCTGGACGTCGACGATCGCGGTGGACCACCCCTGGGACACGTTCGAGACCTGCACGATCTCCCCGTTGCGGATGTACCAGACCGCCCCGGAGGGGTCGCGCAACCGGGTGACGCGCAGCCCGACGTCCTCGACCGTGCCGGTCACCGCGCCGATGGTGACGAGGTCACCGACGCCGTACTGGTCCTCGAAGATCAGGAAGATGCCCGCGAGAAAATCCTTGATGAGCGACTGGGCGCCGAGCCCGATCGCGATGCCGCCGATCCCGGCCGAGGCGAGCATCGGACCCATCGGGATACCGACGACGGACATGATCGTCAGCAGCGCGACGGTGGCGATGACCACGGTGACGATGGAGCGCAGCAACGACCCGACCGTGCGGGTGCGTTGCTCGTGCCGGGCATCGGTCATGCCTGCAGCCGCCGCGAGCACCCGCCCGCCGGCGCTGGGGGTCGAGCGGTTGCCGCGCTCCACGGTGTCGCGCACGACGCGATCGATGACCCTGACGAGCACCCAGCGCAACACCACCGCCGCGGCGATGGTGACGAGGATCTGCAGCCCGGCGGACCCCACCCAGGACCAGAACTGATCCTGGGTGGGGCCGCCGCGCCACAGTCGGCCGCCTTCCGTCACCAAGGATCTGGCACGTCGCGCAGCTGGGCCGTCACCGCCCGGGCGACGTTGTCACGGTTCTCCGCGACGAGGCGGCGGGTCGCGCTGGGCGCGTCCGCGTGCTCGTCGAGCCACCCGTCGAGGCGGGTCAGCAGGTCGGCGTCGGCAAGGTGGCCGGGGAAGAAGACCGTGATGAGGGTCTCGGCGATGGCCGAGGTACGACGCTCCTCGATGGAACCCACCGCGGCCAGGTACTGGTCGACGAACTCACCCATGAGTTCGGGGTCGCCGCTGCGGGAGAAGCCGATGCCGGTGTTCTGGATGATCGAGGTCGACAGGTCGGTGCCGCCTTCACCCCAGACCGCGTCCCACGCCGCCTGCTTGGCCGCCCGCTTGGGCTCACTGGCCCGCACGAGCGCCGCCCATTCTCGCCCGCCGGCGGTGTCGTCGCGGACCAGCTCGGCCTCGAGC
>NZ_BCRE01000196.1 GCF_001552435.1 Kribbia dieselivorans NBRC 106261
GGCTCCGGCGGCGGTGAGCCCGGCGAGCAGACGCCAGCGCATGTCGGTGTCCAGGGCCAGCCCGGGCAGTGTCACCTCGCCCGAAAGCAGACCCGCAGCCCAGGCCGTGTCGTCGCCGGGAGCCAGGAGCGCCGCGTGCGCCGAGACCAGCTGGAGCTGGGCGTCGCTGGCCGCTGGCGCGCTGATCGCCAGGTCGCGCAGGGTGTGCACGACGTGGCGGCGCATCTTCGGCCGATGCGAGGCGCTGGTGAAGCGCAACGTCGCCGTGGAGATCTGCTCGAGCAACGTCTTGACCATCGTCGAGTCGGTCTTGCCGGGCAGCGCGTCCAGGGCCAGCCGGATGTAGTCGCACGCGGCGATCTCGCCGTCGCGGGTCTGGTCCCACAGCGCGGCCAGCGTCAGCGTCGCCGGCAGTGACTCGGTGAACGCCTGCGGGTACGCCAGTGCGGTGGCCAGCGACCGCTCGTCGAATCGGATCTTCGCGTACGTCAGATCGTCGTCGTTGACCAGGAGCAGGTCGGGCTGGCGCTGACCGACCAGCTGCGGCAGCGCGGTGGTGGGGCCATCGACGTCTATCTCGAACCGCTCACGGCGTACCAACCGCGCTCCGTGCAGGTCATAGACCCCCACGGCCAGCCGGTGCGGGCGCAACGTCGGATGCTGCGCCGTCGCGGTCTGCTCGATGTGGGCCTGCGAGACGTAGCCGCGGCTGTCGGCCGTGATGACCGGGCGCAGCGTGTTGACCCCGGCCGTCTCGAGCCAGAGCGCCGACCAGGCCCGCAGGTCGCGGCCGCTGGTCGCCTCGAGCTCCTTGAGCAGATCGTCGAGGGTCGTGTTGCCCCAGGCGTGTGTGGCGAAGTACGTGCGCAGGCCGGCCACGAACGGCTCCCGCCCGACGTAGGCCACCAATTGCTTGAGCACGGAGGCGCCCTTGGCGTACGTGATGCCGTCGAAGTTGACCTCGACGTCGGCCAGGTCGCGAATCGGAGCGACGATCGGGTGGGTGGTCGAGAGCTGGTCCTGGCGGTAGGCCCACGACTTCTCGTGCGCGCAGAACGTCTGCCACGCCGACGTCCACGCGGTGGCCTCGGCCTGGCACGTGGTCGAGGCCCACTCGGCGAACGACTCGTTGAGCCACAGGTCGTTCCACCACTTCATCGTCACGAGGTTGCCGAACCACATGTGCGCGAGCTCGTGGAGGATCGTCAGCGCCCGGCGCTCGATGAGCGACTCGGTGACCTTGGCGCGGAAGACGTACTTCTCGTTGAAGGTCACCAGACCGGCGTTCTCCATCGCGCCCCAGTTGTACTCGGGCGTGAACACCTGGTCGTACTTGCCGAAGGCGTAGGGGTGGTCGAACTCCGCCTCGAAGAACGCGAACCCCTGCTTGGTCACCTCGAGGATGTTGTCGGCGTCGAGGTACTCGACCAGCGATTTGCGGCAGAACACACCGAGGTCGACGTCCCCGGAACGGGTGGCGACGGTGTCGCGCACGACGGCGAACGGGCCGGCGACGAGGGCGGTGATGTACGACGCCATCGTCGGGGTCGGGGCGAACCGCCACGTCGCGACGCCGTCCGGGGCTGCAGCGCCGTCGAAGTCGGTCGGCGTGGGCGTCGGGGTGGCCGTGTTGGACAGGACCTGCCAGTGGGCCGGGCCGGTCACGGTGAAGGTGAACGACGCCTTGAGGTCGGGCTGCTCGAAGACCGGGTACATGCGGCGGGAATGCGGCACCTCGAATTGGCTGTACAGGTACACCTCGTTGTCGACCGGGTCGACGAAGCGGTGCAGCCCCTCACCGGTGTTCATGTAGTTCCCGGTCGCGTCGATCGTCAGGACGTTCTGCTGGGCCAACCCCGGCACGCGGACTCGGGCCCCGTCGTAGTGGTCGGCCGGGTCGAGGGCCGCGCCGTTGAGGTCGATCGACTGGACCGAGTCGCCGATGAAGTCGACGAAGGTCTCGCCGCCGGCGGTCGTGGCGCTGAAGGTGATGGTCGATCGGGTGCGAAAGGTCGTCTCGGAGGTGGTGAGGTCGAGGGCGACGTCGTACGTCTGCACGGAGACGAGTCCGGCGCGCTCCTCGGCCTCGTCGCGGGTGAGGTTGGTGCCGGGCACTGGTCCTCCTGGAGTGGGTTGCCGGGGCTGGGTGACCGCGCACGCGCGCAGGTGGACTCATGCTTGCACATGGTCGGTCGGGCGCGCCGGTGATGAGAGGATGGCGCCCATGACCGATGCCACTGGTGCCCCCACACTCACATCCGTCGAGTTCTTCTTCGATCCGACCTGCCCCTGGGCGTGGATGTCCTCACGCTGGATGATGGAGGTGCAGAAGATCCGTGCGGTCGACGTCACCTGGACGCAGATGTCGCTGGCTGCGCTCAACGAGGGTCGCGATCTCGACCCGAACTACGCCGACCACATGCAGGTGGCCTGGCGCTACGCCCGCGTGCTCGCGGCGGCCATTCGCGATCACGGCGAGGAGATCACCAAGCCGCTCTACGACGCGCTCGGCACCCGGATCCACATCGAGGCCCGCAGCGATGTCGACGCCGTGATCGCCGAGGCCCTGGCCGAGGTCGGGCTGCCGGGTGAGCTGGCGCAGCTCGCCGACGACACCTCCCTGGACGACATCATCCGGGCCAAGCAGGCTCGCGTGGTCGAGCTCGTCGGCGCGGACGTGGGCACGCCGACGATCTCGATCGACGGAGTCGCGTTCTTCGGGCCGGTCATCACGCCGGCCCCCAAGGGTGAAGAGGCCGGTCGGTTGTTCGACGGCTGTGTGCTGGTGGCCAACACGCCCGGTTTCTACGAACTCAAGCGCACCCGGACCTCCGGTCCGATCATCGAGGGGCGGAAGGCGGACTCCTGATGCGCGTTCACATCGGCGGCGACCACGCCGCCTACGACCTGCTCAACGACCTCGTCCAGTACTGCACCGAGGCCGGCCACGAGGTCATCAACCACGGCCCGACCCAGTACGACGCCCTCGACGACTACCCGGTGTTCGTGCTGCGCGCGGCGCAGGCGCTGGCGGCCGACCTCGAGGCCGGCGTCGACGCGAGGGGCATCGTGCTGGGCGGTTCGGGCAACGGTGAGCAGATGGCTGCCAACAAGGTCCGTGGCATTCGCGCGGCGCTGTGCTACAACGATGAGATGGCCGGCTTGGCCCGAGAACACAACGACGCCCAGGTCATCTCCCTGGGCGGGCGCATGAACACGGTCGCGCAGGCGCGCTCGATGGTCACCGTGTTCCTCGGGACGGCCTTCTCCGGGGAGCCGCGTCACCAGCGACGACTCGACATGGTCTCGGCGTACGAGACCGACGGCACCCTGCCGCCCACCCCCGTTGTCGCTGACTGATCGGATCGAGCCCGCCCTGTCCTCCACCCCGCTGCCCGAACCCACGCCGGCCGAGGTGAGCATCATCGCCCGACGCCGGTCGCGCACGGCGCTCCGTCGGGCCGTTCGTGAGCGCTGGGGGTGGGTGGTGGACAGCCAGCAGTGGTGGCTCGGCGGCGTCCTGCTCGCCGTCACGGTGCTCGGGTGCCTGCTGGTGCGGTACCCGCACCAGGTGCCGGTGTCCGTGCTCATCGTCTGCGCCGTCGTGGCCGGGGTGCGGCTGCAGGTCAAGATGTTGGTCGCCGTCTTCGCGTACATCCTCGTGTGGCTGGTCGTCTTCTACGTGCTGCTGCACGGGGAGAAGGACGCCCTGCCGCTGGCCTCACTCGCGGTGCTCGTGGTGATGGGCATCCTGCTCGTCTCGGCCGTCGCACGCGCCCGCCTCGGCCTGCAGGGGGCCAGCAGCACCACGCTGCTGCTGGACCTGCGCGACCGACTGCGCGCCCACGGGCAGTTGCCGCGGCTCCCGGTCGGCTGGAGCGGGGAGGCAGAGCTGCGTTCGGCCCATGGCGAGGGCTTCTCCGGTGACTTCGTCGTGACGAACCTCAGCGCCGACGGGCGGCTGCTCGAGGTGACCGTCGTCGACGTCTCGGGCAAGGGGTCGGATGCCGGTTCTCGGGCGTTGCAGTTGCAGGGCGCGTTCTCCGGCATGCAGGGCTCCCTGCCGCCCGAGGAGTTCCTCCCGGCGGCCAATGGCTACCTGCTTCGCCAGCACTGGGACGAGGGGTTCGCCACGGCGATCCACATCAGCCTCGATCTCGTGACCGGTGAGGCCGCGGTGACCTCCGCCGGTCACCCCCCGGCCGTCCGGTTCGACGCGTCCGCGGGGCTCTGGCACGTCATGGGCAACCGCCCCGGCCCGTTGCTCGGTGTCATCTCCGACGTCTCCTTCACCTCGGCCAACATCACCCTGGAGAGAGGGGACGCCGTGCTCCTGTACACCGACGGTGTCATCGAGGGCCGCACCACCCGGCTGCTCGACGGGATCGATCGACTTGCCGGAATCGCCGAGGCCAAGGTGCCGACCGGCCTGAACGGGCTGGCCGAACGGCTGTGTGCCACGGCCCGCGGCGGTCAGGGCGACGACCGGGCGGTGGTGGTCCTGTGGCGCAACTGAGCCCCCAGGAACGCCCGCGCACCACGGTGCGCTCGTTCACCCCACGGTGGCGCGACTCGGCCCTCACACGCGAGCGGATGGCCGAGTTCATGCCGGTGCGGGGCGTGCCCGACGGACCACTCGACGCGATCGATCTGACCGGTCGCGACGCTCCGCTCGTGTTGGAGATCGGCTGTGGTCACGGCGCGGCCGCCATTGCCTACGCGCTCGCGCACCCCGATCACGACCTCATCGCCGTCGACGTGCACGTGCCCGGCCTGGCCCGCATGATGGCCGCGGCCGACACGGCGGGGGTCGGCAACCTGTGGGTGCATCAGGGGGATGCCATCGAGTTCATCGAGGATTCGATCGCCCCGTCCAGCCTGAGCGCCGTGCACCTGTTCTTTCCCGACCCCTGGCCGAAGAAGCGTCACGAGAAGCGGCGCTTCGTGCAGCAACGCACCCTGTCGCTGGTGCGCGACCGGCTCGTGCCCGGCGGGACGCTGCGCATCGCCACCGACCACGCCCAGTACGCCCAGTGGGCGTTGGACCAGTTGGCCGAGCACGGCGGGTTCGAGGTCACCACGGGGGAGCGGCCGCCGTGGCGGCCCACCGACGGGTTCGAGGACAAGGGCCGGCGCGCGGGCCGGGACATCACCGAGATCGCCGCGCTGAGCACCAAGGCATGACAACGGCCGCAGGCCCCCTCGGGTGAGGGGGCCTGCGGCGCTTCTGGAGCGGGCGACGGGAATCGAACCCGCGTAGCTAGTTTGGAAGTGCGACCCTCTGAACCGGTATTCGTGCAGGTCAGACGGCCCAAAAGCGCCTGACCTGTAGTTTTCGTGCCCCAGCATAGGGCACGGAATGGCACCGTGTCGCACGCTTGGGCACGTTGTGGCACGCCGTTAGGGCACGTTAGGGCACGACTTCGGGGTCCTGGCGCGTCGAGAGGGGCCACCTCGGCGGCCGGCGACCTCGGCGGCCGGCGACCTCGGCGGACCGGCGGGCGAGCCCTGGCGACCACC
>NZ_BCRE01000197.1 GCF_001552435.1 Kribbia dieselivorans NBRC 106261
GGCCACCGGGCCGGTGGCCTCCATGAGATCAACGAACGGGTCACGCGGCTCCGCCGGCCGCTGCAGCGTGATGACGCCGAAGCCGATGGCCTCGACGCCACGAGCGGCGAAGTCGTCCAGCCACGCGCGGTACTGCTGCTCGAAGTCGGCGGTCCCGGCGCGATGCCCACCATCACGGGCCCACGTCTCGGCGTACTGCGCCGGGTCGGTGACCTCGCGCTGCACGACCCATGCGTCGAGCCCGGTGCCGGCCAGCCACCCACGCACGCGCGCCTGCCAGTCCTGCGTCGACGTGATCTCCCAGTTGCCGAGCAACTGCGCGATCCCGCCCGGCTCGAGATGCTCCCCGAGGTGGCGGACCAAGTGCCCGACGATCGCGTCGCCCTCCGCCCCACCGTCGCGGTACTCATACGTCGGCAGGCCGGTCCCACGCGGGGTGATGACGAATGGCGGGTTCGACACGATGAGATCGAAGCGCTGCCCGGCCAGGGGCTCGAGTAGCGACCCGGCCCGCACGTCCCACGCCACCGAATTGAGGGCGGCGTTGAACCGGGCATAGCCCAAGGCTCGCGCCGACAGGTCGGTCACGACGACCTCGTCGGTGTGCCCCTCCAGATGCAGGGCCTGCACCCCACAGCCGGTGCCGATGTCGGCCGCCCGAGGCACGCGGGGCCGCGGCGTCCAGGCGATGAGGGTGGCCGAGGCCCCGCCGATGCCCAGGACGTGGTCCTCACGCAGCGGGCCGCGGGTGACCATCTCGGACAGGTCGGAGGCCACCCACCAATGCCGATCGTCGGCCGCGTGCGGCGCGATCTCGCAGGTCGCCTTGAGGGCGTCCCCCTCCGGGGCGACCAGACCGAGCCGCAGCGCCCCGGCGACACCCAAGGTCGGCAGCGCCGCGGTGACGTCGGCGTGATCGACGCTGTCACCCATCATCAACAGCCGGATCAGCGTGGCGAGCGGTTCGCGCCGGCCGATGAGCACCCGGTGGGCCGGCACGAGCATCTCCCGGTGCAACGCGGCAGCGGCGACCGGGCCGAGCAGCGCCTCGACCGCATCGGGGGTGTAGTCGGCGCGGTCCAGGTCCGTGCGCAGCGCGGCAATCAGGTCCGGGTCCAGGGTGAGGATCGACACGCCGTCCAGCCTAGGCCGCGACACCGGCGAACTGCGCCTGCCATAGGCGAGCGAACGCACCTGAGGCCTCGAGGAGCTCGGCGTGCGAACCCTGCTCGACGATCCGCCCCTCCTCCATGACCAGGATCAGGTCGGCATCGCGGATCGTCGAAAGGCGGTGGGCGATGACGAAGCTCGTCCGATCGGTGCGCAGGGCCGTCAGCGCGGACTGCACCAGCGACTCGGTACGGGTGTCCACCGAACTGGTCGCCTCGTCGAGGATGAGCAGCGCCGGCTCGGAGACGAACGCCCGGGCGATGGTGATGAGCTGGCGCTCACCGGCCGAGATCGTGCCGCCGTCGTCGCCGATCTTCGTGTCGTACCCGTCAGGCAGGGCGTGGACGAAGCGGTCGACGTACGCCGCCTTGGCCGCCGCGAGGACCTCCTCGTCGGTGGCCCCGGGCCGGCCGTACGCGATGTTCTCGCGGATCGTGCCACTGAACAGCCACGTGTCCTGCAGCACCATGCCGATCTCGCCACGCAGCTGCTGGCGCGGCATCGTGGCGATGTCGACGCCGTCGAAGGTGATCCGGCCGCCGTCGAGTTCGTAGAACCGCATGATCAGGTTGACCAGCGTCGTCTTGCCCGCGCCGGTCGGCCCGACGATGGCCACGGTCTGGCCCGGCTCGACGGTCAGGTTGAGGTGTTCGATGAGCGGACGCTGCGGGTCGTAGGAGAACGACACGTCCTCGAACTCCACCCGCCCGTGGCCGTGCCCGTCCGCCGGCGCGGTGACCGGGTCCGGCCGTTCCTCCTCGGCGTCCAGGACCTCGAAGATCCGCTCGGCCGACGCGACTCCGGATTGCAGCAGGTTCGACATCGACGCGACCTGCGTCAGCGGCTGGGTGAACTGGCGCGAGTACTGGATGAACGCCTGGACGTCACCGACGGACATCGCGCCGCTGGCCACCCGCAGGCCACCGACGACGGCGACCGCGACGTACGACAGGTTCCCGATGAACTGCATGGCGGGCATGATGATGCCGCTGATGAACTGGGCGCTGAAACCGGCCTTGCCCAACTCGTGGTTGCGCTCGGCGAACTGGGCCTCGTTGTCGGCCTGACGACCGAAGACCTTGACGAGGTCGTGGCCGGAGAAGGTCTCCTCGACCACGGCATTGACCCGCCCGGTGGCGGCCCACTGGTCCTTGAAGTGCCCCTGGGCGCGGCCACCGATGAACGCGGTGAGCCCAGCGGCGAGCGGGATCGTCAGCAACGCGATGATCGACAGCAGCGGCGAGATCCAGAACATCATCGCGAGCATCGCGACGACCGTCAGCAGGGACGTGAGCAACTGCCCCAACGTCTGCTGCAGCGATTGGGCGACGTTGTCGATGTCATTGGTCACGCGCGAGAGCAGTTCACCACGCGGCTGGGAGTCGAAGTACGGCAGCGGCAGGCGCGCGAGCTTGTCCTCGGCATCGGAGCGCAGTCGGAAGATGGTCCGATTGACCACGCCCGCGAGCAGGTGGTTGGCCGCCCACGAGAAGACCGCACCGATGAGATAGAGACCGAGCACGACCAGCAACACCCGCGCCAATGCGCCGAAGTCGATGCCCTGGCCGGGCACGAGGTTGGGCATCCCGGCCACCATGTCGGCGACCTGTCCCTGCCCCTGCGCCCGCAGCCCCTGCACCACCTGGTCCTGCGTCGTTCCGGCCGGCATCTGCGATCCGACGAAACCGGCGAAGATCAGGTCGGTGGCCCGACCTAGGACACGCGGCCCCAGGGCGGTGAAGATGACGCTGATGATCGTCAGGCCCACGACGGTGAGCAGGAGCGCGCGTTCGGGCTTGAGCCGGCCGAGCAACCGCTTGGCGGACGTGCCGAAGTTCTTGGCCTTGTCGCCACCCATGGGCATGCCGTGCGGGCCCCCGCCGGCGCGGGTCGGTTGGCGGCGAGAGGCGGCGGCCTTGTCCTCGTCGTGCTGGGCGACTTCGGCGCTCACGCGCTCACCTCCGGTCGGCTCTGGTCGTCGGCCTGTTGCGACTCGACGATCTCGCGATAGGTCTCGCACCCGGCGAGCAACTCGCGGTGGGTGCCGATGCCGACGACGCGGCCGGCCTCGAGGACGACGATCTGGTCGGCCTCGAGGATGGTCGAGACCCGTTGGGCCACGACGATGACGGTCGCGTCGCGGGTGGCGGGGCGGAGCGCCGCCCGCAACCGGGCGTCGGTGGCGGTGTCGAGCGCGGAGAACGCGTCGTCGAAGAGATACACGTCCGGGCGCGCGACGATGGCCCGGGCGATGGCCAGACGCTGGCGCTGACCGCCGGAGACGTTCGTGCCGCCCTGGGCGACCGCGGAGTCGAGTCCGTCGGGCATGGCGCGCACGAAATCCTCACCCTGGGCAATGCGCAGCGCCTCCCAGAGCTCGCCGTCGGTGGCCTCCGGGCGACCCAGACGGAGATTCGAACCGATGGTGCCGGTGAAGAGCAGCGCCTTCTGCGGGACCAGGCCGCAGTGCGCCCACACCTTGCCCAGCGCGGCCTCGCGCAGATCGACCCCGTTGAAGGTCACCGCGCCGTCGGTGACGTCGTACAGGCGCGGGATGAGGTTGACCAGGGTCGTCTTGCCCGAACCGGTGGCCCCGATGATGGCGGTCGTCTCGCCGGGCCGGGCGGTGAAGGTGATGTCGTGCAGCACCGAGTGCTCGGCGCCGGGGTAGCAGAAGTCGACGCCGCTCAGCGCGACGGTCACCGGGCCGGCCGGGATCTCACGTGGCTGCTCCGGGTCGACCACCGAGCTGTCCGTCGAGAGGACCTCGTCGATGCGACCGGCGGAGACGGCCGCGCGCGGGATCATCATCGACATGAACGTCGCCATCATCACCGACATGAAGATGAGCATGAGGTAGGTCAGGAACGCGACGAGCTGGCCCACCTGGAGGTGACCGGTCTCGATGCGCTTGGCGCCGAACCACATCAGCGCGACGGTCGAGGCGTTGACGATGAACATCACCGTCGGGAACGTCAGCGCCATGAGCCGGCCCACCGCCAGCGAGGTGTTCGTGTAGCGGGTGTTGGCCTCGCCGAACCGCTCCTGCTCGGTGCGTTCGCGCACGAAGGCGCGCACCACCCGGATGCCGGTGATCTGCTCACGCAGGATGCGGTTGACCGTGTCGACGCTGGTCTGCATGGATCGGAACTGCGGCACCATCCGCGAGATGGCGACACCGACGACCAGACCGAGCAGCGGCACGGCGACGACGAGCAACAACGACAGGCCCGGATCCTCGCGCAAGGCCATGAACACGCCTCCGGCCATCATCATCGGCGCGGGCAGGAGCATCGCGGCGCCCATGAACCCGACCTGCTGCACCTGCAGCACGTCGTTCGTGGCCCGGGAGATCAGGGTCGGAGCGCCGAAGCGCGCGACCTCCTGGGCAGAGAAGTCGCCGACCCGGGAGAACACCGCGGCGCGCAGGCGCACGGCCATGAGCGCGGTCGAGCGCGCAGCGATCCACGTGGCGCCGATGGTGGCCAGGACCTGGAGCAACGAGACGGCCAGCATCCACGTGCCGGTGCGCATGATGAAGCCGGTGTCGCCCTGGACGACACCCTCATCGATGATCCGGGCGTTGAGGCTGGGGAGATAGAGGGTCGCGACGGTCGAGGCGACCTGGAGGACGACGAGCAGGGTGAGCAGGCCGGAATCCGGCCGCAGAAACCTACGGAGAAGGCGGACGAGCACGGGGTGGGAGTCCTTCCTCGGCCGGTCCGGCCGAACAGGAGGTCAGCCTAACCCGCCACCGCTGCCCGACGCGCCCCTCACGTGGCCAGCGCCAGACCCCGCCCGCGCGAGATGGCGACGGCCACCACGACGATCCCGAACGCGACCAGGGCGATGGCGAAGCGCACCCAGGACGACACATCGCCGAACGTCAGCACGACCACGGCCGGCGCGATGAGCACGGCCACGAGGTTCATCACCTTGATGAGCGGGTTGATGGCCGGGCCGGCGGTGTCCTTGAACGGGTCGCCGATGGTGTCGCCGATGACCGCCGCGGCGTGGGCATCGCTGCCCTTGCCGGCCGGGTCGTCCTCGATGATCTTCTTGGCGTTGTCCCAGGCGCCACCGGCGTTGGACAGGAACACCGCCATGAGCGCACCGGTCGAGATCGCCCCGGCGAGGAATCCGGCCAGCGCCCCGATCCCCAAGCCGAAACCGACGGCGATCGGCATCATCAGGGCCAGCAGGCCGGGGGTCGCGAGTTCGCGCAACGAGTCCTTGGTGCACATGTCGACGACGCGGCCGTACTCCGGTTTCTCGTCGTACGTCATGATCCCCGGGTGCTCGCGGAACTGGCGGCGCACCTCGTGGACGATCGCGCCGGCCGCGCGGGTGACCGCCGAGATGGCCAGACCGGAGAACATGAACACGACGGCCGATCCGATGAGCAGGCCGACGAGGGTGGTCGAGGCCACGACCGAGGTGTTCGTCGACGTGGCCGAGGCGAGGATGTCTGCGGCGGTCATCGTGCCCTGGTCGCGCAGGCGCGTCAGTTCGCTGAGCCAGGCATCGGTGTAGGAGCCGAACAGGGCCGTCGCGGCGAGCACCGCGGTGGCGATGGCGATGCCCTTGGTGATCGCCTTGGTCGTGTTGCCGACCGCGTCGAGTTCGGTCAGGAGCGCCGCGGCCTCCTCGTCGACATCCTGCGACATCTCGGCGATGCCCTGGGCGTTGTCGGAGACCGGGCCGAACGTGTCCATGGCGACGATGACGCCGACCGTGGTCAGCAGGCCGCACCCGGCCAGGGCGACGTAGAAGAGGCCGAGGGTGACGACTCCGCCGCCGAGCATGTGGGCGGCCCACACGGCCGCGGCGAGCACGCCGACCTTGTACACGGCCGACTCCAAGCCCAGGCCGATACCGGCCAGCACCACGGTGGCCGCGCCGGTGGCCGTGGTGCGCGCGACGTCCTGGGTGGGCCGGGAGTCGGTGCCGGTGAAGTACCCGGTCAGATGGAGGATGATCGCGGCCAGCGCGATGCCGATGACGACCGCGAGGGTGGCCGCGACCGGCGGCGTGCTCCACGGCGCTCCGGAGGCGTCGGTGACCTGCAGCAGGCCGTCGTAGGAGCGCGGCAGGTACAGCCAGATGACGACGGCTGCCAGGACCGCCGAGACGATGGCCGAGATGGTGAACGAGCGTTGGATCGAGTGGAGCGGGTTGACCCCTGGTGCGGCGCGGGTCGTGTACACGCCCAGGAGCGCGGTGAGCACCCCGACCGCCGGGATGAGCAGCGGCAGCACGAGCCCCTGATGACCGAACGCCGCGGCGCCGAGGATCAGCGCGGCCACCAGCGTCACGGCATAGGACTCGAAGAGGTCGGCGGCCATCCCGGCACAGTCGCCGACGTTGTCACCGACGTTGTCGGCGATCGTCGCGGCGTTGCGGGGATCGTCCTCGGGGATGCCGGCCTCGACCTTGCCGACCAGGTCGGCGCCCACGTCGGCGGCCTTGGTGAAGATGCCACCGCCGACGCGCATGAACATGGCCAGCAGCGCCGCCCCGAAGCCGAAGCCCTCGAGCACGCGCGGGGCGTCACCTTCGAAGATCAGGACGGCGATCGAGACTCCGAGCAGACCCAGGCCGATGGTGGCCATGCCGACGACGGCGCCGGTGCGGAACGCGATCCGCATGCTGCCCTCGCGGTCTCCGTCCCGGGCGGCCGAGGCGACCCGCACGTTGGCCCGGACGGCCAGACTCATCCCCAGATAACCGATCGCCGCCGAGGAACCCGCGCCGAGGAGGAAGAAGATGCTGCGGCCCCAGCGGGCGGCCTGGTCCGGGGCGGGCAGGGCGAGCAGGAGCAGGAACCCCAGGACGGCGAAGATCGACAGGGTGCGGAACTGCCGGTTGAGGTAGGCGAACGCGCCCTCCTGGATGGCCGATCCGATCTCCTGCATCGCCTTCGTGCCCGGGTCGGCGGCCAAGACCTGGCGCCGGAACACGACGGCCATGACCAAGGCGAACACCGCCAGCACGGCAACGATCACCACGAGGGTGACGTCCAGTCGCTCCAACTGGATGGACGAGGGCGCCAGTGTTGGGGCCATGCGCGCTCCTGAGAGGCCGCTGCGCGGTCACCTCTGACCACGCGGGAACTGCCACGGTACAACGGAATTCGCCACCCTCGGGTGGAGAAATGCGGAAGTCGCCCCTCAGGGGTGGCTGCGGTGCCGGCCCACGTGGGTGTGCTGCGCGCGCGCCGCGGTGCAGGCCTCCTCGAGCGTGGCGTGGATGGGGAAGACCGCATCCAGCCCGGTGATGTCGAAAACACGCAGGACCCGCTCGGACTGCGTGACCACCCGCAGGCTGCCCTCGTGCGTGGTCAGGTAGCGCAGGCGACCGACGAGGACACCCAGTCCGGTCGAGTCGATGAACGAGACTCCAGAGAGGTCGGCGATCAGGTCGAGGCGGCCCGCACTGATCTGTTGGTCGAGTGCATCGCGGAGCTTGGGTGCGGTGTACACGTCGATCTCACCGCCCGCCGTGATGACGGTCGTACCGTCCTGTTCGGTCGTCGTCACCGACAGGTTCATGCCGTGTTCTCCAGATCCCTCGTGGGCAGCCGTGCATTCGGCCAATGTTCAGGCCACGCCTACGGTAGACGACGATGACCGTTTTCCCCCACACGCCGGCGGCCCGGCTGGCCGCCCTCGCCCAGTCACGCCCGGGTCGCCTGCGGCATGTCGAGCGGATTGCTGCACGCCCGGCCCGCACCTCCGAGATGCCCGAATGGGTGGCGCCGCCGGTGGCCGAGTCCCTGCGAACGGCCGGAATCGAGCGGTTGTGGGGCCACCAGCGCGAGGCCGCCGACGTGGTGCGATCCGGCCAGGACGTCGTCATCTCGACCGGCACGGCCTCGGGCAAGTCCCTCGGCTATCTGTTGCCCCTGCTCACCGCCGTCGTCGACGGCGCCGGGCCCAACGAGGCTCCGTCGTGGCGGGCTCGCGGGGTGACCGGTCTCTACCTCGCCCCGACCAAGGCCTTGGCCGCCGATCAACTGGCCCGGATCGAGGCCATGGCGGTGCCGGGGGTGCGGGCCGCCACGTACGACGGGGACACCGCCACGGACGAACGCCGCTGGATCCGCCAGCACGCCAACGTCGTGCTGACCAACCCCGACCTGTTGCACCATTCGCTCCTGCCGGGGCACCGGCAGTGGGGGCCGTTCCTGCGGGCGCTGCGGTACGTCGTCGTCGACGAGTGCCACACCTACCGCGGCGTGTTCGGCTCGCACGTCGCGTTGGTGCTGCGGCGCCTGCGGCGCGTGGCGGCGCGGTACGGCAGCGACCCGGTCTTCGTGCTCGCCTCCGCGACGGTCAGCGAGCCGCAGGTGCACGCCGGTGCGCTGACCGGCCGGAGCGCCGTGGCCGTCACCCGCGACGATTCGCCCCGCGGGGAGCTGACGTTCGGCCTGTGGCAGCCGCCCGAGGCGGACGACACCCGGCGATCGGCGACCAGTGAGGCGGCCGAGCTGATGGCCGACCTCGTCGACGCCGATGTGCAGACCTTGGCGTTCGCGCGGAGCCGGGCCGGCGTCGAGTCGCTGGCCCGGGCGACGGTGCGCCGACTGGAGGGGCACACGGCCGGACCCGCCGGTGACGCGTCGACGCGGGTGGCCGCGTACCGCGGCGGG
>NZ_BCRE01000198.1 GCF_001552435.1 Kribbia dieselivorans NBRC 106261
CCGCGTACCGCGGCGGGTACCTGCCCGAGGAGCGCCGTGCGCTCGAGCGATCCCTGCGCTCGCGTGACCTGCTGGGGCTGGCGACCACCAACGCACTCGAACTCGGGGTGGACATTGCCGGTCTGGATGCCGTCCTGGTGGCGGGGTGGCCCGGTCGACGAGCCTCGCTGTGGCAGCAGGTCGGGCGGGCCGGGCGGGGCGGTTCGGCGGCGCTGGCGCTATTCATCGCCGCCGACGACCCGTTGGACACCTACGTCGTCGAACACCCGGACACGGTGTTCGCGGCGCCCGTGGAGGCCACGGTGATCGACCCGACCAACCCGAACGTGCTCGGCCCCCACCTGGCGGCAGCCGCGCAGGAATTCCCCCTGACCGAGGATGACGCGGCGTGGTTCGGGCCGAGCACGACGACACTGGCCACGCAGTTGGCGCAGCGCGGGATCCTGCGGCGCCGGCCGACGGGTTGGTATTGGGCTCGGCAGGACCGGGCGGCCGACCACGTCACCCTGCGCGGGACCGGGCCGGTCGTCAGCGTCGTCGATCAGCGCACCGGCCGCGTCGTCGGCACGGTCGACGAGGCCAGCGCCCACGTGCAGGTGCACACCGGGGCGGTGCACGTCCATCAGGGCCAGACGTGGGTGGTCACCGAGTTGGATCTGTCGCAGGACACGGCCCTGGCCGTGGCCGGCGACCCGGGGTGGAGCACGTCGGCCCAGGAACGGGCGAGCTTCCGGATCGTCGCGGAGCAGGAGGGCCGCGACCACGGGCCGGTGCGGGTGTCCTTCGGGTCGGTGCAGGTGACCAGCCAGGTGGTCGGTTTCATGCGCCGCCTGCCCTCGGGCGAGGTGCTCGGCTCGCACCCGCTCGATCTGCCCCCGCGCACGCTCCACACCCAGGCGGTCTGGTGGACCATGCCGGAGACGCTGCTCGCGCAGGCCGGGATCGAGCAGGTCGACATTCCCGGGTCGGCGCACGCCGCCGAACATGCCGCCATCGGGCTGCTGCCGCTGTTCGCCACCTGCGACCGCTGGGACATCGGCGGGGTGTCGACGGCCCTGCACCCCGACACCGGGCTGCCGACGATCATGGTGCACGACGGGTACCCGGGCGGAGTCGGGTTCGCGCAGCGGGCGCACGCGGTGCTCCCGGCCTGGCTGCGGGCCACCCGCGATGCCGTGGCCGGGTGTGCGTGCGAATCGGGTTGCCCGGCGTGCGTGCAGTCGCCCAAGTGCGGCAACGGCAATGAACCGCTGGACAAGGCCGGTGCGGTGCGCCTGCTCGACGCGGTCCTGGCTCACGTCACCGCCGAGTGAGCCGGCCCGGCGCGCGCGTTCGCCGTGACGGAGCGCGGTAGCCCGGGAAGCGTGGCCCGGCCCGTGACCGGGATGGGGGCGGTCGCGGTGAACGCCACGATGCCGGCGCCCTGCGCGCGACAGGCCACGG
>NZ_BCRE01000199.1 GCF_001552435.1 Kribbia dieselivorans NBRC 106261
GGCTGGCGCTCGCAGCCGGCCTGGCCCGCCTGCCCGGGGTGGCCTCCGACGGCCGGCTCGGCAGCGTCTCCGGCGCGTTCTACACGGTCGCCTACATGGGGTTCGGCACGCCGCTGGTCCTGGCGTCCCTGTCGAACTCCATGCCGGTGGCGGTCCCGCTGGCCGTCCTCGCCGGGCTCTGCGTCCTGTTGACCGTGCAGCAGTACCGCGCGCGCCTCTGACGCCAACCGCCGCGACGCATCACCGGTGACCGAGCCCCAGGTGCGCTCGCAGGTACCGACCGGTGACACTGCGCTCCGACCGCGCGACCGCGTCGGGGCGACCGGTCACGACGATCCGGCCGCCGTCGGCGCCGCCGCCGGGCCCCATGTCGATCACGTGGTCGGCGTTGGCGATGACGTCGAGGTCGTGTTCGATGACGAGCACCGTGCCGCCGGCGTCGAGGAGGCGTTGGAAGACCGCGAGCAGCACTCGCACGTCGTCGGGGTGCAGGCCCACGGTCGGCTCGTCGAAGACGAACAGCGTGTGCCGCTGCTTCTTGCCCAACTCGGTGGCGAGCTTGAGCCGCTGCGCCTCCCCGCCGGACAGCGCCGGGGTCGCCTCGCCGAGCGTGAGGTACCCCAGGCCGACGTCAGCCAGCGCCGTCAGTCGAGCCACGACTCGGGTCAGGTCGGCGACGTGCGGCAGCGCCTCGGTCACCGTGAGCGCGAGGAGATCGGGCAGCGACAATGTGCCGTCACCGGTTGCGGAGCGTCGTTGGTACGCCTCCGCGGCGGGGCTGTAGCGGCGACCGTGGCAGTCGGTGCACGGGATGTCGACATCGGGCAGGAACTGCACGTCGAGCGTGATCTCGCCGGTGCCCTCACAGAGCGGGCAGCGCAACGAGCCGGTGTTGTACGAGAAGTCGCTGGCGGTCAGCCCAGCCTCGCTAGCCGAGGCGAGGCCGGCATAGTCGCGCCGCAGATCATCGAGCACGCCGCTGTACGTGGCGACGGTCGAGCGCACATTGATGCCGATCGGCGTGGCATCGACGACGTTGACCTTGTCGATGCCGTCGGCGTCGATGGCCAGCACGTGCGCGGGTCGGGTGTGGTCGTCATCGGAGCGCAGTGCGGGCACGAGACTGTCGAGCACGAGCGTGCTCTTGCCCGACCCCGACACGCCCGTGACGACGGTGAGCCGCCCGCGCGGGATCGCCACGTCGAGGGCATGGACGGTATGGATCGCGGCCGTGCGCATCGCGATCGTGCCGTGTGCGAACATCTCGCCCGACGATGCTCCGGCCCGGACCTGCACCTGCGCGCGCCCGGTGAGATACGGGCCGATACGAGACTCCGGATTGGCATCGAGTTCGGTGACGTTGCCCGTGGCCACGACCGTGCCGCCGTCGGCGCCCGAGCCCGGACCGATCTCGATGACATGATCGGCCCCCACCAGCACGAGCGGGTCGTGGTCGACCATGACGACTGAGTTGCCTTCGGCGAGCAGGTCGGCGATGACGCCCTTCAGCCCCTCGATGTTGGCCGGGTGGAGGCCGATCGAGGGCTCGTCGAGCACGTACAGCACCCCGGTGGTCTCGTTGCGCACGGCGCGGGCCAACTGAACCCGCTGGCGCTCACCGGTCGAGAGGGTCGCGCCGGCCCGGTCGAGCGAGAGGTAACTCAGGCCCAGGTCGAGCAGGCGGCGGGCCATGCCGAGCAGGGTGGTGACGAGAATGTCGGCCATGGGGCGCATGGCCTCTGGCAAAGACGACGGCACGGTCGCGGCCCAGGCGACGACCTCCTCGAGGGTCATGGCCGTCGCGTTGGCGAGGCCGATGTCGCCGATGCGTGGCGCGGAGGCGGCGGGGGAGAGGCGCGTGCCGTGACAGGTGGGGCAGGTCTGCTCGGTGAGGAACCGGCTCACCCGCGCCAGCCGCTTCTCGTCGCTCGCACGCTTGAGCTCCTCGGTGACCGTCAGCCGCGCGTTGCGGAACGTGAAGTCGAGCTCGTGCAGCCCCTTCTTCGACGAGACGGTGATGTGCTTCTTCTCCTGCGGCCCGCCCAGGACGATCTCGCGCTCCCACTCGTGAAGGTCGCGCCACGGCACCTCGGTGCGCACACCGAACTCCCGGGCGATCTGGGGTTGGACGTTGAAGCCGAACATCTGCCACGGGATGACCGTGCCCTCATCGATGCTCATGGCCGGATCGCGGATGAGCGCATTGTCGTTGACGTCACGGACGGTGCCGAGGCCATCGCAGGTCGGGCACGCGCCGCCGGAGTTGAACGCGAGCGCCTCGGCGCCGGGCGGGCGGAAGGTGACGCCGCAGACCGGGCAGGTGAGCGGGGTCTCGGCGGCGACGGCCAGGGTGGGTTCCTGCCGGTGGCCGTTGGGGCAGACGTGAGAGGCGAGTCGCGAGAACATCAGCCGCAGCACATTGAGGAGCTCGGTGGACGTGCCGAACGTGGATCGCACGCCGGGCACGCCGGGGCGTTGGCGCAGCGCGAGAGCGGCCGGGACGTGCCGGACGCGGTCGACGTCGGCGCGCGGCGTGTGGGCCATGCGGCGCCGCGTGTACGTTGACAGGGCCTCGATGTAGCGGCGTGACCCCTCGGCGTACAGCACGCCCATCGCGAGGGAGGATTTGCCCGAGCCGGAGACGCCGGCGATCGCGACGAGCTGGTTAAGTGGCACGTCGACATCGATGCTGCGCAGGTTGTGGACCCGGGCGCCGCGTACCTCGATGGCCGATGCGGCGGATCCTGCCGGTGATGGCTCCACGTCTCTCCTCCTGGTCCGACGTCCTGCTCTGCCTATCGCACCATGGCTACGCTGTGGGCCATGACCCCCACACCGGACGATGTCATGAGCGCGCCCCCGCGTCGGGCGCAGCGGAGTTCGGTGCCGCCCCTGGTGTGGATCGGTGGGACGTGTGTCGCGGTGGCGATGGTGGTCTTCGTCTGGGCAGTGACGTGGCCCTGGTCCTGGGGCGCCGGTGGGTCCGAGCAAAAGTATCCGTCGCCGGACGGGACGCACGCCCTCGTCGTGGTGTCCGAGGTCGACATGATCGACACGTACTACCACCTGGAGATCCGGCGTGGGTCGGGCCTGACCGAACGGTCGTGGGCTGCGGGGTGCGTCAACGGCGACTGGGACAGCATCGAGGACGTGAGGTGGGTGTCGCCGAGCGTCGTCGAGATCGACACGAGCTCCCGCGACGGCGCGACACACCGCATCGAGATCGACCCCGAATCCGGGCGGAGGCTCACTCCGATTCCGGAGGCCCTGCGGTCGTGCTGATCAGGTGACCCTGCCGGAGTCTTCACCTGACACGGTGAGGGCTTCGGTCACTTCGAGACGGGATGCGGACCCGCTGTGAATGCATCCCATGTTGGGATTCAAAATGGTATCGTGTGGCTATGAGTATTCAGATTGCTGTGCGGCTTCCCGAGGAGGTGGTCGCGTTCCTTGATAGTTCCGTTCAGGCCGGGAGAGCGGCCAGTCGAGCGGCTCTGGTGACGTCGGCCGTGGAGCGAGAGATGCGGCGCCAGCTTGCTGAGCGCGATGCCGAGATTCTCCTCAGGGAAGGTGCCGGCGATGAGCTCGATGCCGTCGTGGACTGGACCGTCGCTCACATTGAGATCGAGGACTGAGCGGTGCGCGAGATCTGTCTGGTGCGGCTGGACAAGACTCGACCGGCCCTGGTTTTGACGAGGGAACCCGCGCGGGCGGCCATGACCAAGGTGACCGTGGCGCCCATCACCTCCACCGTCAAGGGGCTCACCAGCGAAGTGCGAGTGGGGCGGCACAACGGTTTGGACTTGGAGTGCGCCGTGGCACTCGACAATGTCGTCACCGTGCCGGTGAGCCACATCGGCCGCACCGTGGGCTACCTCACCGCAACGCAGGAGGCAGAGCTTGCACGTGCTGTCGTCCTTGCCTTCGACCTGGACGTGGCACTCCTCAACTGAGCTGCGTCAGCGCGTCGAGGCCATCTCTCAGAGCTTTGCGGTCCCGAACCGGACCAAGGCCGGCCATCCGGGGCCACACTGGGGTGATGAGGCTCCTGCCATGTTGATCTACTCGATGAGCGCGTCCGTGGACGGGTTCATCTACGACCGTGAGGGCGACTTCGACTGGGGCGTCCCGGACGAGGAGCAGTTCCGCGTCCATCTTGAGCAGACGGCCGCGCTGGGCGGTTTCCTCTGCGGCCGCAAGTTGTACGAGGCGATGGTCGTGTGGGAAACCGACCCGGCCATGCGCGCCACCGAGCTGGAGAGCGCGTTCGCCGACGCGTGGAGCGCCTTGCCCAAGGTCGTCTTCAGCCGCACGCTCGATCGCGTCGAGGGCAACGCGCGGCTGGCGACCGGCACCTTGGCGGAGGAGGCCGCCGCGCTGGCCGCGTCCACCGACCGTGACCTCGCCATCGGCGGAGCGACGTTGGCGGCCGAAGCGATCGAACTCGGACTCGTCGACGAGTTCCACATCTTCCGCTGCCCGGTCGTCGTCGGCGGCGGCCGGCCACTCCTCCCGCCGGTCACCGCCCGCATCGACCTCACCCTCGTCGCGGCGCGAACCTTCGCCTCACGCGTCGTCTACGAGCACTACTCCCGAGCCTGAGGCCGGGCATCATGGCGCTGAGCGTCTTCGACCTGTTCTCCATCGGCATCGGCCCGTCGAGTTCGCACACGGTCGGCCCGATGCGTGCCGCCGCGATGTTCGCGCAGCGGTTGCGCGATGGCGGAGCGCTGTCACGCACGACCCGCATCACCGCCGAGTTGTTCGGGTCGCTCGGCGCCACCGGGCACGGCCACGGCAGCGACAAGGCCGTCTACCTCGGTCTCATGGGGCAACGACCGGAGTCGTGTGACCCGGCTCGAGCGGCCGACGACGTGGCTCTCGCGCGGGCGCAGCGCCGGATCACCGTTCTCGGCGAGCACGAGATCGCCTTCGTCGAGGACACCGATCTCGTCATGCACCGCCGGCGCAACCTGCCGCTGCACCCCAACGGACTGCGCTTCACCGCCTACGACGACGCCGGCGACGAACTCGACGAGCGCACCTACTACTCGGTCGGCGGCGGATTCGTCGTCACCGCCACCGCCGACGGCCAGGCTCGGATCGTCGAGGACGACACCCCCGTCGCGCACCCCTTCCGCGCCGGCGACGAACTGCTCGCCCACTGCCGCGACAGAGGAGCGTCGATCGCGCAGATCATGCTCGAGAACGAACTGTCCTGGCGCACCGAAGCGCAGGTGCGCGCCGGGCTGCTCGAGATTTGGGCGGTCATGCAGGAGTGCGTCGCGCACGGCATCTCCGCCGAGGGAGTCCTGCCCGGCGGGTTGCGCGTGCCACGCCGCGCCCCCGACCTCGCCCGGCGGTTGCGTGATGAGCCCACGAACGACGATCCGCTTCGTGGCGTGGACTGGCTGACGATGTTCGCTCTCGCCGTCAACGAGGAGAACGCCGCCGGCGGGCGCGTGGTCACCGCCCCGACGAACGGGGCGGCCGGCATCATCCCGGCGGTGCTGCACTACTACCGGAGATTCGTGCCGGGCGCCGACGACGAGGGCGTCATCACGTTCCTCCTCACCGCCGGCGCGATCGGCGTGATCTACAAGGAATGCGCGTCGATCTCCGGCGCCGAGGTCGGGTGCCAGGGCGAGGTCGGATCGGCGTGTTCGATGGCTGCAGGGGCGATGGCGGCGGTGCTCGGGGGCACGCCCGCGCAGGTCGAGAACGCCGCCGAGATCGGCATGGAGCATAACCTCGGATTGACGTGTGATCCGGTGGGCGGGTTGGTGCAGATTCCGTGCATCGAGCGCAATGCGGTGGCCGCGGTGAAGGCGGTCACGGCGGCGCGAACCGCCATGCGCGGCAATGGGTCCCACATCGTTTCGCTGGACAAGGTCGTGAAAACCATGCGGCAGACCGGGGCCGACATGAAGATCAAGTACAAGGAGACTTCGCGCGGCGGACTGGCCGTCAACGTCATCGAATGCTGAGTCCTGCCGATACCAGTCAGGCCCAATCGGAGTCATGTGCACAACTACTCTTGCCGCGCCATTCCCGCAGGAGGAACATGGTGAGGTGCCGGGCCATTCCACGATAACCGGGCCCACACTCAATGAGGGGAATGCCATGTCGGACAACGCTGTTCGCGACACGGAAGATGGTTTGCCACCCGTGACCGCCGACGAGGAGGCGGCCGCCGTTTTCGGTGGTGAAGCCGGGTCGGATCACCCCGACAACCTGAAGCCCGGCGACAGTCCGGTCGATGGTCGCCAGGTGGACGAGAATGCCGAAGCCGGGGCCGTCGAGCCCAGCGCAGCGGCCACGAATGCCGCGGGCCTGCCCAGCCTGGCGGAACTGGATGCACTGACGGCGGGTGTCGACGCCGACGACACGGGCGACGATGCTCCGAACACTGACGAATCGACTGCGGCCACCGCGGCCGCGGAGGGGGGTGTGTCGTGATGGCGACGACACTGACGAAGGACCAGGCCCAGGCCATGCTGCTGGCCATCGGCATCGACAATGCCCGCACGAGTTTCTCGACCGCGGTCAAGGGATTTCAGCGTGGCTGGAATCTGGGGGCCGCGCTCGTCGAGGACGGTGACTGTGGTCCGAAGACGAGTGCGGCGTTGACCAAATCCTTTGCCCGAAAGCGCAAGGGCATGCCGACCATGAGTGCACATTTCTCGTACACCGAATTCCTGTGCAAGTGCGGCGGAAAGTTCTCCGATTGCCGCCGAGTGTGGACCCTGCGCACACACGTACGGCGCCTCGAGGCCTACCGCTCGAAGATCGGAATGCCGGTGCGCGTGGTGTCGGGATGCCGGTGCCCGCAATGGAACTCCAGCGTCGGCGGAGCATCGCAGAGCCAGCACAAGTTCGGGGCCGCCTCCGACATCCAGGGAGTGCTCAAGGTCGATCGCATGCGTGCCCTCGGCCAATTCGCGGGTATGGGGTTCCAGCGCTCGACCGGGCTGGTCGTGCACGTGGATTCGCGTGACGTCTCCGGTGCCAACACCACCGGTGGCCGCCAGGGCGCCCCGACCACCTGGCAGTACGCAGCCTGATCCCCAGGTCAGGGCACGGTCGGCCGCCGGCGCACATTGGCGACTTCCGACAAGGCGCGAATTCCGACAAGGGGGTGTGCCGACCGTGCGTGGGGGAGTAGAGTGCTAAAGGCACAGGAAATCACGGCGCAACGACGTTGCGCCCACCGGGGGAATTCGTAGGGGCGCCCCCAGATCCCGGATTCATCCAGCGGCCACGGAAACCCTTTCGCACGGGGCAGCCGTCGCCTCACCGTGCTCCACCACCTGCAATGCCAGAACGGCTCGGAGGCATCCATGCCAGTGCAATTGACGTACCCCGGTGTATATGTGGAGGAAGTGGCCAGCGGCGTTCGCGCGATCACCGGTGTCGCGACTTCTGTGACGGCGTTCGTGGGACGGGCTCGACGCGGGCCCGTGGGGAAACCCACGGTCGTTACCAGTTACGCCGACTTCGACCGCAGATTCGGCGGGTTGTGGACCGGGAGCATGCTCGGCTTCTCGGTTCGCGACTTCTTCGCCAACGGCGGCTCCACCGCGGTCATCGTGCGGTTGATCAATGGCGGAGCGCCGTCGCAGATCGAGGTCAACACGCTGACCCTGGAGGCGTCCGCATCGGGCACCTGGGGCGCGTCTCTGCGTGCCCGGGTCGACCACGCCACGAAGGATCCGGGGTCGAGCAGCCTGTTCAACCTCTTTGTACGCGACGGGGCGACTGGGGCAGTCGAGGAGCATCGCAACGTCACCATCGGGGTCACCGACAGTCCGCGGGATCTGGCCAAGGTCCTGCAGAACGAGTCCGCACTGGTGACCGTGAAGACCCCCGGAGCGGGCCGACCGACTGCCAGCGCCACACCGGCGGGCGGGGAGGACCCGTGGGGTGACAACACCCCGGCGACGAACTACCCGGCCGGAACCCAGGGCGACGACGGCAGCGCCCTGAACACCTCGGCCTTCGAGGCATCCGGTCCCGGCTCGAAGACCGGCCTGTACGCCCTCGAGGACGCCGACATCGTCAACCTGATCGTGATTCCGCCCTACAAGTCGGACGGCACCGTCGACACCACCGTGGTCGGCAAGGCCGCGGCGTTCGGTGAAGCCCACCGCGCGATGCTCCTCGTCGACCCACTACCCACGTGGAGCGACGCGGGCACGATCGCGGGCACGGACCTCTCCGCGACCGTCGGCACGAAGAGCCGCAACGCGGCGCTCTTCTACCCGCGACTGCGCCAACCGAACAGCCTGCATGACGACCAGGTCGAGTCGTTCGCGCCGTCGGGGGCCGTGGCCGGGGTCATCGCCCGCACCGACGCCCAGCGCGGCGTGTGGAAGGCACCCGCCGGCCAGGAGGCCACCCTCGTCGGCGTGGCCGAACTGGAACATCGGCTCACCGACGCCGAGATCGGGCTGCTCAACCCGGTGGCGGTCAACTGCCTGCGCAGCCTGCCCAGCGCCGGCCGCGTCGTGTGGGGCGCGCGCACCATGGACGGCGCCGATCGCCTCGCCTCGGAATGGAAGTACATCCCGGTGCGCCGCACGGCCCTGTTCATCGAGGAGAGCCTCTACCGCGGGACCCAGTGGGTGGTCTTCGAACCCAACGACGAACCCCTGTGGGCGCAGATCCGCCTCAACGTGGGGACATTCATGAACAACCTGTTCCGCCAGGGCGCCTTCCAGGGCCAGACCCCGCGCGAGGCGTATTTCGTCAAGTGCGACAAGGAGACGACCACCCAGGCCGACATCGACCTGGGCATCGTCAACATCCATGTCGGCTTCGCACCGTTGAAGCCGGCCGAGTTCGTCGTCATCAGGCTGCAGCAGATCGCCGGCCAGGGCGCCGTCTAGGGGAGTTGGACATGGCACAGTTCAGCGTCAACGCGCAGCGCTTCGACCCGTACAAGAACTTCAAGTTCCGGGTGAAGTGGGACGGTCGGTACGTCGCCGGGGTCAGCAAGGTCGGCGGGCTCAAGCGCAGCACCGAGGTCGTCGAACACCGCGAGGGCGGTGACCCCTCGACCTCGCGCAAGTCGCCCGGACGCACGAAGTACGAGGCCATCACCCTCGAACGCGGCGTCACCCACGACATCGAGTTCGAGGGGTGGGCCAACAAGGTCTGGAACTTCGGTTCCGGGCTGGGGGCGGAGGTCTCGTTGAAGGACTTCCGCAAGGACCTGATCGTCGAGTTGTACAACGAGGCCGGTCAGCTCGTGCTCGCCTACAAGGTCTTCCGCGCGTGGGTCTCCGAGTACCAGGCCTTGCCCGATCTGGACGCCAACGCCAACGCGGTCGCGATCCAGCACATCAAGATCGAGAACGAGGGCTGGGAACGCGACTACGACGTGGCCGAGCCGACCGAACCGACCTTCGCCGAACCGTCGGTCTGATCGGCTCGGGATCGGAGTGCGCCATGGCCGCGACGCCGCTGACCGCGCGCGAGACGCTCGACCTGTGGGAACAGGCCGCCCGCCTCCCGTCGCTGCGGCGCGTCGTCGCATTGGCGGAGCGCGGTGGCACCGGTGGTGAGGAGCTCCTCACCCAACCCGTGGGCCAAGCCTACGCCGCGGCGCTCCGCCTGCGTGTCACCCTGACGTCGGCGCCGTTGGAGGCCACCGCGCCGTGCCCCCAGTGCGGGGCCGTGGCGGAGTTCGCGATGGACCCGGCGGCATTGCTCGCCGAGCACGACGCAACTCGACCGCGGGGCGTCACCCTGCCGGCGATCCGTGCATGGCGTGTGCCGACTCCGGACGACCTGGTGGCGGTGGCCGACCTGCCACCCGCCGCCGCTCGGGATGCCCTGCTGCGTCGCTGCGTGTCCCTGGCCGATCCACCCGGCGACCACGACGACCCGGCGAGGTTGCCGGAGACATCGGTTGCCGACCTGGAGGCCGCGATGATGGCCGCCGATCCGCTCGCCGAGGTCCGCGTCGATCTCGTCTGCCCCTCGTGCTCGGCCGCGTTCACCTGCGTCGCCGACCTCGGAGAGTTCGTCTGGACCGAGATCGAGACCCGCGCCCGCCGCCTGCTGCACGAGGTCGACGTGCTGGCTCGCGCCTACGGGTGGACCGAACCCGACGTGCTGGCCCTGTCCGATCCGCGGCGGGCCGCCTACCTGGGCCTGGCCTTGGACGGCGCGCCGTGACCGGCTACCTGTTCCGACTCGCCCAGCGCGCCGCCGGCGCGGCGAGCGAACCCAGGCCCGACGTGACCCAGGC
>NZ_BCRE01000200.1 GCF_001552435.1 Kribbia dieselivorans NBRC 106261
GCTCCTAACCCCGGTCATGGTGGCCATGGCGATCATCGGTCTCGTGCTGTGGGCCGGCCGGATCGACTACGCCACCTACATGCGTGGCGGCGCCTACCTCTCGTTCGTCCTCGGCCCCGCCACCGTGGCGCTGGCCGTGCCGCTACACCGGGCGTGGCCGGCGATCCGTCGCCTGGCCCTGCCCATCGTGGTCGGGGTGATCTGCGGGGCCGCCGCGGCGATCATCGGCGCGGTGGTGTCGGTGCGGATGCTCGGCGGCACGGAGGAGCTCGCGTTGACCATGGCACCGAAGTCGGCGACGACCCCGATCTCGATCGCGCTGTCGGCGCAGGCGGGTGGGATCGCCGAGTTGACGGCCGTGTTCACGGTCCTCACCGGCGTCATCGGGGCGGCGTTCGGGCCGTGGCTGCTCGGGTTGGTCCGGGTGCGGGATCCGCAGTTGCAGGGGCTGGCGATCGGGGTCTCCTCGCACGGCATCGGGACGGCCCGGGCGCTGCAGGAGGGCCCGCTCATCGGGGCATTCGCGGCGCTGGCCATGGCCCTGTCCGGAGTGGCCACGTCGGTGTTGCTCCCGGTCATGTTGTTCCTGCTGCGCTGATCAGCGGCTAGCCTGCGCAGAGAATCGATCGCACGATCAGGGCCGGCACGCGGTCGGCCCGTTGCACCCAGGAGGATCCATGTCCGTCCATGACCACAAGGTGACCGCTGCCGATGGCGCCACCGTGTCCCTGTCCGACTACGCCGGGCAGGTGCTGCTCATCGTCAACGTCGCCAGCAAGTGCGGCCTGACGCCGCAGTATGAGGGCCTGCAGCAGTTGCAGGACGATTTCGGTGACAAGGGCCTGCAGGTTCTGGGCTTCCCCTGCAACCAGTTCAAGGGTCAGGAGCCGGGCACGAACGACGAGATCCAGCAGTTCTGCCAGGTCACCTACAACGTCACGTTCCCGGTGTTCGGGAAGATCGACGTCAACGGTCCGGATGCCGATCCGCTGTATGTCGAGCTGCGGGCCGCGGACGCGGGGGAGCTCACCCCGGAGTCGAACCAGCGCTTCTACGACCTCATCTCCTCGCAGTACCCGGAGTGGATCGGCACCGACGCGATCAAGTGGAACTTCACGAAGTTCCTCGTCGGTCGGGACGGTCAGGTCATCCGCCGCTACGAGCCGTGGGTGACCCCGGAAGAGATCGCGGCCGACCTCGACGCGGCCCTGGCATGACCTCCCCGAGCGCCGACCCGATCGAGTTCACCAGCGGCGGAGTACGGATTCGGGGCGACAAGTACCCGGCGGCCGACGAGACGGGCGTGGCCCTGCTGCTCCACGGCGGCGGTCAGACCCGGCACTCGTGGCGTCGCACGGCGGTCACGTTGGCCGAGCACGGCTGGACCACGGTCAACCTTGATGCTCGGGGACACGGGGACTCGGAGTGGGCCGATGACGGTGACTACTCGATGGACGCGTTCGTCGGGGACATTGCGACCCTGGTCGACCAGCTCGGCCAGAAGCCGGTGCTCATCGGAGCGTCGATGGGTGGTCTGTCGGCGCTGCTCGCCGTGGGCGAGGGGCGCGTTCCCGCCCGAGGCATGGTGCTCGTCGACGTGGTGCCGCGTATCGAGCCGGAGGGATCGCAGCGGATCCAGACGTTCATGACCAGCCACCCCGACGGTTTCGCCACGCTGGAGGAGGTGGCCGATGCGGTGGCGTCGTACAACCCGCACCGCCCCCGCCCGACCAACCTCGAGGGTCTAAAGAAGAATGTCCGGCTGCACGAGGACGGGCGTTGGCACTGGCACTGGGACCCGGCGTTCCTCGACTTCGGTGACGAGCCGAGCCGTGCCCTGCGCGAGCAGCGGTTCATCGCCGCGGCCGCGCAGGTGACGGTGCCGACGCTGGTCGTGCGCGGCGGGGAGTCCGATGTCGTCAGCGTCGGTGGTGTACAGGCGCTGCTCGACGTCCTGCCGAGTGCGCAGGAGGTGGTCGTGCCCAAGGCCGGTCACATGATCGCCGGTGACGACAACTCGGTCTTCGGAGCGCAGCTCATCACCTTCCTGGACGAGCTCGCCTGAGACCCGCTTCCCCACCCGCCGAGTGATGGTTTCGGGCCGCCTCCCGGGACGGGAGGCGGCCCGAAACCATCACTCGGCGGGGTGTGCCTCATCACTCGGCGGGGGTGTGCCTCATCACGCAACAGGGGTGTGTGTCAGCTGCGGTGGCGGTCGGCGATGGCCACGTACTCGTCGAGCAGGGCGGGCTCGTCGACGGTCGCCGGATTCGCGACGTCCTCGAGGGCGTGGCCCTGCAGGAGCCGCTTGACCGGCACCTCCAGCTTCTTGCCGGTCTTGGTGTGCGGCACGCCGCTGACCCGGACCACCTCGTCGGGCACGTGCCGCGGTGAGGCGAGCGTGCGGATGGCGGTGGTGATGGTCGAGGTCAGCTCGGGGGTCAGCTCGACGCCCTCGCGCAGGACGACGAACAGGGGCATCCAGTACGACCCGTCCTCCTGCTCCGCCCCGATGACCAGGGCCTCGAGCACCTCGGGCACGGTGTCGACCGCCGCGTAGATGTCGGCGCTGCCCATCCGCACTCCGTTGCGGTTGAGCGTCGAGTCGGATCGGCCGTGGATGACGACGCTGCCGCGCTCGGTGAGGGTGACCCAGTCGCCCTGACGCCACACGCCCGGGAACGTCGAGAAGTACGCCTCGGTCAACCGTGATCCGGTCGGGTCGTTCCACAGCCGCACCGGCATGCTCGGCATCGGTGTGGTGATGACCATTTCGCCGACCAGACCGACGACCGGCCGGCCGTCCTGATCCCAGGCCTCGAGTGCGACTCCGAGACCGCGAGCCGACAGTTCGCCGGCCCACACCGGCACGTTCGGGCTGCCGCCGACGAAGCCGCTGGCGATGTCCGTGCCACCGCTCATCGACCACACCGGTTTGTCGCCGATCTCGCGCGTCGCCCAGGCGTGGACCTCCGGCGCCAGGGGCGAGCCGGTGCTGCCCATGGCCCGCAGCGCACTCAGGTCGACCTCGACGGACGGGCGGAAACCCGCCGACATCGAGGCCTGGAGATAGCCCGGGCTGATGCCCAGGAAGGTGACCGACAGATCGGCGGCGATGCGCCACAGGGCCGACGCGTCGGGGTAGGTCGGAGCGCCGTCGTAGCAGACGATGCTCGCGCCGGTGGCCAGCGTCGTGGCCTGCAGGTTCCACATGACCCAACTCGGCGAGGTGTACCACATGAGCCGATCGCCCGGACCGACGTTGGACTGCAGGCTGAACGTCTTGAGCAACTCGATCAGCACCCCGCCATGACCGTGCACCAGACCCTTGGGGATGCCCGTGGTGCCCGACGAGAAGAGCACCCACAGCGGGTGGTCGAAGGGCACTCGGGTGAACGTCAGGGTCGGTTCGGCCTCGCCCGGTGCGACGCGTAGGGCGTCGTCCCAGTCGACCCAGCCCGACGGCGCTCCGGCTTGGCCCAGACGGGAGTGGAGGATGACGCCGAGCTCGGGGGACAGACCGGCCTCGATCTGCTGGATCGACTCGATGCGCCCGTGTTCGCGGCCGCCGAAGCGGTAGCCGTCGGCGGTGATGAGCAGGCGGGGACGCAGTTGGCCGAAGCGGTCGACGACGGCGGAGGCGGCGTAGTCCTGACCCACCGAGGTCCACGTGGCTCCGAGCGAGGCGGTCGCGAGGAACGCGATCACCGCCTCGGGGGTGTTGGGCAGGTACCCGGCGACGACGTCACCGGGGCCGATGCCGCGCCCGGAGAGGTGTGCCGCCAGCGCGGCCACGCGACGCCGCAGTTCGGCGCGGGTCAGGGTCTCACCCGGGCCGGCCTCGTCGATCCCGAGGATGGCGACCTCGTCGTCCGCGCCCTGGGCGAGGAGGTACTCGGCGTAGTTCAGCGAGGCCCCGGTGAACCACTGCGCGCCGGGCATCTGCTCGGTCGTGAGCACCTGTTCGTACGACGAGAGGCGGTCCAGGCCGAACCAGTCCCAGACCGCGCTCCAGAACCCCGCGAGGTCGTCGACCGACCACTGCCACAGGGCGGCGTAGTCGGACAGGTCGCGGCCGGCGCGCGGCGCGGCGAACTCACTGAAGCGGGTGATGTTGGCCGACCGCAGATAGTCGGGCGAGGGGGACCACAGCGGAGTGGGATCACGTCGTTGGGCACTCATGACGGCATTCAACCACCTGGCCCGAAGGCCTTGACATCGACGACGTCGCAGGCGAAGAATCAAGTAATCTATGATCCATAGATTAATGCGGTCCGGGACGCCATACCCGGGTACCCCGATGCGAAGGAGCATGCCTGTGAGCGCAACGATCGGTTCTGCCCTGGCCTGGTGGGCCACCAACACCCCCGAGACCGCCGCGTTCGTCTTCGACGACGACACCCTCGACTACGCCACCCTCGAGCACTGGTCCAGCCGCATTGCCCGTCACCTGCGCGACCACGGCGTGGCCGACGGCGACCGCGTGGCTCTGAGCGCGCCGAACAGCGTGCCGTGGCCCGCCGCCGCCCTCGGTGTCATCAAGGCCGGCGCGATCCTCGTGCCGCTCAACCCGCGCTTCACGCCCACCGAGATGCGCAAGGTGCTCGACGACGCCGGTGCGACCACGGTGATCGCCGACGACGCCGTGGTCCCGGACGTGCGGGAGGCCGGCGAGCTGGGGGAGCCGCTGCAGGTCATCGACTTCGCCACGATCGTGGGGCTGCGCGAGGGCGCCGGCGACACCTTCCGCGTCGACCCCGGTGAGGACGACCCGATCTCCATCATCTTCACCTCGGGTTCGACGGGCCGCTCCAAGGGCGTCATCCTCACCAACCGCCAGCTCATGGGCATCGTCTTCGAGGCCACCCTCGTCGAGGAGGGATTCCACCGCCGCAACACCGCGATCCTCCTGCTGCCGATGGCGTTCACCCCGGGTCTGGTGTGGGGTGTGATGATGACCACCGTGCTCGGTGGCACCCTCATCGTCGAGAAGCAGATCGTGCCCTCGCGCGCCGTGAAGCTCATCGAGGAGCACCAGGTCGAGGCGATCTTCGGTGTGCCGCTCGTCTACCAGGCGCTCGCCGCCGCGCCGGAGTTCGCCGACGCCGACCTGTCGTCGCTGACCTCCGCCGTGGTCGGCGGGGCGGCCGTGAACGTCGCCCTGCTCGAGGCCTGGGCGGCCAAGGATGTCGCGCTGCGTCAGATCTACGGCATGACCGAGGCCGGCGGTATCGCCACGGCCACCGCGGTGCACGAGTTCCGCGAGCACCCGGACAGCTGTGGCACCGGTGGCATCTTCACCGACGTCAAGGTCGTGCGCGCCGACGGCACCGACGCCGACCCGAACGAGAACGGTGAACTGGTCATCCAGGGCCCGGGCGTCACGCCGGGCTACTGGAACTCGCCCGAGATCAACGCCGACGTCTTCCGCGGCGGGTGGCTGCACACCGGCGATCTCGGCGCCACCGACGCCGACGGCCGCATCCGGTTCGTCGACCGTCTCAAGGACCTCATCATCACCGGCGGCATCAACGTCTCGCCGGTCGAACTCGAGCAGGCACTGGCCGACATCAAGGGCGTCACCGAGGTCGCGGTCATCGCCGCGCCGGACGAGAAGTTCGGCGAGACCCCGGCGGCGATCATCCACGGCGAGGGATTGACCGAGGAGTCGGTCATCGAGCAGATCTCCGGCGTCCTGGCCGACTTCAAGATCCCGCGCTACGTCGTGCTGCGCGACACCCCGCTGCCGCGACTGCCCAACGGCAAGCTCAGCAAGACCCAGATCCGCGAGGAATACCAGGACCTGGTCGTCACCCACCGCAAGGTCCGTTGAGGAGGACACCATGACCACCGACAACCTGACCGGCGAGCAGGTCGACAACTCGACCCTCGGCCTGGTCGACCGCGAGACCCGGATCCGACGCGCGCTGGAACACCTGCGCAACGACACCACTGACCGCTTCGATGACGTCGAGTACTTCACGGCCGACGAGTTCACCAGCGATGAGGTGGCGCGCCGCGAGCGCGACGAGATCTTCGGCCGCGTGCCGACGATCGTGGCGCACTCCTCCGAGGTCGCCAACACCTACGACTTCGTCACCGTGCGCATGCCGCGCAACACGATCATCGTCACCCGCCAGAAGGACGGCAGCGTCAAGGCGCTCGTCAACCACTGCCGGCACCGCGGTGCGCTGCTCGAGAAGGACCCGTGCGGCAAGCGTCGGCTCTTCTCCTGCCCGTACCACCGCTGGTCGTACGACATCGACGGCAGCCTGCGCACCATCACGCGCGATACGACCGTCGGTGACGTCGACACCAGCGAGCGCGGCCTGATCGAGCTGCCGTGCGAGGAACGGCACGGGTTCATCTGGGTCGTCGACCGCGCCGGAGCGTCGATCGACGTCGCCGACTGGCTCGGCCCGGAGATGGACGGCATCCTCGCCGGTTATGACCTGGGCGACCTGACGTGCGTGAAGTCGGAGGGCTTCACCGAGCCGTCCAACTGGAAGCTCATGCAGGACGCCTTCCTGGACGGGTACCACATCCAGTACGCCCACCCGAACACCGCGGCCAAGTACGTGCACACCAACGTCATGGCCCTGGAGGACTTCGGCCGGCACTGCCGGTTCGTCGCGCCGCGCAAGAGCATCGACAAGTGGCTCGAGGAGGACCCGGGCGAGCAGAGCCTGGGCGCCGACGTCACCGAGACGCACTTCCTCGGCCCGAACAGCACGTTGCTGCGCCAGCCGGATCACTTCCAGCTGCTGACCTTCCGCCCGCACCACGAGAACGCGGGCCAGTCGGTCATGGAGATGCGCCTGATCGTGCCGTCCGCCGAGAAGGCCGGGATCACCCAGGAACGCTGGGACTACCTCTGGGACAAGAACTGGGAGATCCTGCTCGCCGTGCTCCACGGTGAGGACTTCCCGGTCCTGCGCGACTCGCAGGTGGCCATGGCCAGCGCGGACGCCGGTTCGATGGTCCTGGGGCGCAACGAGGTCGGCAACCAGGTGTTCCGCCGGCTGCTCAAGGACCTCGTCCCCGGAGCCGACTCGGCATGATCGGATACCTCTGGCGCGAGCAACTCGACGCCACTGAACTCGGGCACGTCGAGGAGCTCGTCGCGGTCGCGGTCGCGGAGGACGAGGAGGCCGGGTTCTCGACGGCCACCCCCGCCGCGCCCGGCCGCGGTGCCGTCAGGCACCTGCTCGTCACCATCGCCGCAGCCGGCCAGCGGGGCAGTTCCGCGCTCGATGCGCTGCCCGACGTGCCCGTGGTCGCCTACCTGCGCCTCGACACCCACGACGGGATCGGCGACGCACAACTCGTCGTGCGACCGGAGTTTCGCTCGCATGGCATCGCGACGCTGTTGGCCGAATTGCTCGACGAGCAGCCCGACGGTTGGGCCGCCGTGCCCGGACTGCGCACGCTGCGGGCCTGGGCGCACGGCGCGCACCCGGCCGCTGACCGCATGGCCCAACGCTTCGGCGCGGCCATGGCGCATGGCGTGTTCCGCACGATCCGTCTCATTGGCGG
>NZ_BCRE01000201.1 GCF_001552435.1 Kribbia dieselivorans NBRC 106261
CCGTTCGACGCTCCGGCCGTGGCGGTGACCGCGACCGAGACGGCCGAGGGCACCCGGGAACTCGTCGACGGCCACCACGACGTCCTCGCTCCGGAGCAGCGCGCGGTCCTGGCCCGCGGTCGCGTCCGGTTGGCGCTCGCCTCCGGCAGTGGCGGCGGCGCCGTCCTCGTCGGGGCCGACCCGGAGCACCCCGCCACCGTGCCGGCCTGCATCGCCATCCAGACCGACCCCGGCTCCCGTGAGGCACTGCGCGACCTGCTCACCGCTGCGCTCCTGCAGGTTCAGGGTGAGCGGGCTCGGGTGGCCCAGTTGTACGTCGACGCCCTTGACGAGGACGTCGTGAGCGTCTCGCGCAGCCTCGGCTTCGAGCATGACCAATCCGACTACGTGTACCTGCGGGACATCCCCGCGAGGAAGGCCTGACATGACCGCATCGCCCCCGGCGAACACCGCCTCGGCCGAGTTCGCCTCGACCTACACCCGCCACGTCGACCTCGTCGTCGCAGGCAACCTCAAGGCCCTGCTCGCCGACATGCTGCCCGAAAAGCTGCCCACGGTCTTCGAGGGCATCAACACTCCCGGCAAGGACGTCGTGTCCGCGCGGATCGTCTCCATGGCCACCGACGGTGACCGCTCGGTCGGCGAGGCCGTCTACACGACCGAATCCGGCGTCATCGGGCTGCGCTCCGGCTGGGGCCTGGTCGACGGCGCCTGGCTGGCCGACGAGCTGGAGAACTTCGAGGTGCCCGCCCCGTGACGGCGACCACCGACGCGGCGCTGGAGCAGCTCCCGACCGGGCCCGGCGTCGACGGAACCGACCTGCCGTACTGGGAGGGACTGCGCTCCGGCGTGCTCACCCTGCCGCGGTGTCGCGCATGCGGCACGTGGCGCTCGCTCGGGCGCGTGCTGTGCCCGGAGTGTTGGGCATTCGAGACCGACTGGGAGGCGGTGCCCGCCCGCGGGCGCATCTTCTCGTGGGCCCGCAGCCAGCGGGCGTTCATCAGCGAGCTCGACGTGCCGGTGCCGTACGTGACGGCGCTCGTGGAGCTCGAGTCGGCGCCGGTCCGCGTGCTCGGCATCCTGCTCGACGCCTCGGGTGATGCCTCCGGCGCCGATCCGGCCATCGGTGACACCGTCACCGGCGTCATCGTGCAGCCGGCCAACGCGGAGTACCCCGTGCTGCGCTGGCAGTCGGCGGCCGCGTCATGAGCGCGCTCGGACTACGGGGCGCCACGGCCATCGTCGGCGTGGCGAACCTGCATTACCCCCGTGGTAAGGCTCCGGCCAGTGAACGCGTCATGCTGCTCCAGGCAATCCTCGAGGCGTGCGCCGACGCCGGCATCTCCCCGCGCGACATCGACGGGTTCACGTCATACGCCGGCGGCGACAACAGCGGTCCGGTGCTCGCCGCCGAACTCGGGGTGCGTGAGCTGCGCTGGTCGTCCATGGTCTGGGGTGGCGGAGGCGGCGGGGCAGCGGCCTCCATCGGCGCGGCGGTCACGGCCGTGGCCACCGGGCAGGCCTCGTGCGTGGTCGCCTACCGCGGCATGACCCAGGCCGAGACGGGGCGGTTGGGCTTCGCGAAGTACTACTTCGACAACACCTACGTCCCACACGGGGTCGCCACCCCGGCGCAGGTCACGGCGCTGCGCACCCAGCGGATGCTCGAGGCCGAGGGCGTGCCCCGCAGTGCCATGCGCAACCTCGTGCTGGCGGCGTATCAGCATGCACAGAACAATCCGACCGCAGCCGGGTACGGCAAGCCGTTGACGGCCGAGGGCTATGACTCCTCGCCGTTGATCGTCGAGCCGTACCACCTGTTCGACTGCTCCCGCGAGAACGACGGCGCCGTCGCGGTGATCGTCGTCTCGGCCGAACGGGCCGCGGAACTCGGGGTGACACCGGCGTATGTCCTGGCCGCCGCCCAGGGCGCGCCGGGCGGGTATGCGTCGTGGGGCGAGAACGACGATCCGTACACGTCGGCCGGTTTCGCCGCCGGGGCATCGGGCCACGGCGTGGCCTCGCGGCTGTGGGCCCAGGCCGGGATCGCCCCCAGCGACCTCGACGTCGCCCAGGTCTACGAGAACTTCAGTGGCCCGGCGCTCGCCTCGCTCATCGACCACGGGCTCTGCCCGCCCGGAGAGGCGGCGGGGGAGTTCATGACCGTGGCGAACCTCACCGCTCCGGGCGGGGTGTTGCCGATCAACACCTCGGGTGGCAACATCGCCGACTCGTTCGTCAACGGGATGGGGCTGGCCGTCGAGGCGGTCCGGCAGATCCGCGGGACCTCGCCGAACCAGGTGCCCGATACGGATACCTCCCTGTTCATCGGGGGGCCGATGGCCCCCTTGGTCAGCTCGGTGCTGCTCGGCAGCGCCCGCACCC
>NZ_BCRE01000202.1 GCF_001552435.1 Kribbia dieselivorans NBRC 106261
TGGGGAGGGGAACCGCGGGGAGGGGGGAACCGCGGGTGGCGCGTCAGCGAGCGCCCAACGCCTCCCGCATCGGCAGGAACTTCGCCACCGACTCCGCGACCTCGCTGGCCGGGTCCGACCCGGCGACGATGCCGCAGCCGGCGTACAGCGTCATCCGCGACGGGTCCGCCGCGTCGTACGCGCCGCACCGCAGCGCAATGCCCCAGTCGCCGTCGCCGCGGGTGTCCATCCACCCGACCGGCCCGGCGTACCGGCCGCGATCCATCTGCTCCAGCTCGGCGAGCATGACCCCCGCCGTCGCGGTCGGCGTGCCACAGACCGCCGCCGACGGGTGCAGCGACGCCGCGAGATCCAGCGACGTGACCTCGGGACGGGCGACGGCGGTGACATCCGTGGCCAGGTGCATGACGTTGCTCAGGTGCAGCACGAACGGCGATTCCGGCACGTTCATCGACGACGTGTGCGCGGCCAGCGCGTCGGCGACCGACCGCACGGCGTACTCGTGCTCCTCGAGGTCCTTCGATGAGCGCGCCAACGACGCCGCCAACGCCAGGTCCTTCTCGTCGTGCCCCGAGCGTTGGATCGTCCCGGCCAGCACCCGCGAGGTGACCAGTCCGCGCTCCAGCCGCACGAGCATCTCCGGCGTCGCCCCGACGAGCCCGTCGACCGCGAACGCCCACGTGTTGTCGTACCGCTGCGCCAACCGCTGCAGCAGCCACCGCACGTCGATGGGCGCGTCGGCGAGCACCTCGAGCGAGCGCGCGAGCACGACCTTGTCCAGGTCGCCGGCGCCGATGCGCGCGACCGCCTCGGCCACCGCCGCGGCATACCCCGGCGCGTCCAGCGGGCCGTCGGTGTACGCCACCCCCAGCGGGGCCTGCGGTGGTTCCTGGGAAGTCAGCACCGGCGTCCCCGGCACGTTCGGGGCGAGGGTCAGCGTGGTCACCCACGCATCCTCACCGCGGCGGCCCACGATCACCTCCGGCACGAGCAGGACCGAGTCGTGGGCCGAGTCGGCCGAGAACGTCAACGACCCGAACGCGACCGGTCCCGTGCCGGAGACCTCGACGTCGTCGCGCACGACGGCGCTCGCGGCGACCTCGTGCCACCAGGCCTGCGCGTCGGCGAACCGCTCGTCGCCGTGCGAGCGGTGCTCGGCGACGCGGCCCCACCCGACCAGACCGTTGCCGCCGCGCACCCACGACGTCAGCGCCGCGGGGTCGGCCACGTGCGGCAGCAGGTCCAGCAGCGCGGTCGCGGTTGCCGGGTCCAGCCGCGTGGTGCGCCCCACGAGCAGGGGTGCGGCAACATCTGAAGGGGGAGCCGGAAGGGAGGTCATCGACGCACAGCGTAAATGAGAGAGGATGACGCCCATGACGCGCGCCTCCCTCGACAAGAACCCGCATGACGTCGCCGCGATGTTCGACGACACCGCCCCGCGCTACGACCTCATGAACGACGTGCTGTCGCTGGGGATGACGCCGCGGTGGCGCCGGTCGGTCATCAAGGCCGTCGACGCCCGGCCCGGAGAACGGATCCTCGACATCGCCGCCGGCACCGGCACCTCGAGCCTGGCCTGGGCCGACGCCGGGTTGCAGGTCGTGCCGGCCGACTTCTCCCTCGGCATGCTGCGCGTCGGCCGCCACCGCCGGCCCGACCTGGGGTTCACCGCCGCCGACGCCACGAAGCTCCCCTTCGCCGACGCCTCCTTCGACGTCGTGACGATCTCGTTCGGGTTCCGCAACATCGTCGACCAGCAGGCCGCCCTGGCGGAGTTCCGTCGGGTCACCCGACCCGGCGGCCGCCTGGTGATCTGCGAGTTCTCCCAGCCGGTCAACGCGCTCTTCGGCCGGATCTACCGCGAGTACCTCATGGCCGCGCTGCCTGCGGTGGCCAAGGCCGTCTCCTCGAACCCGGACAGCTACGTCTACCTCGCCGAGTCGATCCAGGCGTGGCCGGCGCAGCGCGAACTGGCCCAGCGCATCGAGACTGCGGGCTGGGCCGACGTCCAGTGGCAGAACCTCAGCGGCGGCATCGTCGCGATCCACCGCGCGCACGCCCCGGCGTGACCGAGCCCCACCCTGACCGTGCCCCACCCTGACCGTGCCCCCTGCAGCACATCCATCCGTCCCGGAGTAGAGTGCGCAACGGCCCATCTCGTGAAATGGTTCACAAGCACCGAATCGCGAGTCCCCCCAACCCGAGGTCCACGTGAGTTTGCCTGTCTCGCCCGCCGATCCCGCCGCGACGGCCCCGCCCGCGCAGGTGGCCGACGTCATCGTCGTCGGTGCCGGACCGGGTGGATCCGCGACCGCCGCCTGGCTGGCCAAGGCCGGGCTCGACGTCGTGCTCCTGGAGAAGGCGACCTTCCCGCGCGACAAGATCTGCGGCGACGGTCTGACCCCGCGCGCCGTGCGCGAACTCATCTCCCTGGGCGTCGACACCGACGTCACCGCCGGCTGGCAGCGCAACCGTGGGCTGCGCATCCTCGGGTCCGGTCACCACCTCCAACTCGACTGGCCCGACGTCGCCGCGTTCCCGCCCTACGGCATGGTCCGTCGCCGGGAGGATCTCGACGAGGTCCTCGCCCGCCACGCCCAGGCCTGCGGAGCGACGCTCCTCGAGCGGCACAACGTCACCGGCCCGATCCTCGACGACACCGGCCGAGCGGTCGGGGTCAACGTCAAACTCATGGACGAGCGCGGCCGCGCCACCGGCGAGAAGGCCGCGTTCCGCGCTCCGGTCATCGTCGCCGCCGACGGAGTCTCGTCGCGCATGGCCATCGCGATGGGCCGGGAGAAGCGCGAGGACCGCCCGATGGGCGTGGCCGTGCGTGCCTACTTCGAATGCCGCCGCGCCACCGACGACTTCATGGAGTCGTGGCTCGAACTGTGGACCACCGACGACCACGGCAACCGGATCCTCATGCCCGGCTACGGCTGGATCTTCGGTGCCGGTGAGGGTCTGGCCAACGTCGGTCTGGGCATCCTCGACACCTCCGAGGCCTTCGGCAAGACCGACTACAAGGACGTCATGAAGCGCTGGGTGGCGCAGATGCCGGCCGAGTACGGCATCTCCGCCGAGTCGATGCGCGGCGAGATCCGCGGCGCGGCCCTGCCGATGGCGTTCAACCGCCAGCCGGCCTACGACCGCGGGCTGCTGCTCGTCGGCGACTCCGGTGGCATGGTCAACCCGTTCAACGGCGAGGGCATCGACTACGCCCTCCAGTCCGGGCGGGTTGCCGCCGACGTCATCGCCCAGGCACTCGCGCGGGAGACCCCCGCCGAGCGCGAGCGGGTGCTCCGGTCGTACACGACGATCCTCAAGGATTCGCTCGGCGGCTACTTCATGATCGGATCGCAGTTCGCCAAGCTCATCGGTCACCCCGAGGTCATGCGCCTGGCCACGAAGTACGGGCTGCCCCGCACCACCCTGATGAAGTTCATGCTCAAACTCATGGCCAACCTGCCGGAGGAGCGTGGGGGCCGGTTCGATGACCGCCTCATCCACCTCATGACCAGAATCGTGCCCAAGGCGTGATGAGCCAGATGACGCGCCCCCGACGTGACACCGACCACATGACCCCTAGGATTGGGGTCGCGGTTGCCGCCGCTCCGAGAGAAAGGGAGGTTGGCCGATGATCGACAACCCCTATGTTCCCCTTCTGTTCTTCATGACCTTGGGACTGCTGTTCGCGGCGGGGTCGGTCGGCGCGGGCCAGCTCATCGGCCCGAAGAAGGCCAACGCCGCCAAGGCGATGCCCTACGAGTGCGGCCTGCAGCCGTCGCCGAAGGCCGAGGAGGGCGGCCGGGTCCCGATCAAGTACTACCTGACCGCGATGCTCTTCATCATCTTCGATGTCGAGTCGCTCTTCCTCTTCCCCTTCGCGGTCGCCTTCAACCAGCTCGGCCTGTTCGCCCTGGTCGAGATGGTCCTGTTCGTCATCACCGTCTTCGTCGCCTACGCCTACGTCTGGCGTCGTGGCGGCCTGAACTGGGACTGAAAGGAGGAACCGACATGGGTTACGGCATCGAGGAGAAGCTTCCCTCCGGCATCCTGTTGAGCTCCGTCGAGGAGATCGTCGGGCTCTCACACAAGTCGTCGATGTGGCCGGTCACCTTCGGTCTGGCCTGTTGCGCCATCGAGATGATGGCCGTCGGCGGCCCGCACTACGACATCGCCCGCTTCGGCATGGAGCGGTTCTCCGCCTCGCCTCGCCAGGCGGACCTGATGATCGTCGCCGGCCGCGTCAGCCAGAAGATGGCGCCCGTCGTGCGTCAGGTCTACGACCAGATGGCCAACCCGAAGTGGGTCATCTCGATGGGTGTGTGCGCCTCGTCGGGCGGCATGTTCAACAACTACGCCATCGTCCAGGGCGTCGACCACATCATCCCCGTCGACATCTACCTGCCCGGCTGCCCGCCGCGCCCGGAGATGCTGCTCAACGCGATCGTCCAGTTGCACAAGGAGAAGGTGCGCCACCGCCCGCTGGGCGCCAACCGCGCCGCGGCCGCCAAGCGTGCCGAGGAGGCCGCGATGGCGGCGGTTCCCACCCAGTTGCAGCCGGCCACCCACGACCACGGCGGCTACGTCGGAAAGAACCTGCTGGCATGAGTGAGAACCCGACCAACGACACCTCGAAGGCTGCGGACCTGACGGCCGAGCGGGTCGAGACCGCGCAGGCGCAGGCCGAGCAGGGGGTGACGCAGCCGGCCGCCGAGCAGGTGGACACCACGCCGGTCGTCGTCGCCCGCCGCCAGGGCATGTTCGGCGCGACCGACGGCTCCGACACCTCCGGCTACGGCGGTCTGCACCGCGAGATCCTCTTCCCCGGTGCGGCGCAGCGCCCGTACGGCGGCTGGTTCGACGGAGTCGTCGACGAGTTGGCCACGCACACCCCGGCCGAGGCCGTCGAGCGGGTCGTTGTCGATCGCGGCGAGTTGACGCTGCACGTGCGCCCCGAGCACCTGCTTGCCGTCGTCGGGGCGCTGCGCGACGCTCCGGCCCTGCGGTTCGAGATGTGCACCTCGGTCTCGGGCGTGCACTACCCGGAGTACACCGGCTCGGAGTTGCACGCGGTGTACCACTTCATGTCGCTCACGCACGGCGCGCGTCGCCTGCGCGTCGAGGTCGGGGTGCCCCAGGCGCGCCCGGAGATCCCGAGCATCATCAGCGTCTACCCGGCGGCCGACTGGCACGAGCGGGAGACCTGGGACATGTTCGGCATCATCTTCACCGGTCGCGAGTCCCTGACCCGCATCCTCATGCCGGACGACTGGCCCGGCCACCCCCAGCGCAAGGACTACCCGCTCGGTGGGATCCCCGTCGAGTACAAGGGCGGCACCGTCCCGCCGCCGGACCAGCGGAGGTCGTACAAGTGACGAGCAACGTCTACAGCGCCACCGGCTCCGACCAGATCGACGTCGTCGGGGCCCACGAGGTCACCGCCGTCGGTGGTGACTGGGCCGACCTGGCCAAGGAGCTGACCTCCACCCCGGAGGAGCGCATCGTCGTCAACATGGGTCCGCAGCACCCGTCGACGCACGGTGTGTTGCGCCTGATCCTCGAACTCGACGGCGAGACCGTCACCGAGGCGCGGGCTGGGATCGGCTTCCTGCACACCGGTATCGAGAAGAACATGGAGTTCCGGACGTACACCCAGGGGGTGACGTTCTGCACTCGCATGGACTACCTGACGCCGATGATGCAGGAGGCGGCGTTCTGCCTGGCCGTCGAGAAGCTCCTCGGCGTGACCGACCAGATCCCCGAGCGCGCCTCCGCCATTCGGGTGCTGATGATGGAGTTCACCCGCCTCGTCTCCCACTTCGTCTGTCTCGGCACCGGCGGTATGGAGATGGGCGCGACGACGCCGATGGAGTACGCGTTCCGCGGGCGTGAGTGGATCTTCGAGATCATCGAGATGGTCACCGGTCTGCGCATGAACAACGCCTACATCCGCCCCGGCGGTGTGGCCCAGGACCTGCCTCCGGGCGTGTTCGACAAGATCCGTGAGAACCTGCCGAAGATCCGTCGCGACATCGCCGAGATCGAGAAGCTCCTCGTCGAGAACCCCGTCGTCAAGGGCCGCATGAAGGACGTCGGCTACCTCGACCTCTCCGGCTGCATGGCGCTGGGGATCACCGGCCCGATGCTGCGCGCCGCCGGCTACCCGCACGACCTGCGCAAGACCGACCCGTACTGCGGGTACGAGAAGTACGAGTTCGACGTCATCACCGCGAACACGTGCGATGCCTACGGCCGCATGATGGTGCGCCTGGGTGAGATGCACCAGTCGATCCGGATCATCGAGCAGGTCACCGACGAGCTCCAGGCCAACCCCGGCCCGGTGATGATCGAGGACAAGAAGATCGCCTGGCCGGCCCAGCTCGCCATCGGCAGCGACGGCATGGGCAACAGCCTCGACCACATCAAGGAGATCATGGGCTCCTCGATGGAGTCGTTGATCCACCACTTCAAGCTCGTCACCGAGGGCTTCCGGGTTCCCCCGGGCCAGACGTACGTGCCGATCGAGTCGGCCAAGGGCGAACTGGGCGTGCACCTCGTCTCCGACGGCGGCACCCGCCCCTACCGGGCCCATTTCCGGGACCCGGGCTTCAACAACCTGCAGTCCGTGGCTGCGATGTGCGAGGGCGGCCAGGTCGCCGACGTCATCGTCGCGGTCGCGTCGATCGACCCCGTCCTGGGAGGTGTGGACCGCTGATGGCCCAATTCGGAGAGCAGACCGCGTCCGGCCACCTGCACGTCAGCCCCGAGAGCAAGGCGCCCTACGACGCCGATGTCCTCGCGCAGCTGCGGGCAGACGCCGAGACGATCATCGCGCGTTACCCGGTCCCACGTTCGGCGCTCCTGCCGATGCTGCACCTCGTGCAGTCGGTGGATGGCTACATCACCGGTCGCGGCATCGCCGTGTGTGCCGAGATGCTCGACCTGACCCTCGCCGAGGTCTCGGCGGTGGCGACGTTCTACACCCAGTACAAGCGCCACCCCAACGGTGAGTACACCGTCGGCGTGTGCACGAACACGCTCTGCGCGATCATGGGCGGCGACGAGATCTGGCAGAGCGTCTCCGAGCACCTGGGCATCGGCCACGACGAGACGACCGCCGACGGCAAGATCACCCTCGAGCGCATCGAGTGCAACGCCGCCTGCGACTACGCCCCGGTCGTCATGACGAACTGGGAGTTCTTCGACAACCAGACGCCGGAGTCGACCGTGCAACTCGTCGACGACCTGCGCGCCGGCAAGGACGTCACCCCCACCCGCGGGCCGAACAAGGTCTGCACCTTCAAGCAGACCTCGCGTCTGCTGGCCGGGTTCAACGACGGTCTGGCCGACGAGGGCGTCTCGGCCGGCCCGGCCTCCACCGAGGGCACCCGCCTGGCGCGGGCCAAGGGCTGGGTCGCCCCCGGCGACGACGCACCCCAGGCGAACGAGGAGGTTCACCCGTGAGCACCACGCTGACCCCGATCCTGACGAAGACCTGGGGTGAGGACCGCTCCTGGACCCTCGAGTCCTACGAGCGCACCCAGCAGGGTTACCAGGGTCTGCGCGCCGCCCTCGGGCGTGAGCGCGACGACCTCGTCCAGGCGCTCAAGGACTCCGGCCTGCGCGGCCGCGGCGGCGCCGGCTTCCCCACCGGCATGAAGTGGGGCTTCCTCCCGCCGGACGACGGCAAACCGCGCTACCTCGTGGTCAACGCCGACGAGTCCGAGCCGGGCACGTGCAAGGACATCCCGCTGATGATGGCCAACCCCCAGGTCCTCATCGAGGGAGTGGCGATCACGTCCTTCGCGATCCGCTGCAACCACGCGTTCATCTACCTGCGCGGCGAGGTCGCCCACGTCTACCGCCGTCTGCTGCGCGCGGTCGAGGAGGCGTACGCGGCCGGGCACCTGGGTAAGAACATCCACGGGTCGGGCTTCGACCTCGACGTCACCGTGCACGCCGGGGCCGGCGCGTACATCTGCGGTGAGGAGACCGCGCTCCTCGACTCGCTCGAGGGTCGTCGTGGCCAACCGCGCCTGAAGCCTCCGTTCCCGGCCGTCGCGGGTCTGTACTCGCGACCCACGGTCGTGAACAACGTCGAGTCCATCGCCTCGGTTCCCGGCATCGCGCTGCACGGCGCCGACTGGTTCGGGTCGATGGGCACGGAGAAGTCGAAGGGCTTCGGCATCTTCTCGCTCTCGGGCCACGTCAAGCGCCCCGGCCAGTACGAGGCTCCGATGGGCATCACGCTGCGCGAGCTCATCGACATGGCCGGTGGCATGCGCGACCCGGAGAAGGCGCTGAAGTTCTGGACCCCGGGCGGGTCGTCGACGCCGATCTTCACCGCCGAGCACCTCGACGTGCCGCTCGACTTCGACTCCGTCGCTTCGGCCGGCTCGATGCTCGGCACGCGCGCGCTGCAGATCTTCGACGAGACCGTCTCGGTCGTGCGGGCGGTGTCGCGCTGGACCGACTTCTACATGCACGAGTCCTGCGGCAAGTGCACCCCGTGTCGTGAGGGCACGTGGTGGCTCTCGCAGATCCTCCACCGCATCGAGGCCGGCCAGGGTCTGCAGGAGGACATCGACAAGCTCCTCGACATCTGCGACAACATCCTCGGCCGCGCGTTCTGCGCCCTCGGTGACGGTGCGACGAGCCCGATCACCTCGGCCATCCAGTACTTCCGCGAGGAGTTCGAGGCCGGGATGCACACCCCGGCCGCCGAGTTGTTCCCGCCGGCCGCGTCCACCCTGTTCGGTTCGAAGGAGTCCGTGTCCGCATGACCGCCGATCCGATCCAGGCCCCTGCGAAGCCCGACCTGGTCAACCTGACCATCGACGGCCTCCCGGTGGCCGTCGAGAAGAACACGCTGATCATCCGCGCCGCGGAGCAGGTCGGCATCGAGATCCCGCGGTTCTGCGACCACCCGGGTCTGGACCCGGTCGGCGCCTGCCGCCAGTGCCTCGTCGACGTGGCCATGCCCGGCCGTGACGGTGTCGTGCGCCCGATGCCCAAGCCGCAGGCCTCGTGCACCATGACGGTGAGCGAGGGCATGGAGGTCAAGACCCAGCACACCTCCCCGGTGGCCGACAAGGCCCAGCAGGGAGTCATGGAACTGCTCCTGATCAATCACCCGCTCGACTGCCCGGTCTGCGACAAGGGTGGCGAGTGCCCTCTGCAGAACCAGGCCATGAGCAACGGCCGGGCCGTCTCGCGCTTCGACGACGTCAAGCGCACCTACCCCAAGCCGATCAACATCTCCTCGCAGGTCCTGCTCGACCGCGAGCGGTGCGTGCTCTGCCAGCGCTGCACGCGCTTCTCCGAGCAGATTGCCGGAGACGCGTTCATCGCCTTGGTCGAACGCGGCCCGCAGCAGCAGATCGGCATCTACGAAGAGCAGCCGTTCGAGTCGTACTTCTCCGGCAACACCGTGCAGATCTGCCCGGTGGGCGCGCTGACCGGGGCGGCGTACCGATTCCGGTCGCGTCCGTTCGACCTGGTCTCGACCCCGTCGATCTGTGAGCACTGCGCCGACGGGTGTGCCCAGCGCACCGACCACCGTCGCGGTGCCGTGCTGCGCCGCATGGCCCAGCTCGACCCGGCGGTCAACGGCGAATGGAACTGTGACAAGGGCCGCTGGGCCTTCCAGTACGCCAGCACGGGGCAGCGCCTCGAACTGCCGCTCGTGCGCGACGCGGACGGCGAACTGCGCCCCGCCTCGTGGGCCGAGGCCCTGCAGGTCGCGGCCGAGGGCATCGCCGCGGCAACGGCGACCGCCGAGGCCGGAGTGCTCGTCGGCGGACGCACCGCGGTCGAGGACGCCTACGCCTACGGCAAGTTCGCCCGCACGGTGCTCGGCACGAACAACATCGACTTCCGGGCCCGGCCGCACTCCTCGGAGGAGGCGGACTTCCTCGCCCACGCGGTCGTCGCGACCGGCCCCAACGAGGCCGACCC
>NZ_BCRE01000203.1 GCF_001552435.1 Kribbia dieselivorans NBRC 106261
CGCCACCCGCGCGCGGGCCGGCGGCATCAGCGGCGCGGTCGGCGCTGGGGCCGGCCCGAAGGCCTCGGTTGTCATGGACCGAGTCTAGCCCGATAAATACACATCAATGTGTAATAATCCTGAGGCGGGCTGACGAAGCCGGCCCGCCACGGCCAACCGGTCACCACATAGGAGGAACCATGACGGACCTGCCCCTTGTCGAGAAGGCGACCTGCACCTGCGGTCACCACGACGATGACCTGCCCACGCTCGACGCCCGGGAGATTCCGCACGCCATCCGCCACGCGTCGATCCTCGGTGCACTCGGTTCGCTCAAGCCCGGTGGGGCGATGGCGCTGATCGCGCCGCACAACCCGCTGCCCCTGCTCGGGCAGATCAAGGACGCCTACGGGGACTCCGTCGAGATCAGCTACCTCGAGGAGGGCCCCGACGCCTGGAAGCTGAGGTTTGCCCGCGTCTGATGTGCAGCTACTGCGGGTGCCAGTCCATCTCGACGATCGGCCGGCTCATGGCCGAGCACGTCGAGGTCATCAACGCCACCGGTGACCTGCGGCGGGCGTGCGAGGCGGCCGACGGTGCCTCCGTCGGCCGCCTCGCCGGCCGGGTCGCCCGACTGCTCCACCCGCACACGGTGATGGAGGAGGTCGGACTCTTCGCGGTGATGTCCGAGCAGGAGGAGTACGCCGACCACATCCACCGTCTGTGCGGCGAGCACACGCTGCTCGATGAACTCCTCGCCGCCGTCGCGGCGGGGGACCTGGCCGGCATCTCCGCGTTCGAGCACGCCCTGCGCGAGCACATCGACAAGGAGGACAACGGTCTCTTTCCGGCCGCGGCGATCGCCCTCTCCGGCGCCGACTGGGATCGAGTCGAGGCGGCCGCGACCCCGCCCACCCATCCGCATGACCACTCCCACGGACCGGGCCACGATGACCACGAACACGAACACGAGCACGAGCACCCCCACGTCCACCCCGGCGCCACAGGCGAAATCCGCCCGCCCGCCGGCTGATCCGGCCCGCCAGCGTGCGGGCCGGTCTGCTCGTCATCGCGATGTCCGCTGGCGCCTGGTCCTGCTGGCCCTCGGTGGCGTCAGCCTGCTGGCCGGGCTGGACGCGGCGCTGCTCGCCCTCGGCACCTGGGCTCCGGTGCGCGCGAGCCACCTGCCCGACGTTCACGGCATGGTCATGGTCCTCGGCTTCCTCGGCACACTGATCGCCCTCGAACGCGCACAAGCCCTCCGGCAGCCATGGGCCTACCTGGCCCCCGGCCTCCTCGGCTCCGGCGGCATCGCCCTCGCGTTTGGCCTGCCCCGACTGATCGGTCAGCTCCTGCTCCTGGAGGGCACGGTGCTGTTCGCCCTCGTCTACCTGGCGCTCTACCGGCGCGCCCCACAACCGCTGGTGGCCGTGCAGGTGCTCTCCACGGTCCCGGCCATCGCGGCCGCGGCCCTGTGGCTCGTCACCGACGTGTCTGTGCTGGTGCCCCTGATGGCCGCCTTCGTCGTCGTGACGATCGCCGCCGAGCGCGCGGAGCTCGCCCAACTGGGCATGGGTCCGCACGCCGTGCCACGACTGGTGGCGCTGGCCATCCTGACCGTCCTGTCGGCGGTGGCCGCGCTGCTGTGGCCGCCGGCGGGCAGCCGACTCTTCGGGGCGGCCCTCGTGGCCATCGCGCTGTGGCTGATGCGTGACGACGTGGCCCGTCGCCTCGTGCGCACCCACGGCTTCCGGCGCTACAACGGCGCCGCCCTGCTGGCTGGATACGGCTGGCTCACCCTCGCCGGGCTGGTCTGGCTGACCGCCGGCACCCCCAGCTCACAGGGAGCGTATGACGTCGTGATCCACGCAACCTTCCTCGGTTTCGGGCTGTCCATGGTCATGGCCCACGCACCGACGATCTTCCCCGCCGTGCTCGGACGACCGCTGCCGTACCGGCCGGTGCTGTGGCTGCCACTGGGTCTGCTGCACGGCGGCCTGGTCGCGCGGGTGGCCGGAGATGTGCTCGGTGGTGGGCCCCTCTGGCAGGCCGGGTCGGTCGTCACCGTCGTTGCCCTGCTGGTGTTCGTGCTGACCGCGGCCGTCGTGGTGGTGCGCGCATGAGCCCGGCCCGCCCACGCCGGCGTCTGCGCGATCAGGTGGCCGTGGGGTGGCTCACGGCAGCCGTGGCCATCGGCATCGCACACCGCTCCGTCCCCGCAGCGACCTGGCTGATGATCCACCTCGTGCTGCTCGGCGCCCTGACCCACTCCGCGCTGGTGTGGAGCGAGCACTTCGCGCACACCCTGCTGCGTGCGCCCCAGGACGACGCGTCGCGCCGGCGGCAGGACATCCGCATCGTCCTGTTCGCCCTGGGCGCGCTCGCGGTGTTCCTGGGCGTTCCCGGGCAGTGGTGGTGGCTCGTCGTCACCGGTGCCTCCCTCGTCTCGGTCGGGGTCGTCTGGCACGGGATCCACCTGGTCGCCCTGTTGCGCCGGGCCCTGCCGAACCGCTTCCGTGTGGTCAGCCACTCATACATCGCTGCCGCCGCCTGCCTGCCGGTGGGTGCCGGATTCGGAGCGGCGCTCGCCTTCGGGCTGCCCGCGGAGATGCACGGCCGTCTGCTGATCGCGCACATCGCGGTCAACCTGCTCGGGTGGATCGGGCTGACCGTGACCGGCACCCTCGTGACCTTCTGGCCCACCATGCTGCGCGCCCGGATGGACGAGCGTGCCGAGCGACTGGCCCGCCGCCAGGCCCTGCCGCTCCAGGTGGGTGGGCTCACCGTGCTCGTCTCCGGGGCGTTGCTCGGCTGGCGACCGCTCGCGCTGGCCGGGCTGCTCCTCTATGCCGCGGGCCTGGTCTGGTGGGGCCGTGCGCTGGCCGCGCCCCTGCGCGCCAAGGGACTGCGTGAGTTCGCGCCGGCCTCCGTGCTGGCCGCGCTGGTCTGGGCGGTCGTGGGGCTGCTCTGGGTCGGATGGCTGCTCGCGACCAGTCGGACCTGGGAGGCGGTTGCGCAGTCGCTGCCAACCGTGGCCGGGGTGTTCGCCGTCGGGTTCGCCGCCCAACTACTGGCCGGAGCGCTGTCGTACCTCATCCCCTCGGTCCTGGGCGGTGGTCCCTCCGTCGTGCGGGCCGGGCGGGCCTGGTTCGATCGCGGGGCGACCTGGCGCCTGGCGGTCATCAACGCCGGCCTGGTCCTCTTCCTCCTGCCGGTGCCCTCGTGGGTGCGGGTCACCGTCTCGCTCCTCGTGCTCGTGGCACTCGCGGTGTTCCTCCCGCTGCTCATCGGTGGCGCGCGGGCCTCGGCTCGGGCCCGCCGTGCCGCAGCCCTCGGACAGGAGGCACCGGCCGTGGTCGAGCCCCGGCTGTGGTCGGTCGGCCAGTGTGTCGGGGCGGTGACTGCCCTGGTCGTCGCCGTCACGGTCGGGATCGGCGTCGACCCGGGAGCCGCCGGTCTGCCGCTCGCCTCGGGCGCGGCCCCGGCGAGCGCCGTCGAGCCGACGGGGCACACGACGCGGGTCGAGGTATCCGCAGCCGACATGCGCTTCACACCCAGCCGGATCACCGTACCGGCGGGGGACCGCCTCGTCGTCGTGCTGACCAACCGGGATGACGCGGACTCCCACGACCTCGTCATCGGCAGTGCGCGCACGAGCCGGCTGGCCCCGGGGGCCGGCGCCGAACTCGACGCCGGGGTGATCGGCGCCTCGACCCAGGGCTGGTGCTCCGTGGCCGGGCACCGCCAGATGGGCATGGTGCTCGACATCGTCGTGGAGGGCGCCGCCGCGGCGCCCGGGGCTGAGGCCGCCGGGCACGCCATGCACGGATCCGAGGCAACCGGACCCGCCGAAGCCGCCGGTGCGACGATCCCGCCGAACCGGGACGGCGCCACCTCCGTGAGTGGAGCCGTCGACCCGGTGCTGCCGGCGCTGTCCTCCTCACGCGTCCACCGGGTGACGCTGACCGTCACCCAGGTGCCGCTCGAGGTGGCCCCCGGTCTGTGGCAGACCCGCTGGACCTACAACGGTCGCAGCGTCGGCCCGACCCTACATGGCCGGGTCGGTGATGTCTTCGAGATCACGCTGGTCAACGACGGCGACATGGGGCACTCGATCGACTTCCACGCCGGCGCGCTCGCTCCCGACCGGCCGATGCGCACGATTGCTCCGGGCGGCAGGCTGACGTATCGCTTCACTGCCACCCGGGCCGGAGCGTGGATGTACCACTGCTCCACGCATCCGATGAGCACGCACATCGCGGCCGGCATGCATGGCGCCGTCATCATCGAGCCGCCCGACCTGCCCAAGGTCGACCGGCAGTACGTGCTCGTCCAGTCCGAGGTCTTCCTCGCCAACGGAGCCTCCTCGGCCGCCCAGGCGCAAGAGGTCGACGCCGACAAGGTCGTCGCCGAGCGGCCCGACCGCGTCGTCTTCAACGGCATCGCGAACCAGTACGACCTCTCGCCGATGCGTGCCCGGGTGGGCGAACGGGTGCGCATCTGGGGCGTCGACGCCGGCCCGAACCGTCCCCTCTCCCTCCACGTCGTCGGAGGCCAGTTCGACACCGTCTGGACGGAGGGTGCGTACACCCTTCGGGGCGACCGAGGTTCCGGCGCGCAGGTGCTGCCGCTGCTGCCGGCCCAAGGCGGGTTCGTCGAGTTGACGTTCCCCCAGCCGGGCCATTACCCGGTGGTCAACCACGTGATGGTCGACGCCGAGCGCGGTGCCCATGGGGTGGTGCGCGTGACCCGGTGACGCGGGTCAGCGGCGGTCTTTTGAGCGGTCGCACACCGGGAAAACCCACCAAATCCGGGGGAAAAGTCGGTCATCGGGGGAATGTGATGATGTCGTCCAGCAGGCGAGCGAATTCGCCATGGGACTAATCAATGGCATAACATCCCCTTATGTCGTTGCGGTGTTGACCGCGATGAGTCCAACCCCGATACGTACTTCCCGGAGGATTCCTTGAGCACGTCGACCCCCGAGCGCGTCAGGCCGTCGAAGTCGAACCGCAGCAACGGTCAGTGGTCCGTCGACGGTCACGAGCCGCTCAACGCCAACGAGGTGTTCAAGCAGGCGGACAACGGCCTCAACGTCCGGGACCGCATCCTCAACGAGTACGCGACCACCGGGTTCGACAGCATCACCGAGGAGGACCTGCACGGTCGCTTCCGCTGGTGGGGTCTGTACACGCAGCGCAAGCAGGGCCTGGACGGTACGCACACCGGTGCGCCCGACTCCGAGCTCGAGGACAAGTTCTTCATGATGCGCATCCGCCTCGACGGAGGACAGCTCACGCTCGACCAGCTCGAAACCCTCGCCGGCATCTCCCGAGACTTCGCCCGCGGCACCGCCGACGTCAGCGACCGGCAGAACATCCAATACCACTGGATCGCCATCGAGGACGTTCCCGAGATCTGGCGTCGCATCGAGTCGGTGGGCCTGCAGACGACCGAGGCGTGCGGTGACGTGCCCCGCGTCGTGCTCGGTAGCCCGGTCGCCGGGGTCGCCCAGGGCGAACTCTTCGACTCCAGCTCGACGGTCCGCGAGATCGTCGACACCTACATCGGCGACCCGTCGCTGTCGAACCTGCCGCGCAAGTTCAAGACCGCGGTGACCGCGCACCCGTCGCTGGATGTCGTGCACGAGATCAACGACGTCTCCTTCGTCGGCGTCGAGCACCCCGAGCTCGGCCTCGGCTACGACCTGTGGGTCGGCGGTGGCCTGTCCACCGCGCCGCGACTGGCCGAGCGCGTCGGCGTGTTCGTGCGCCCCGAGGAGGCCGCGGAGGTCTGGCACGGCGTCGTCTCGATCTTCCGCGACTACGGGTTCCGCCGCCTGCGCAACAAGGCCCGCCTGAAGTTCCTCATCGCCCAGTGGGGCATCGAGAAGTTCCGGGAGGTGCTCGAGACCGAGTACCTGAAGCGCCCGCTGCCCGACGGTCCGGCCGCGGTGCCGGACGGCGCGCCGGCCGACCACATCGGCGTCCACGAGCAGAAGGACGGTCGCCACTACATCGGCGCCGCCCCGATCGTCGGCCGTCTCAACGGTGACATCCTCACCGGCCTGGCGGCGCTGGCCCGCGAGGTCGGCGCCGAGCGCATCCGTCTGACGCCGCACCAGAAGGTGCTCCTGCTCGACGTCGCGACCGAGCACGTCGACCGCGCCGTGGCCGGCCTCGAGGAGCTCGGTCTGACGCCGAACCCCAGCCCGTTCCGCCGCTACACGATGGCCTGCACCGGCATCGAGTTCTGCAAGCTGAGCTTCGTCGACACCAAGGCCCACGCCAAGCGCACCATCCTCGAACTGGAGAAGCGCCTCGACGGCCTCGACCTCGACGAGCGCATCACCCTGCACATCAACGGGTGCCCCAACTCGTGCGTGCGCATCCAGACCGCCGACATCGGCCTCAAGGGTCTGCTCATGGACGACGGCGAGGGCGGCCACCGCGAGGGCTTCCAGGTCCACCTCGGTGGCGGCCTGGCCGAGACCACCGGCACCGAGGCCAACCTCGGCCGGACGGTCAAGGGCTTCAAGATCGCCGCCGACGACCTGCCGGATTACGTCGAGGGTCTGGTGCGTTCGTACCTGGACCAGCGCACCACCGGCGAGACCTTCGCGCAGTGGGCGCACCGGGCCGAGGAAGGGGACCTGAAATGACCGTCACCACACGACGCTCCGTCGATGAACTGCGCGCCATAGCGGAGGAGGGCGCGGCGCTCGGCGAGGTCGACGCCGAGACCCTTATGGCGTGGGTCGCGACGAAGTTCGCGCCCGAGGCCATGACCGTCGCCTGCTCGATGGCCGACGCGGTCCTGCCGCACGTCGTCGCGCGGTACGTGCCCGACGTCGAGGTGCTCTTCCTCGAGACGGGGTATCACTTCCCGGAGACCCTGGCCATGCGCGACACCGTGGCCAAGGCGCTGCCGATCACGGTCGTCGACGTCACCCCGAAGCAGACCGTGGCCGAGCAGGACGCCGAGTTCGGCGAGAAGCTGCACGACCGCAACCCGACCCTGTGCTGCCAGATGCGCAAGGTCGACCCGCTCAACGGCGCCCTCGAGGGCTACGAGGTGTGGTTCACCGGCGTGCGTCGCGACGAGGCTCCGACGCGTACCAACACGCCCCTGGTGACGTTCGACGAGAAGCACGGCATGGTCAAGGTCAACCCGCTGGCCGCGTGGAGCTTCGACGACCTCAACCTGTACTCCGAGATCAACGAGTTGCCGGTCAACCCGCTCCTGGCCCAGGGCTACCCGTCGATCGGCTGCTTCCCGTGCACCCGCAAGGTCGCCCCCGGCGAGGACATCCGTTCCGGCCGTTGGTCGGGCACCGACAAGGTCGAGTGCGGGATCCACGTATGAGCCGGTTGCGCGCATGACCATCACCGACTCCGCACTCGCCACCAGCGACATCAACGAAGGCACCCCTGTGACCACGCCCCTCACCACCGCGGCCGACGCCTCCGGCGCACCGGCCGCCGCATCGCTCAGTCAACTCGACGTGCTCGAGAGCGAGGCGATGCTCATCATCCGTGAGTCCGTCGCCGAGCTCGAGCGCCCCGCCCTGCTCTTCAGCGGCGGCAAGGACTCCGTCGTCATGCTCCACCTGGCCGTCAAGGCGTTCTGGCCGGCGCGGGTGCCGTTCCCGCTGCTGCACGTCGACACCGGGCACAACTTCCCCGAGGTCCTCGACTTTCGCGACCGCACGGCCGAGCGCCTCGGGCTGCGGCTCGAGGTCGCCAAGGTGCAGGACTACATCGACGACGGTCGTCTGCGCGAGCGTGCCGACGGCACCCGCAACCCGCTGCAGACCCAGCCGCTGCTCGACGCGATCGCGGAGCACAAGTTCGACGGTGTCTTCGGTGGCGGCCGCCGCGACGAGGAGAAGGCCCGCGCCAAGGAGCGCATCGTCTCCCTGCGCGACGAGTTCGGCCAGTGGGACCCGCGCACCCAGCGCCCGGAGCTGTGGAACATCTTCAACACCCGCCACCGCCCCGGTGAGCACGTGCGCATCTTCCCGCTGAGCAACTGGACCGAACTCGAGGTCTGGCAGTACATCGAGCGCGAGAACATCGAACTCCCGCCGCTCTACTTCGCGCACGAGCGTGAGGTCGTCGACCGGGACGGCATGCTGCTCGCCGTCGGCCCGTACCTGCCGGCCCGTGACGGCGAGGAGATCACCACCCGCACCGTGCGCTACCGCACCGTCGGTGACATGTCCTGCACCGGCGCCGTCGCCTCCGACGCCTTCGACGTCGCGGCCGTGGTCCGGGAGACCGCCGCCACCACCGTCAGCGAACGTGGCGCGACCCGCGCCGATGACCGGATCTCCGAGGCCGCCATGGAGGACCGGAAGAAGGAGGGCTACTTCTGATGGGCACCACGACACTGCTGCGCCTGGCCACGGCCGGGTCGGTCGATGACGGCAAGTCGACCCTCGTCGGGCGACTGCTGCACGACTCCAAGAACGTCCTCGTCGACCAGTTCGCCGCCGTCGAACGAGCCTCGGCCGACCGCGGTCTGGACGGCGCCGACCTGGCGTTGCTCACCGACGGCCTGCGCGCCGAGCGGGAGCAGGGCATCACCATCGATGTCGCCTACCGCTACTTCGCCACGGCGGAGCGTTCGTTCATCCTCGCCGACTGCCCCGGTCACGTGCAGTACACGCGCAACACCGTCACCGGCGCGAGCACGGCCGACGTCGTCGTGCTGCTCGTCGACGTGCGCCACGGCGTGCTCGAGCAGACCCGTCGCCACCTCGCCGTGGCCGCGCTGCTGCACGTGCCGCACGTCATTGTCGCGGTGAACAAGGTCGACCTCGTCGACTGGGACGAGGCCACGTACCGCTCCGTCGAGGCCGACGTCCAGGCGCTTGCTGCCGGGCTCGGCATCGCGCAGGGGCTGCACACCATCCCCGTCTCGGCGCTGCTCGGCGACAACATCGTCGACCGCTCGACGAACACCCCGTGGTACGACGGCCCGGCCCTGCTCGAACTGCTGGAGCAGTTGCCCTCGGGCGAGCCTGCGCCGACCGGCACGTTCCGCTTCCCGGTGCAGACGGTGATCCGCCCGCAGTCCGGAGCGGTCGACCCGCAGCACGTCGAGTACCGCGGTTACGCCGGTCAGGTCGCCGCCGGCACGATCGCCGTCGGGGACGCCGTCACGGTGCTGCCCTCGGGCCGCACGTCGACCGTGGTGGGTATCGACCTCGCCTGGACCGAACTGGACTCCGCCCACGCGGGGCAGTCGGTCACGGTGCGCTTGGCCGATGACATCGACATCGCGCGCGGAGACGTGCTCGTGTCCTCGCACGACGCTCCGCAGCCCGTGCGGGAGATCGAGGCCGTCGTCACGTGGCTGTCCGATCGGCCGCTGACCCCCGGCGCCCGCTACGACGTCAAGCACCTGACGACAACCGTCAAGGGCATCGTCAGCGAGGTCAACGGTCGTCTCGACCTGCACGAACTCGCCCCCGCACCGGCCACGTCGCTCGAGCTCAACGACATCGGTCGGGTGCGGATCAAGCTCGCCGCACCGCTGGCCACCGAGGACTACGCGACCTCGCGCCGCACCGGTGCGTTCCTGCTCATCGACGCCCACGACGGCGCGACCGTGGCGGCCGGCATGATCCGCGACCGCTTCGACGGAACGCTGCGGTGAACATCACTCCGCTCGGCGTCGCCCTGACCGGGCGACGTGTCGTCGCGGTCGGGGGCGGCCCGGTCGCCGCCCGACGGGTGTCGGCGTTCGTCGACGACGGCGCTGACGTCACGGTCGTCGCGCCGCAGTTGTGCGACGGCCTGGCCGACCTCGTCGCCGCCGGTCACATCACTTGGGCGGAGCGTCGTTACGCCGGGCCGGTCGATCTGGCCGGGGCGTGGCTGGTGCACACCGCGACCGGCGACGCGTCGGTCGACGCCGCCGTGGCGGCCGACGCC
>NZ_BCRE01000204.1 GCF_001552435.1 Kribbia dieselivorans NBRC 106261
CTCCTCGGCCGTCGGGGCCGGCCCGGCTGAGAGCGCCCCGACCACGGCCGCGCGCGCAGCCAGGTCATCCGGCACGGCCGCCGCCGCGCTCGGCGAACCCGAAGTCATCGGTGAACCCGCCGAGCCCGCCGCCATCGGTGAACCCGGTGAACTCATCGGCGCGCCGCTCCCCTCACCCGCCGCACGAGACTCCGCGGGTGACGCCTCAACGCGCGCCTCGCCCCCGTCGATCTCAATGGTGATCCGCATGACCGCCTCCTAATTCAGGACCGCGTAGCGGCCCTCGAACGTCACTGGCACCGAGGCGAGGTTCTTCACGGTGATCCAGTAGGTGCAGTTGGTGGCGTCGGCCCGTTCGACCGCGACATCCCAGTCGAGTTCCGGAGCGCCGTTGCGCACGGTCGTCGGCATCATGTACCAGACGACGTGCCACGAGGCCGGCCACCCGAAGGTGAACCATCGCTGCGACGCTCCGGCCGCGAGCGTGCCGGTGAACTGGACATTCGTTCTCATGGTGACTCCTAGTAGCGGCTCAGGATCGCGTAGCGCCCCTCGAAGGTGACGGTCTGCGCGGTCAGGTTCTTCACGGTGATCCAGTAGGTGGCGTATTCGGCGTCGGCACGTTCGACCTGCACCTGCCACGAGACCTGCGGAGCGCCGTTGCGCACCGTGGTCGGCATGACCGTCCAGACGATGTGCCACGTCGCCGGCCACCGGAACGTGAACCAGCGGTTGCTGGCGTTGGCGGCCAGGGTGCCGGTGAACTGCGTCCCGCACACCGGTTGCGTCATCCACCCGTCGACCGGGATCTCCCACACGCCGCGGTTGCGCAGACCGGCCCGCAGCACCCGGGCGTGCGGGTGGTACACGAGGTCCCCGACGAACGCATTGGGCAACGACGCGGAGAAGGTCGTCCACGACGCTCCGGAGTTGCGACTCTCGTAGACCCCGAGGTCGGCGGCGACCCACACCCGGTTGCGGTTGGCGTCGTCGACGGCCACGGCATTGATCGGCAGCGCCGGCAACCCGGCCGTGCGGTTGGTCCACGTCGACCCACCGTTGTCGGAGACGAACACCCGCCCGCCACCGACCTGCGAACTCGTCGCGATGATCCGCCCCGACGCGCCGGCCTCGGCGTACAGGTCACTGACATAGGCACCCGCGCGCGGCGTGGTCAGCGCGGTCAACGTCGTCCAGGCGCCGCGCTGGAACCGCGAGCGCAGCACCCGCCCGTCGGTCAACCCGAGGAGCACGGTGTTGGGATCGGGGATGTGCATCGCCGAGGCCGTGCCCCCGCTGGGAATCCCCCGCCGGGTCCACGTGCCGCCGTTGTCACGCGAGACGTACAGCGCCTGCATGCCCAGCGCGACGGTGTTGCCGGTCGTGGCGCTGGCCTCCACCGGCGGGTAGAACAACCCGGTGCCCTCGCCGGCCGGTCGGGTCGGGTCGATCCAGGTCCACGAGTTGACATTGCCCTTGGTGGTGGAGCGCAGCAGCGCGCCCCATTGCCGCGAGTGCACGACGGTGGTCGGTGTCGTCCGGTTGACCGCGACGTCCCCGCCGTCGGCGTCGTCGACGTGCTCCCACGTCAGCGGCCCGGTCCACCGGTTCGTGCCGTTGTCCTGCGTGCCGCCGATGAGCCAGCGCGCCGAGCCCCAGTCGTGGGCGATGTACTCGAACTCGCTGACGACCAGCCCGTTGTTGCAGCTGCGCCACGTCACGCCGCGGTCGGTGGAGCGGAACAGCCCACCGTCGCAGCCGGCGTAGACCGTGCCCGGCGCCCCCGGCTCGAACGCGATGGAGTGTTGGTCGGGGTGGATCGAATCTCCGGTCGTGCCCTTGTTGCTGAGATTCACCCACGACCACGTCGTGCCCGACAGCGTGCCCCGGTGGATCTCGATCGCACCGCAGTACACCTGCCCGCCGGTGTCCGGGGCGGCCGCGACGTACCAGTCGTACCAGGACTGGCCGGTGCTCAGGCCGGGCGGCAGCGGCACGGCCGACCAGCGACCGGCGGTGTTGCGTCGCCAGAGGTAGGCCGTCGGGTCGGTGGTGTACGGCGCTCCGGTGCCGAAGGCGTACGCCACCGCGGGGTTGGACGGGGCGATCGAGACGGCCAAGCGGTCGAAGGAGGCCGGCGCCCCGGGCAGAGCGACGGCGGTCCACGCGGTGCCGTTGTTCGTCGAGCGGAACAGTCCGTCGGCGCAGGCGGCGAGCAATTCGCCGCTGCGCCGGGCGATGGCCCAGGTGCGTTGGCTACGCCGCTGGGTCCACGCCGCTCCGGAATTGGTCGAGACGTACAGGCCCCGCGTGGTGCCGGCGAACAGGCGCGTGCGGCTGCTCGGGTCGACGACGAGGGCATGGAAACCCTGGCCGACGAACGGGGTCGTGCACCGTTGCGTCCAACTCGCGCCACCATCGACGGAGCGCAGTACGCCGTTGCCGAGGAAGGACCACCAGTCGCCCTCGCCGGTGCCGCAATAGGCCACGCGCGAGTCCACGGGGTCGAAGGCCAGGGCACCGACCGTGAGGGTCGAGGCGAAATCGGAGCGCGGTGCCCACGAAGCGCCGCGATCCCGGCTCTCCCAGACGCCACCGTTCGCGGCTCCGGCGAGCACGTGGGCCGGGGCGGCGGGGTCGACGGCGATCGCGGAGATCCGCCCCGAGACGTTGACACGGCTCGAGCCGTAGGTCTGCCCGTTGGTGACCG
>NZ_BCRE01000205.1 GCF_001552435.1 Kribbia dieselivorans NBRC 106261
CCGTCACGACCCCCGCCGGCCGCGCTCGGCGCATCGCTGGGCGCCGCGGCTTCGGGCAACACGCCCAGTTCCCGGGCCCGCTCGACGGCGGCCTGCGCCTGCGGCTGCGCGACCGACGCTCGCACCACCTCCTCGGCGACCTCGACCAACTCGTGACTCTGCAGGAGTTGAAGCAGGCGCGCCATCGGCGATCCGCCCGGTGGTTTCGGTGGCAACTGTGTGGCCGGTTCCTCGACCACGGGCGTGCCGGCGCCCTCGTTTCCGGTACCTCTCATGTCCGCCTACCTCCGGTGGGCGGGCAAGCAGGACCCATGGTTGGGGCCTGCGGGCCTCGCCGACCTGAAATGTGTGTCTGGACCTGCGAATGGATGTCGTGTCGGCGGGCCGCCGTCCGCTGCCCGCCGACGGATCACTCGTCGGCGTCGGGATCGAGTTCGGTGAGTGGTTCGGTGTCGGGCTCCGTCGGATCGGCGGAGGTGTCGGCAGCGATGTCGGAACCACCGGCGGGCGTGGGCATCGGGTACCCGCGTCGGGCCAGTTCCTGCTCCAGGCGGGCGGCGGGGTCGTCGACGCCGTCGTCGGGCCTCTGGTTCTCAGGCGTGTCGGCAGGATCCGGTGTGTGCGACATGTGATCCCCCCTGACCACGGTTTCGGTGTCCTGGAACGTCAGCGGCGTTGGTCGGCGTTCCGAGAACTCACTATCCTCCCCGTGCCCGGGACCTCGCAAGGGAACGAACGCATTCGGTCGCCGCGTGACCCGGGGCGGGGCAACGCGGCGACCGAAGCGGCGCGACGGGCTTCGGCTGACGCGACGACCGGAACCCGTCGGCGCGCCAGGCGTGAGATTCACAAACCCGATGGCCGGAGCGCCGTTCAGGCGCCGGCGCGCAGCACCTCGACCAGCGGCGTGGTGGGGCGTCCGATGAGGTCGGACAGCGTGGCGTTGGGAGTGTCCAGGTCGCCGGCGGCGATGCCGGCGTCCAGCGCGGCGACGAATCCGGCGGTGCCCTCGTCGAGCCCGGCGGCGGTGAGCGCGGCGACGTGCTCCGCCGCGGTGAGCCGCTGGTAGGTCACGTCGCGCCCGATCTCCTCGCCGATCGCGGCGGCG
>NZ_BCRE01000206.1 GCF_001552435.1 Kribbia dieselivorans NBRC 106261
CGCCGGCGAGCTCGTACACCTGCCCGGCGTGCCCGTCGCCGAGCAGGACGACCGCCGCCGCGTCGGCGTAGTCGCGACGGCTGGCGGGGGTGACCTTGCCATCGCCGCCGCTGGCGGCGAGCACGCCGGTCTCGCGAGCACGGTCCAGGTCGGGCAGGTAGTTCTCGGCGTACCAGTTGTTGCGCAGGATCACCGCCGGCACACCGGAGGCAGCGATCGCCTGCTCGGTGGCCAGATGATCCGGCGCGAGCGGCAGCGTGCTGGAGTCCGCCCGGACGAGGCTGGTGTAGGCCAGCAGCTCGACACCCGCGGCGGCGGCCGCGTCGATCACGTTCTGATGCTGCGAGACGCGCTTGCCGACCTCGCTGCCGGAGACCAGCAGCACCCGGTCCACCCCGCCCAGGGCAGAAGTGAGGGTGGCGGGATCGTCGTAGTCGATCGCGACGGTCGACACGCCCGCCGCGACCAGATCGGCGAGCTTCTCCGGCGAGCGGGCTCCGGCGATCAACTCGGCGGGCTTCGCGCCGCGGGCGAGCAGGCTGTCGACGACGAGGCGGCCGAGGTGGCCGCTGGCTCCGGTGACGAGGATGGTCATGAAGGGTCCTTTCCTTGGGGTGGTCGCCGTGTAGAAGGCGCTCGCCAACCCTGACATTCCAACTCTTGGGTACCCACTTCTCGGTAAGGTACTGGCATGTCAGTAAGTTTTGAGCAGATGCGGGCCGCCCGACCGGGCGTGTTCTCGCCGCAATGTGCGACCAGACTCGTGCTCGACCATGTGATGAGCCGATGGGGCGTGCTCGTGCTGTGGGCGCTGACCGGTGGCACGAAACGGTGGGGCACGCTGCGGCGCGACGTCGAGGGCATCAGCGAGAAGATGCTCGCCGCGACCTTGCGCCAACTCACCGCCGACGGTCTCGTTCACCGTGACGCGCGCGCCACCGTTCCGCCGCATGTGGAGTATCGGCTCACCGAGCGCGGCCAGGAGCTGATGGCACTGATGCTGCCGCTGATGGAGTGGATCGCGAACAACGCCGACGAGATCGCCACGCCGCAGCCGGCGCCGTGATCACGCGGTCACGAGTTGTCGACGAACCTCCCGCTCGTCGCAGCGCTCGATGTGCCGCACGCCGATCCCCCGCCGGACATGCCACAAGGTCCACACACCAGATGGTGTGTGGACCTTGTGCTCGTGGTGGAGCTGAGGGGATTCGAACCCCTGACCCCTTCATTGCGAACGAAGTGCGCTACCAACTGCGCTACAGCCCCGAGTGCGACGGACAGATTAACACCCCAACCCCGGAACTCCGAAATCCGGCCGCGCGTCCATACTGAGGTAGCACCGCGCAGCAGCACCGAGGGGAGACCGCGTGGCATCCGCCGAACCGTCCATGCCAGACGACCGACCCGTGCGCGAGGCGCCGTACGGCGATGACACCCACGCCAGTTGGGTGCCGCCAACCGTGCGCGGGGCCAGCGAGTGGTCGTGGCGTCTGCTGGTCATCGCCGCGGGCGTCGTCGCCGTCATGTGGGTGCTCGCGACGTTGTCGACGGTGACCATTCCCGTGGCCATCGCCATTCTGCTGGCCGCGATGCTCGCGCCGCTGACGCTGGCCCTGAATCGGATCATGCCGCGCCCGCTGGCCGCCTTCATCACGGTCATCGGCACGCTGGCGGTGGTCCTGGGCCTGATCAGCCTGGTGGGCACCCAACTCGCCACGCAGATCACGGACCTGACGTCACAGGTGGTCATCGGTCTGCAGCAGATCCGCGACTGGCTCGCCGGCACGTTCGGGATCTCCGACACCCAGATCAGTGACTTCCTGCGCAACACGCGCCAGGAGGCGACCAACCTCGTCACCAGCGATGTGGCGACCCAGTTCGGCCTGACGGCCGGTCACATCGTGACGGGCTTCTTCATCTCCATGTTCACGCTGTTCTTCTTCCTCATGCAGGGCGAGCACATCTGGGCGTGGGTGGTCCGGCTGTTCCCGCGCGGCGCCCGCACCCGCATGTTGTCCTCCGGCCGGATCGCCTGGCACCAACTCACCTCGTACACCCGCGCGACGATCATCGTCGCCGCCGTCGATGCCGTCGGGATCGGCGCGGGCGCAGCAATTCTCGGAGTCCCGTTCGCCGCGGGCATCGGTCTGCTCACCTTCTTCGGCGCCTTCGTGCCCATCATCGGTGCGCTGGCCAGCGGCGCGATCGCGGTGATCCTGGCGCTGGTGACGAAGGGTTTCGTCACCGCGTTGATCATGCTCGCGGTGACGATCGGTGTGCAGCAGCTCGAGTCGCACCTGCTCCAGCCGGTCCTCATGGGCCGGGCCGTCGCCGTGCACCCGCTAGGCGTCCTGCTGGCCATTGCGGCCGGTGGCGTGCTGGCCGGCATCGTCGGGGCGCTCCTTGCGGTGCCCGTGGCGGCGGTGATCAACGCGGTCGGACATCACCTGCTCGCCGACGAGCAACTCGAGGAGGTCGAGCATGCCGTCGAATCGGGCTCGGACCTCGATGACGACGAGGAAACGCGCACGGGCCTGGCGTAGCGGGCGGGTCCTTCGACAGCCACCCCAACCAGCTGGCCTCGTTGTGGCCAGCTGGCGTCGTTGTGCCCAGCTGGCGTCGTTGTGCCCAGCTGGCGTCGTTGTCCGGGGTTGGCCGACAAAGGACAGGGTTGGCCCCCAACCGAGCGTCAGCCAAGCCTGCCCAACGACGCCAAGCGGCCCGAACGACGCCGGGCTCAGCCCTGGGCGGCGCGGCGCGGCGGCTCGACGGTCTCGACGACCGGAGCAGGAGCAGGAGCAGCCACGGGAGCAGGAGCCGGTTCGTCGTACCGTTCGGCCTGGCGCTTGAGCGTGTAGGTCGGCGGGGGTACCGGTACCGGATCCCACGTCAGAGGCATGTCGTCGTCATCGAGCACCATCGTGGGCACGCTGGGTTCCACTGGCAGGGGGCGGCTCTGCGCCACGAGTTCGGCCACCGTGGGTGCCGGAGTCTCGTCCGTCCCGTCCTCGACACCAGCGCGGCCGGGGGCGATGGCGACCTCGGCGACGGGCTGCTCCAGCGGAGCGGCGTGCTCCCGGGCCACCGGAGCCGCGACCACCCGAGCGGGTGCCGGGCGGGCAGCAACCGGTCGAGCAGCGCCCGAACGGGGCGACGTCGACCGGATCGGCGCGATCTCCGCCGGGCGGGCCGAGCGCGCCGCCCGCGCGGCCAACCACACCTCGTGACGGCGACGACGACGTGCCTTCACGGTGATCCGCACCGCCACGAACGCGGCGACCAGCACCGCAAGGTCCACACCCACGGCCCACCAAGGCACGATCGAGAACGCCGCCAACCCGATGAGGGCGGGCAGCGCGAACAACGACGTCAGCAGCGTCAGGCCGGGCAGCGCCCGCAGCAGCCGCGACGGGCGCCGCGGCTCGACGACACGCTCACGGCCTGGGGACACTTCGGCGATCACCGGCTCGGGCACCGGCACATTCGCCGTGTGCCGCACGTCCAGCACGCGCATCGCCTCGGAGTGCTCCTCGACCACCGGGGTCGTGGCCAGATCCTCACGGCGCCGGATCCACGTGCGGGCCAGGTAGGCAGCCCACACCGCGATGACCGCGACGAAGATCAGGCTGCTGGGTTGCACGCCTCAACCGTAGGAAGCCTCAGGTCCCAGAGGCCGCATCTGCGTCGGTGTGTCGCGCATGTGACTCGAGGTACGCATGGTGACAACGTGAAAGAAGGGTCTCGCCGGCCAGGTCCTCCGTGGTGACGGCGAACGACCGGTGATCTCGCCACGCTCCGTTGATGTGCAGGAAGGCCCGGCGCACCCCCTCCTCCCGGAACCCGAGCTTGCGCACCACGGCCAGACTGGGCCCGTTCTCGGGGCGGATGTTCACCTCGATCCGGTGCAGGCCACACGTCCCCATCAGGTGATCGGCCACGGCCGCGAGCGCCGTCGGCATGATGCCGCGCCCGGCGACGGACTCCACGACCCAGTACCCGACCGAGGCCGACCACAGCGCGCCCCCGGTGATTCCGCTGGCCGTGATCTGACCGACGATCCGATCCTGCGCCGTGATGATCAGGGGCAGCGTCCGCCCGGCCTTGGCCTCGCCGGCCTGTCGACGCACCATCGTGCGGAACGAGATCGCCTCGCCCGGCCTCGGATTCGTCGCGTCCCACGGCGTCAGCCATGCCGCGTTGACGTGACGCACGTGCTGGAACTGCGCCTCGTCCCGGTTGAGGAGCGGGCGCAGCACCAGGGGTTCACCCCGCGGCGTGACGGCCGCCAACTCCACGGGCCACTCCCACCCCGGCAGCGCGGTCATCGACCCGATCCGTGGCCGGTCACGACGAGACCTCCACCTCGCCGGCCAGGTGCGCGCCCGCCGGCACCGTGCCGGAGCCACGCACGACGACATCACCGAGGCACCTCACGTGCGCCCCGAAGGTGACGTCCCCGTCGACCGTCAGGGAGGTGCACTCCCGCAGCGACGGCACGCCCTCGGGGAACCGCGCGTCGAACGCGCCCACGTGCGTGTACGACGCTCCGAGCCGAATGGCCGGGTCGGGGCGGCCGGTGGTCGAATGCAGCACCGCATGGTCATCGATCTCGAACACATCGGAGCGCAGCAGCAACAGTTCGTTGGTCGTCTTCACCGGCCGGAACCGGTCGCGGCCGACCTCGAGCACCTGCGCGCCATCGAACGTGCCGATCGCCGTGCCCATCGCCGACTCGATCTGGATGACCTCCGGCGAATCGGGCCGCGTCGGGTCGACGTGCTTGTGGTTGACCATCATCGGCAGGCCGAGCACGCCTCCGAGCTCGGCCAGCTTCGCCCGGAGCACGGCCAGGTCGATCCACAGGCTGTTGGTGTTGAAGAACCGATGCCGCTCGATGTCCTGGAACGCGTCCTCGTCGCCCGGTTCGAGCATCGCCTTCTCGCGCAGGATGATCCGGTCGTCACCCCGGCGCCGGGCGAAGTGGCCGCCCTTGCGGTCGTTGGCGCTGCGCTGGCACACCTCGGCCAGGAACGGGACCTGCTCGCCGATGACCCACGCCGCCAGGTCGGGGTCGCACGTCGCGCCGAGGTTGTCGGCGTTGGAGACGAAGGCGTAGCGGATGCCGCGCGTGACGAGATCGTCGAGCAAGCCGGTGGCCAGCAGCGAGACGTACAGGTCGCCGTGGCCGGGCGGACACCACTCCAACGACGGGTCCGGCGGCCATTCGACCGGCGTGAGGTCGTCGGCGCGCAGCTTCGGCTCGGCCGACTGGATGAAGTCCAGCGGCAGACCGTCGACGGGCAGGTCGGGGTACGCCGAGAGCACCTTGAGGGACTCCTCATGGGTGCGGAACGAGTTCATCAGGATGAGCGGCAGGCTCGCGCCGAACCGCGCGCGCAGGTCGAGCACCTGCCGGGCGATGATGTCGAGGAAGCTCGCGCCGTCACGCACCGGGAGCGCGGACTTGGCACCCCGGGCACCCATCGACGTGCCGAGCCCGCCGTTGAGCTTGATGACGGCGACCTGCGCGAGCGCGGCCGAGCGCTCCTCGTCGGAGAAGCGCTGGCCGGCGAACCGTGGCACGTCCGTCAACGGTGCGATCTCAGTTTCGGCGATGGTGCCGCGCACGCCCTCGACCAGTTGTCGATAGAAGTCCTCGAAGACGGTGATGGCGCGCTCGTCGATCCCCTCAGCGCGCATCTTGGACACCGCCAGACCCAGCCCCTTGTTCATGCGATCAGGGTAGGCGAGACACTGTCGGCATGCCCTCCGGCCCCGAGAAAGCCGCCCTGCGCCGAGCCCGGCGCGCGATGCGGCGCGACCTCGTGGCCGCCCGGGACCGCGACGCCGAC
>NZ_BCRE01000207.1 GCF_001552435.1 Kribbia dieselivorans NBRC 106261
ACGACCCGGCCTCAACCGGAGCCGTCCATGACCACGCCCCGATTTCATAGGAGAACTCTGCCTACTCGCCTCTCCCCCGGCGGAGGTGGGCCTTCAGACGGCCAGGACGGGTCGGCCGCGCAGGACGATCTGCTGCGGGTGGGCGAGCACTTCGACGTCCTGACGTGGGTCGGCGGCGTAGACGACGAGGTCGGCGTCCGCGCCCTCCACGAGCCCGGGGCGACCCAGCCATTCGCGAGCCGACCAGGTGGCGGCGTCGAGTGCCTCGAGCGGGCTGAAACCGCACTTGACCAACTCAGCGCATTCTTCGGCAACGAGTCCGTGCGGCAACGACCCTCCCGCGTCGGTGCCGACGTAGATCGGCACACCAGCGTCCTTGGCGTCCGCGATCGTCGTCAGGCGGCGAGCGTGCAGGTCGAGCATGTGTTTGTGGTACTCGGGGAACTTCTCCTGAGCCGGCGCCGCGATGCTCGGGAACGTGGCGATGTTGACCATGGTCGGCACAATGGCGATCTGCTGCTTGGCGAAGGTCTCGATCGTGTCCGGAAGCAGGCCCGTCGCGTGTTCGATGCAGTCCGTGCCTGCCGCCGCAAAGTCGCGCAGCGACTCCTCGGCGAAGCAGTGCGCGGTCACGCGAGCGCCCTCCTCATGGGCGGCGGCGATGGCTTCGGTGAGCGCGTCGACCGGCCAGCACGTGGCCAGGTCACCGACGCTGCGGTCGATCCAGTCACCGACCAACTTCACCCACCCGTCGCCCGCACGGGCCTCCGCGCGCACCCGGGAGACGAGCTGCTCCGGCTCGACCTCGTGGGCGAAGTTGCGCTGGTACCGCTTGGGACGGGCGATGTGCCGACCGGCCCGGATGATTTTCGGCAGGTCGTCGCGCTCGTCGATCCAGTGCGTGTCGGACGGCGATCCGGCATCGCGGATGAGCAGCGTGCCGTGGTCTCGGTCCATGGTGGCCTGTGCCTCGGCCGTGGCCTGGTCAACCGCCCCATGGCTGTCGAGGCCGACGTGGCAATGGGCGTCGACGAGTCCGGGAATCGCCCAGCCGCTGACGGTCTGCACGTCGTGCCCGGAACCGGGAGCCGTGAACGTCACCTTGCCGTCGATGACCCACACCTCGTCGCGCACCTCCGCGGGGCCGACGAGCACCTGACCAGTCACATGAAGCACCGTTGCCATGCGGCGAACCCTATCGGACTGTCAGAGACCGGATGCGGGGGTCATGACAGGTCGGCAGGGCGCCGCCGGAACAGGCGCGTCAGGTGCACGGTCCACCAGATCATCGCTGCCACGAACACCACCGTGGACGTGATGAACAGCGCAGTGATGAACCTGGTCGACCCGGCACCGCTCGAGGGCGACCCGCCGGCGCCGACCCACCACATCAGCGCCACCGCCGGCACGAAGACCAGCAGCAGGACCGCTGCGACGCAGGCCATCAACTGCTCGCGCAACAGTCGCTCGAACCGCGCCAGGCGCGGGCCGGTCGCCACCCACCACGCCTTGTCGCGGGCGTTGATGTTGATCGCGCTCGGGAACGAGATGGCCAGTCGGGAGAGCAGCGGCAACCAGATCACCAACAGCGGCACCAGCAGCGAGAGCCCGAGCGCAACCCGAGGGGTGGCCCACCCGTCAGGAGAGCCGTCGACACCGAAGTGGATCGGCACGCGCTCCGCGCCGCGCAGCCCCCACGCTGCCGCCGCCACGATGACCAGGTACACCCCGATCGAAAGCCAAAGTGCCCCACGGAAACCCGGCCTGGCTGCCTCGCGGTTAATGGCTCGGCCCCTCGTGGGGCAGGAACCGCTCCAGCGCAGCCAGCGTGACCTCCGGCTGCTCGGAGTGCACCCAATGGCCGGCGTTCTTGACCGTGATGCGCTGTGTCCGCGGGAACAGCGCCCGCATGGCCGGCACGGCGTCGTCGTTCACGTACTCCGAGTCGGAGCCGGTCAGCCACAGGACGGGACCCTCGTACGGCCCCACATCCGCAATATCCCAGCCACCCAGCGGTCCGAGGTTGTGGCGCAGGAGGTCGAGGTTGAGCTGCCACATCCAGCCGCCGTTGGGGTCACGACGCAGGTTCTGCAGCACGAAGGCCCGAACGGTAGGACTGCCGATCCACGGTCGCAGCGACTCCTCGGCGGACTCGCGCGTTGTGGTGGGGCCGAGGTCGACCCGGTGCATGCCCTCCATGATGGAGGTGAACCCGCGCTCGACCGAGCCGTAGGACATGGGCGCGACATCGACGACCACGAGCCGCTCGACCAACTCCGGGAATCGCAGGGCGACCATCATCGCGACCTTGCCACCCATGGAATGGCCCACGATGGCCCACTGCTCCCCCGGTGCCAGCGCGGCCAGTTCGGCCGCGACGGCGTCGGTCATGTCTCGATGGGAGAACTCCGCCGTCCACGGCGAGCGACCGTGATTGGGCAGGTCGATGAGCGTCGCGCGGCGACCGCCCGCGACCAGCGCCTTGGCGATCGTGGTCCAGTTGCGGCCCTGCCCCAGGACGCCGTGCAGGAACGCGATCCGGGGTCCGGACTCCCCCAGTGTGCGGGTGTACAGCCGGCCGCCCTCGGTCGGCACGGTCGCGGGCGCAGCGGCCGGGGACGACATGGTCACTTACCGAGGAACTTCTCGAAGCCCTTCGGCAGCTGGCTCGGGTCGAGATCGGGCATGCCACCGGCACCCGGGCCGGCGCCGAACGCCGATCCGGCACCGCCACCGGAGCCGCGGCCGGCGGCCTTCTCGGCCATCGCCTTCTCCTCGGCGGCGCGCTTGGCGGGGTTGCCCGACTTGCCCTTCTTCTTGACCTGCTTGGGCTGGCGACCCTTGCGGCCCGAGCCGGGCATGCCCGGCATCCCGGGCATCCCGCCGCCCTTGGCCATCTGCTTCATCATCTTCTGGGCCTCACCGAACCGCTCGAGCAGTTGGTTGACCTCGGAGACCGTGACACCGGAACCCTTGGCGATACGCGCGCGCCGCGAGCCGTTGATGACCTTCGGGTGGTCGCGCTCGAAGGGGGTCATCGAACGGACGATCGCCTCGACCCGGTCAAACTCGCGCTCGTCGAGGCTGTCGAGCTGGGCGGACATCTGCTGCATACCCGGCATCATCTTGAGCATCGACTTCAGCGAGCCCATCTTCTTGATGGCCGAGAGTTGCTGGAGGAAGTCGTTGAACGTGAAGTCCTCGGCGGCGAGGAACTTGCGCGACATTTCCTCGGCCTGCTCGCGGTCGAACGCCCGCTCGGCCTGCTCGATGAGCGTGAGGATGTCACCCATGTCGAGGATGCGCGAGGCCATCCGATCGGGGTGGAAGACCTCGAAGTCCTTCACACCCTCACCGGTGGAGGAGAACATGATCGGCCGGCCCGTGACCTTGGCCACCGACAGCGCAGCACCACCGCGGGCGTCACCGTCGAGCTTGGTCAGCACGACGCCGGTGAAGTCGACACCCTTCTGGAAGGCCAAGGCGGTCTCGACGGCGGCCTGTCCGATCATCGCGTCGATGACGAACAGCACCTCCTCGGGCTGCAGCACCTCGCGGATCTGCGCGGCCTGGGCCATGAGGTCCTCGTCGACCGCCAGGCGACCGGCGGTGTCGACGATGACGACATCGTGCTGGCGGCGCACGGCCTCCTCGACGCCGCGCATCGCGACCTCGACCGGATCGCCGTACGAGCGAGTTCCCTGGCCATCGGCACCCACGGCGTCATGGCCACCCATGTTGCCGCGCTCCGGCGCAAACACGGGCACGCCGGCGCGCTCACCGACGACCTCCAACTGCGTCACGGCGTTCGGCCGCTGCAGGTCACAGGCCACGAGCATCGGGGTGTGGCCCTGCTCCTTGAGCCAGTACGCCAGCTTGCCCGCCAGCGTCGTCTTGCCGGCACCCTGCAGACCGGCGAGCATGATGATCGTCGGCGGGCTCTTGGCGAACTGGATGGTGCGGGTCTCGCCACCGAGGATCTCGACGAGCTCCTCGTTGACGATCTTGACGACCTGCTGGCCCGGGTTGAGGGCCTTGCTCACCTCCGCGCCGAGGGCGCGTTCGCGGATGCCGCGGGTGAACTCCTTGACCACCGGCAGCGCGACGTCGGCATCGAGCAGCGCCATCCGGATGTCGCGGATGGTCGCGTTGATGTCGGATTCGGTGAGCTTGCCCTTGCCGCGAATGTTCGAGAACGTCGCGGTCAGGCGGTCGGAAAGGCTGGAGAACACCGACACAGCCTATCCGTTGGGCAGGCCGACCTCCGAAACACTGGGTGGCGAGGCCGGATCAGGGACCGCCGCGGATCCCCAGGTCGGCCACGCGGGGCAGGTCGATCCGCAGACGCGCGACCTCGTCGGCCGCCAGCGGCTGCCCCTGGGCATCGCTGAGCCACAGCACGTCACTGGCCTGCCCGGCGTGGGTCGCCACCCGGGCGGCGTGCACGGCGATCCGACGGCGGGAGAGGTGTTCGCCCAGGTCGCGCAACAATCCGTCGCGATCGTCGGCACGCACCTCCAGCACCGTCCACCCCACACTTGCGGCGGGGTGCTCGATCACCGTGGCCGGCAGTCGCGCCGCATGTGCCGGGATGCGCAGTCTGCGCGCGGTCCCGGCGGAGCCCTCGATCCGCCGACGGATCCGGTCGGCGCCGGGCGCTTCGCCGCTGACCGAGGAAACCCACCACTGGTCACAGGCCACGCCGTCCTGCGTGTGCAGCAGGGCACGCCGCACCGAGAGCCGCTCCAGGGCCAGCGCACCGGCGACGTCGGCGAACAGACCGAGACGGTCCGGGCCGCAAACGGTCACGACGTAGCCACCGGTCGCCGGGGAGGTCTCGATCTCCACGAGGATGGACGGTTCGACGTCCGGTCCCGGGCGGGGTGCGGAGCCCACCCCCGGAGCCTGGCCGCTGGTGGGCAGCACCGCCAACGCGCGCAGCGCTGCACGCCCACCGGAGGGCAGGGCCACGAGGTCGGGTCCGCCGTCGTGCGGCAGACGATCGCGCACGAGGTCGGCCAGCCCGGTGATCAGCGCCGCTCGCCCGGAGCTCCACGCCGCCGGACCCACCGCGCTACCGTCGGCGATCGTCAGGGCCAGCAGCAACTCGAGCATCTCGCGACTCCCGTCGACCAGGGCGATGGCTCGGCCGATGGTGCCCGGCGCGGCGATGTCCTGGGTCGTGGCCAATTCGGCCAGTCGCAGATGGTCGCGCACCAGGGCCACCACCGCGGTGGTGTCGCGATCGTCGTACCCCAGCCGAGCGAGGATCCGACCCGCAATACGGGCACCGGCGGCCGAATGGTCGGGGGCGCCGGGGAACTTGCCGATGTCGTGCAGCAACGCGGCCAGCAGCAGGAGATCGGGTCGGGCGACCGAGCGCACCAGGCGCGATGCCTCGATCACGGTCGTGAGCAGGTGACGCTCGACCGTGTGGCGGTGGATCGGACTACGCTGCGGGCGACCCCGCACGATGGCCCACTCCGGCAGCCACGGTTCGATCACGCCGGCCAAGTCCAGGGATTCCCACACCGGCAGCAGGGCGTCACCCGCGGCGAGCAGGTCGGTGAGCATGGACCGGGCATCCTCGGGCCACGGCGTCGGCAGGTCGGGGCACGTGGCCAGGTTGCGGGCCGTGGTCGGCGAGAGCGGCAGGTGGTGCTGGGCCGCGACGAGGGCGGTGCGCAGTGGGGTGTGCGCGTCGGCGGCGAACCCGCCGGACTGACCGGTGGCCGAGGCCGAGGTGGCAGACCGGTCCGGGGCCAGCACCGCCTCTCCGGCGCTCTCGAACACGCCGTGGCCCAAGGGCACGAGCACCGGGCGGCGCATCCGCCCGGTGAGCAACCGCGCTCCGTTGCTCTGCCGGGCCCGGCGCATCGTCGCCGCCAGCGCGGCGGCGACGGCCCGGCCGGCGAGGGACACCTCGACCATGAGCGCGTCGGCGTCGGGCAGTCCGAGGAGGAGCGCGACGTCGTCGTGGTCCTCGCGCAGCAGGCGGTCGCGGCCGCGGCCGGTGACCAGGTGCACCGCGTCACGCACGTCGAGCAACCGCTCGATGGCAGCCTCGACATCGCCGTGGGTGCGGTCGGCCAGCCACGAGGCGGTCAGCCCGCGCATGACGGTCGCGTCGCGCAGCCCGCCGCGGGCTTCCTTGAGGTCGGGGTCGAGCAGTTGGCTGAGCTCCCCGTGGCGCTCGTGGCGCGCGAGCGCGAGGTTCAGCAGGTCGTCGAGGCGGGTCCGGGCCGCGCGTCGCCAGTCGTGCCCCACCGTGGAGCGGGCCGCGGCCACGGGGGTGGGGTCCCCGGCGACGTGCTGCAGGTCGAGCAGCCCCATCATCGCGGGGAGATCGGTGGCGGCCACCTCGCGACAGCCCGCCGGGGATCGGACACTGTGGTCGAGAGCGATACCGGCATCCCAGAGGGGGTACCAGAGCCGGTCGGCGAGCTCGTCGAGGCGCGTCGTGGTGATCAGCCGCGGGTCATGCAGCAGCACGAGATCGAGGTCGGAGTGCGGACCGGCCTCCCCCCGAGCGAGGGAGCCGACGACGGCCAGGGCCACGCCATCCTGCGCGGACCCGACGACGTCGCGGAAGTGCTCGCCCAGCACGGCCAGGGTCGCGTCGGTGTGGCGGCGCCGGGCCGCCCGACCGGCGCCGGGGACCGAGAGATCCCAGGCGCCGGCTCCGACCCGCAGGCCGGCCAGGTCGGCAGTCATGTCACACCGCTGCCTCTCCGCGCTCGCCGGTGCGCACGCGGACCACCTCGTCGACGGAGGTGACCCAGACCTTGCCGTCACCGATGCGTCCGGTGCGGGCCGCGGCGACGATCGCGTCGACGATCCGGTAGTCCTCACCGTCCTCGACGAGCACCTCGATGCGGGCCTTGGGCACGAAGTCGACGGTGTACTCGGCACCGCGGTAGACCTCGCTGTGGCCCTTCTGCCGGCCGTAGCCCCGGGCCTCGCTGACGGTCAGGCCGCTGATGCCGAACTCCTCGAGCGCGGCGCGCACGACCTCGACCTGGTGCGGCTTGATGATGGCGGTGATGAGCTTCATGCGCGGGACTCCTCGCGGGTGGGGTCGGCCGGGGTGTCGGCAGCGGTGGAATTGGCGGCGGTGGAAATGGCAGTGGTGGTGGCGAGGGTCGGGTGGCCGGCGGGGGTGGGTGCGACGGGGATCATCGACGGATCCGAGGCGCCGACGATCAGACCGCTGGTGCCGGAGATGTCGTAGGCGGACTCGGCGTGGGCGATCTGGTCGATGCCCAGACGCTCGTCCTCCTCGCTGATGCGCCAGCCCATCGTGTACTTCAGGGCCAGACCGATGACGGTGGTGATGACCGCGGTGAACGCCAGGGCGATGGCCGCGGCCAGGACCTGGGCGAGCAACTGCGCTCCGCCGTGGCCGTAGAACAGACCCGAGCCGGTGGCCAGGAAGCCGATGGCGATCGTGCCCCACAGGCCGGCGACGAGGTGGACACCGACGACATCGAGGGAGTCGTCGTAGCCGAGGCGGAACTTCCACTCGACGGCGACGGCACACAGACCGCCGGCGACCAGGCCCAGCAGGATCGCCCCGAGCGGGGAGATCGAACCGGCGGCCGGGGTGACGGCGACCAGACCCGCGACGATGCCGGAGGCAGCGCCGAGGCTCGTGGCGTGCCCCGAACGGATCCGCTCGGTGACGAGCCAGCCGAGGATGCCGGCGGAGGTGGCGACCAGGGTGTTGATCCACGCCAGACCGGCGTTGCCGTCGGCGGCCAAGGCGGAGCCGGCGTTGAAGCCGAACCAGCCGAACCACAGCAGACCGGCACCGAGCATGACTAACGGCAGGTTGTGCGGTCGCATGGCCACCTTGCCGAAGCCGACGCGGGTGCCGACGATCAGGGCCAGGACCAGACCGGCCATACCGGCGTTGATGTGCACGACCGTGCCGCCGGCGAAGTCGATCGGGGTGGCGATCTTGGCGATCGGGCCGTCGGCCGACAGCAGGCCACCGCCCCAGACCATGTGGGCCAGCGGGAAGTAGGCCAGCGTGACCCAGAGGGCCGAGAAGACCAGCCAGGTGCCGAAGCGGGCGCGGTCGGCGATGGCACCGCTGATCAGGGCGACGGTGATGATCGCGAACGTCGCCTGGAACGCCACGTTGACCGCCTCGGGGTAGCCCAAGGAGTTGATGACCCACTCACCGCCCGCGTCGGCGAGCAGACCGTGCAGGGCGAAGTGGTCGAACGGGGAGGCGAAGACGCCGAGGATGTCCGTCGAGCCGTAGGACATCGAGTAGCCCCACAGGACGTAGATGACGCCGACGACGCCGAGCGCGCCGAACGACATCATCATCATGTTGAGAACTGACTTCGTCCGAACCATTCCGCCGTAGAACAGCGAAAGGGCCGGCGTCATCAGCAGGACGAGTGAAGCGCTGATGAGCATCCACGCGGTGGTGCCCGTGTCGAGTGCGGTTTCCATGCGCCGTACTGTCCACGGCTGCTTTTTCGCGGTGGGATCGAGCGCGTTTCGTCGCGGTTACGATCCGACCGAATCGTGTGTCGGTTGTGTTAAATGCCCACATTCCCCGAGGTGTCACCGCTCGGGTTCTCGCTCGGGTCCGCACTCCGATCGTCGCTCGGGTTCTCACTCTGGTCCTCGCTCGGGTCCTCACGTCCGGGCGCCATGGCCGAGGCCACCACCCCGACGACGGCGACGACGGCCACGACCTCGCCGGCGACCGCGGACATGGACTGGACGATCGTCCACGACAGTGGGAGCAGGAGCAGGTTGAACACGAGGGTGAGCATCCGCGGCCAGGTCTCGCCGCGCCACCACTGCACGGTCATCAGCGCCCACGTGACGGTGAAGATCACCAACAACAGCAGGGAACTCAGCGACACGAACAGGCTGGTCTCCCGGTGCCCGACCAGGCCGATGACGTAGACGACGATCAGCGCCAGGCCGGCCACGGTCTCCAGGGCGCAGACGGTTCCCGCGATCCGGGCGGCCCTCGACAGAGGCACCGGAGCGTCGGTCGGCTGGGGCTGCGGGACGGGAGTCGAGTCGGTCACGGCCTCACGCTAGCCGACCACGATGCGACTTTTTTCGCCCAACCTCTGGCGGCCGGAAACCGAAAAGGTCAGAATGATCTGGACCACCCCCTAGACGTTGAGCCCTCAATCAAGCAAAATGGACGTTTGTGCCTGTCTGCCGACAGGCACGGTGCGACGCGAAGGCGCGTCATCACGGCCCGCCTTAGTCCACCAGCCCTCCGGGCCGTGTCCCCCCATCCACGACCAAGGAGAAACACCACATGGATTGGCGCGATCGCGCTGCCTGCTTGGAGGAGGACCCGGAGCTCTTCTTCCCGATCGGCAACACTGGCCCGGCCATCATGCAGATCGAGGAGGCGAAGGCCGTGTGCCGCCGCTGCGAGGTCATCGACACCTGCCTGAAGTGGGCCTTGGAGTCCGGCCAGGATGCCGGAGTCTGGGGTGGCATGTCCGAGGACGAGCGACGAGCGCTCAAGCGCCGAAACGCCCGGGCCCGACGCGCGGGCTGAGCCGCCCCGCCGGCCCGGCT
>NZ_BCRE01000208.1 GCF_001552435.1 Kribbia dieselivorans NBRC 106261
CCGGCCACGACCACCCCGCCGGCCTCGACGTCGGTGCCGCGCTCGGCCACCTCCGGTCGACCGACGACCCACCCCGGTCAAGGCGGCGGCAACGGCAAGGGCGGCGGTCGCACCGGCACCTGGTGACGATCACCCGCGCGCACCGCGCGCACCACGCGCACCGGCACCCGGTACGCCTGCCGCGTGAGTAGTGTTCGTTCCATGTCCGCAGAGCGCACCACCTACGTCCTCGTCGACGGCGAGAACATCGACGCCACCCTCGGCACGTCGATCCTCGGCCGCCGCCCCAACCCCGAGGAACGCCCGCGGTGGGACCGCGTCCTGAAGTTCGCCGAGCGGCAGTGGGGGCAGCCGGCCAAGGGGCTGTTCTTCCTCGCGGCCAAGCACGACGAACTGCCCATGTCGTTCATCCAGGCGCTCTTCGCCGTCGGCTACCGGCCCATTCCGCTCTCCGGCGCGTCACACGAGAAGGTCGTCGACATGGCGATCCAGCGCACGATGGAGGCGCTCGTCCCGCGCGACGCCGACGTCATGCTGGTCAGCCACGACGGCGACTACCTGCCCCAGCTCGAGGAGCTCCTCGACGGTCGCCGCGCCGCGGTCGTCGCCTTCCGCGAGTTTCGCAACTCCGGTTTCCACGACCTGACCGAGGACGGACTGGAGTTCTTCGACCTCGAGTACGACGTCGAGTCGTTCAACTCGCGACTGCCGCGCATCCGGATCATCCCGATCGACGAGTTCAACCCGCTCGAGTTCCTCTGACGCCCGCCCAGTCATGCTGAGTGCCTTCGCGGTCCTCCTCGTCACGACCGCCGTGCTGGCATGGGCCAACGAGCGTTACCTGCGCATCCCCACGACGGTCGGCGTCACGCTGGCCGGCGCGCTGGCCGCGATCGTGTTCATCGCGCTCGACTACGCCGGCGCGCCGGGCGTGCGCGGGCAGATGACGGCCGTCTTCGAGCGCCTGGACTTCACCCAGTTCGTGCTGCACGGCATCCTGTCGCTGCTGCTGTTCGCCGGGGCGATGAGTCTGGACGCGGCCCGGCTGGTCAAGCAGGTCCGCAGCGTGCTCACCCTGTCGATCGTCAGCACGGCGATCAGCACCGTCCTCATCGGCGTCGCGTCGTACGGGGTGTTCGCCCTCGTCGGCCTGGACGTGCCGTTCTGGGCGGCCATGCTCTTCGGCGCCCTGCTCAGCCCGACCGACCCGGTGGCCGTGCTCGACCTGCTGCAGCGGGCCAAGGTGCCGAAGAAGATCGAGACGCTCATCGCCGGCGAATCCCTCTTCAACGACGGCGTGGGCGTCGTCTTCTACCTCGTCGTCGCCGGCTTCCTCGGCATCGCCGGGTCCTCGGCGCCCGGCCCGCTCAACGCGCTCGAGGTCTTCGCCCAAGAGGCGATCGGCGGCATGCTCCTCGGAGCGGTGCTGGGCTGGGTCTGCTTCCTCGCGTGCCGGAGCGTCGAGGCGCGCGACATCGAGGTCCTCATCACCCTGGCCACGGTCATCGGCGGGTACGTGCTCGCCGACCGCATCGGCGTCTCCGGTCCGCTGGCCATGGTCGTCGCCGGCCTGATCATGTCGGCCGGCAAGACCCTGGCGTTCCACGCTCCGACCCGCCACGACGTCGAGGTGTTCTGGGAGATCCTCGACCGGGTGCTCAACATCATCCTGTTCGCGTTCATCGGGTTGGACGTGTTGCTCACCGAGACGACGTGGCCGCAGATCGTCGCCAGCGCGCTGCTCATCGTCGTGGCCCTGGTCGCCCGCTTCATCAGCGTGGGGCTGCCGATGATGTCACTCCGGAGCATCGACGGGTACGGCCCGTACACCGTGCGTCTGCTCACGTGGGGTGGCCTGCGCGGTGGCATCGCGATCTCCCTGGCCCTCGGCCTGCCGGAGTCGTCGTACCGACTCGACCTCGTCACCGCGACCTATGTCGTGGTGCTGTTCACCATCGCGGTCCAGGGGCTGACGGTCATGCCGTTGGTGCGCCGCGCCGCCGATGCCGAACGCCGACGTGAGGCCGCCGCGCACGGTGAGCACGGCGACCCCACGTTGGTGTGATCGTCACGGGTCCGACCTCGACGCACCTCAGTAGGTCTCAGCGCTGAACCGTCGCCCCGCTTTCGGTGTACTTCGCGCGCAGTTCGCGCTTGAGCACCTTGCCGGTGGCGTTGCGCGGCAACGCATCGACGAAGTCCACGAAACGCGGCGACTTGAAGTGCGCGATCTGCTCGCGCGTCCAGCCGACGAGATCCTCCGCGGTCAGCGACGAGCCCTCCGCCCGCACGACGACCGCGACGACGGTCTCGCCCCACTTCTCGTCCGGCCGCCCGACCACGGCGACCTCGTTGACCTCCGGGTGGCGCACCATGGCCTGCTCGACCTCGATCGGGTAGACGTTCTCACCGCCGGTGATGATCATGTCCTTCTTGCGATCGACGAGCGTGTAGAACCCCTCCTCGTCGACCTTCCCGAGGTCACCGGTGTGGAACCACCCCTCGCGAATGGCCTCGGCCGTGGCCTGCGGCTTGTCCCAGTAGCCGACGAAGACGTTGGGGCCGCGCACGACGAGCTCGCCGACCTCACCGACGGCGGCCTCGGAGCCGTCGTCCTTGACCAGCCGGAAGTCCATGTGCATGACCGGTTTGCCGATCGACCCCGCCTTGCGCACGACGTCGTCCTGGGGCAGGTAGCACGCGTTGGGGCTGGTCTCGGTCATGCCGAAGCCCTCGGTGAAGGCCATGCCCAAAGACTGCAGCCGCTCGATGACCGGAACCGGGCACGGCGCTCCGCCGGTGATCGCGAACTCGAGCGAACTCAGATCAGCGGTGTCGATGGACGGGTGGTTGGCGATCGCGGCCCACATGGCCGGCACGGCGAACGCCATGGTGATGCGGTGCCGCTCGGCGGCGGCGATCCAGGCCCCCGGCTCGAAGGCCTCCATCATGACCGTCGAGGCGCCGGCATACAGGAACGGCAGGGTCTGCACGCCCAAGGCCCCGATGTGGAACAGGGGCGCCGCCGTCAGACACACGTCCTCGTAGCCGACGCCGGCTCCGAACCGCAGCCCGTGGATGGCGTTCCACTGGAAGTTGCCGTGCGTGAGCATGGCCCCCTTCGGCCGCCCGGTCGTGCCGGAGGTGTACATGATCACGCACACGTCGTCGTGGGTGATGGTGCGCACGACGCGGGCCGGATCGCCGTTGAGCAGTTCGGCGTAACCACCGCCGTCCCCGGCGGCGCGCCTGGCCGCGTCGGGCACGACGATCCGCTCCCGCACGAACGTCTCGGGCGTGCACGCCGCCTCGGCCACCGGCACCATCGCCGGTGACGTGAACAGCAGTTGGGCACCGCTGTCGCGCAGCACGTACTCGACCTCGGTCGGCGCGAGGCGGAAGTTGATCGGCACCGCGATCGCGCCGAGTTTGGCGCAGGCGAGGTAGATCTCGACCATCTCGATCGAGTTGAGCGTGAGCATCGCGACGCGGTCGCCGCGTCGAATCCCCTTGGCGGACAACGATGCCGCCACGGCGTTCGTGCGAGACTCGAGGTCGCCGTAGGTGAACGTGCGCGAACCGTCGTGGTCCGATAAGGCGGTACGCAAGGGATAACGGTTCGCGTGGATGGTGACCCAATTGCCGAATCCGAGGTCCATGGTGGGTGACTACTCCTGTGGTGATGGGTGTGCGTCGTAGCGGACGGTGTGTGGGCGGTGCGCCGTGGGCTTCAGCCGCGCAGGGACGCGCGCAGGACGTGCTTCTGCACCTTGCCGGTTGCGGTCTTGGGCATGGCGTCGACGACGAGCACCTTCTTGGGAACCTGGAACCCTGCTAGGTGTGACTTCGCGTGGGCGATGACCTGGTCGGGCAGGGTGGCTGGGTCGACCGTGGCGTCGGCGACGACGACCGCGCAGACCGCCTCGCCCCAGCGGTCGTCCGGCACGCCGATGATCGTGGCTTCGGCCACCCCCGGAGCACCGAGCACGACCCGCTCGACCGCCACGGAGGACACGTTCTCGCCGCCGGTCTTGATGATGTCCTTGAGTCGGTCGGTGAACCAGACGACACCGGCGTCGTCGACGTGGCCGATGTCGCTGGAGTGGAACCACCCGTGCGCGAACGCGGTCGCGTTGGCCGTCGCGTTGTTCCAATAGCCGCTCATCACGTGCGGGCCGCGGTAGACGATCTCGCCGGTCTCGCCGGCCGGGCACAGATCACCCGTCGGATCCATGATGCGGGCCGCGACCGTCGGGGCCGCTGGGCCCCACGAGTCGGACGCGGAGTGACGATGCTCCGGCCATTGCAGCACCGTGGCCGGGATGCACTCGGTCTGGCCGGAGCCGAGGATCACGGCGGCGTTGGGGAAGGCCGCGTCGACCGCGTCGAGGAGTTCGGTGCCCATCGGGGCCATGCCGTACACGGCCATGGTCACACTGGACAGGTCGCGGGGGTGGGCCCGCTGCTCGGCCACCAGCGCGGCGTACATCATCGGCAGCAACATGATCGTGGTGACTCGGCGCTGCTCGATGAGGTCGAGGAAGTCGCCCGGAACGAACGGGCTCGCGAGCACGACCGTGCCGCCCAGGAAGAGGACGGGCATGACCAGGGTGTTCAGCGCGGTCGTGTGGAACAGCGGCAGCACGTTGGCGAGCACGGTCGGCTCGGAGCCCCACCGGGTGCCCAGCCCGAGGGCGTTGGACAGGCTGGACACGGTCAGGGAGGTGTGGCTGATGAGCACGCCCTTGGGCCGGGCCGTGGTGCCGGAGGTGTACAGGCATTGGACCGTGTCGCGGTCGTCGACGACGACCTCGACCGGGTCGCCGGGGGTGGCCGCGAGATCGGCCCAGGCCTGCACGGCCCGGCCGGCGATTGCGGCGGGTGCCTCGCCGCGCACGATGACGGTCCTGATGGCCGGCGTGTTCGGCAATACCGCCTCGAGCAGGGGGATGAGCGGAGCGTCGGCGACGACCGTGGTCGACTCGGCGTCGTTGAGGATCCAGGCGATGTCGTCGGGGGCGAGGACGACGTTGACCGGCATCGCCACGAGCCCCGACGTGGCGCAGCCGAAGAACGTGGCGAGGAAGTCGACGCTGTTGCCCATGAGCAGCGACACGGGCTGCTGGTGCTGCAGCCCGCGGGCCAGGAGGCCGCGCGCGCAGGCCTGCGCGGTGTCCCTGAGTTCGCGGTAGGTGACTTCACGATCCCCGTCCACCACGGCGATCCGGTCGGGGAACATCAGCGCCACCCGGCTCAATTGATCGCCCAGGTTGACACGGCCGGCGAGGTTGTACTGCAACGGGTCCACGAGGGACAGGTCGGGCTTCACAAGAGCTCCTTTGCTCTGTTCTGGCGGGGGCGTGCGTCGGTCAGCTGTCGAGGAAGATGTCGCGCGCGAGGTGCTCCGCGGAGCCGCCGTACCCGGACAGATCGGTGATGCCGACGGCGGCGAGCACCTGCTCGTCGATGAAGAAGTTGCCGGTGACCGTGGTCGGGTCGCTGGTCAGCACGACATGGGCGGAGTCGGCCATGATCTCGGGGGTCCGGCTGGCGGCCATGACGGTGTCGCCGCCGAGCAGGTTCTGTACGGCCGCGGTCGCGATCGTCGTCTGCGGCCAGAGGCTGTTCGCGGCGATCCCGTGGGCGCGCCACTCCTGCGCGAGCCCGAGGGTCACCAGGCTCATGCCGTACTTCGCGATCGTGTACCCGAGGTGGGCGCCGGCCCACGCGGGGTTGAGGTTGATCGGCGGCGAAAGCGTCAGCACGTGCGCGTGGTCGGACTTCTGCAGGTGCGGGAACGCGGTCTTGGCCAGCAGGAACGAGCCGCGGCAGTTGATGTCCTGCATGAGGTCGTACTTCTTCATCGGCAGCTCGGCCGTCGAGGACAGGTCGATCGCGCTCGCGTTGTTGACGACGATGTCGATGCCACCGAAGCGCTCGACGGTGGCGGCCACGGCGGCCGCGACGGAGTCGTCGTCGCGCACGTCTCCGACGATCGCCAGGGCGGCACCGCCGGCCGCCTCGATCTCGGCCGCCGCCGTGTGGATCGTCCCCTCCAACTTCGGGTGCGGCTGCGCCGTCTTGGCGAGCAGGGCGACATTCGCGCCGTCCCGCGCGGCGCGCAGCGCGATCGCCAGGCCGATGCCGCGGCTGCCGCCGGACATGAGGATGGTGCGCCCGGCCAGGCTGCCGTCGCGGGTGAACTCGGTCTGGGTGACGTCGGTCATGGGATCTCTCCTCAATCGATGGGGTAGCCGTCTTGGCGGGCGAGCACCTGAAGCATGACCTCATCGGCACCGCCACCGATCGAGGCCAGGCGGGCATCGCGGAAGAAGCGCGCGGTCCACGTCTCCTCCATGTACCCGACGCCGCCGTGGAACTGCAGGCACGCGTCGGCGGTGTCGCGCAGCAACCGTCCCGCCTCCAACTTGGCGATGGTGGCCAGCCGGATGATGTCCTCACCGGCGTCGAGCGCCTCGACGACGCGCAGGTTGTGGCTGCGCAGCAGTTCGACGCGGGCGGTCAACTCGGAGAGCGTGAAGGCGACGTACTGCTTGGAGGCCAGCGGCTTGCCGAAGGTGTGCCGGTGCAGGAGGTACTCACGGGTGCGTTCGAGGGCGTACTCGCACTGCCCGACCGCCCCGTACGACGCGAACATCCGCTCCACGATGAACTGCTGCATCTGCTGCTGGAAGCCGCGGCCCGGCGTGCCGATGATGTTGGTCGCCGGGACCCGCACCTCGTCGAGGATGAGTTCGGCCGTGTCGGAGACGCGATTGCCGAGCTTGTCGAGTTTGCGCGCGACGCTGAAGCCGGGGGCGTCGGTCGGGACGATGATCTGCGACATCCCGCGGTGGCCACCCTCGTCGGAGGTGCGCGCCAACAGGCATAGCCAGTCGGCCTGGGTGCCGTTGGTGATGTACATCTTGCGGCCGGTGATGACCAGGTCGTCGCCGTCGCGCACGGCCTTGGTGCGCAGGGCGGAGACGTCGGAGCCGGTGTCGGGCTCGGTGACGGCGATCGCGGCGACGGCGGTGCCGGCGATGGCCGGGGCGAGGTAGCGGCGCTTGAGGTCGTCGCTGCCGTACCTGGCCAGTGACGGGGTGGCCATGTTCGTCTGCACGCCGATGGCCATCGGGATGCCGGCGCCGTGCACGCGCCCGAACGCCTCGGTGGCCAGCATCGAGTAGATGTGGCCGGCGTCCTCGCCGCCGTACTCGGCCGGGTACTCCAACCCCAGGAGCCCCTGGGCCGCGAGCTTGGGGAAGAGTTCGTGCGCCGGGAAGAAGCCGTCCCGCTCCCACTGGTCGACGTAGGGGTTGATCTCGGTCGCCACGAGGTTGTGCACCATCGCCGTGAAGTCACGGTGGTCGTCATTGAGCCGCATGGGGACCACCGTAGGGGCCGAACCAAAACAAATCAAGCATGCTTGCTTGATTTGTGGATGTGTGGTTTTCTCGACCTGTATTCGCCCGCTCCCCAGACCCCGCTCCCAACGACGTGAGGAGAAATCGTGGACGTCGTCCCCGTGGATCCCGTGACGATCACGGTCGGTCACCTTCGCGACGAAGGCGCCGCCCTCGACGAGTTGGTCGCCGACCTCGACCCCCGGGCGTGGCGCACGCCCACCCCCGCCCCCGGCTGGACCATCGCCCACCAGATCGGCCACCTGCTGTGGACCGACGAGGTCGCCCTCGACGCCCTGCGCGGCGAGGAGGCCTTCGCGCCCCACCTGGCGGCGGCCGAGGCGAACCTGCTGACCTTCACCGACGAGATTGCGAACGAGCGCGCCGCCCTGCCGCCGGCCGAACTGCTGCAGCGGTGGCGCGACGCCCGCGGCCAGTTGGCCGACGCGCTGGAGACGGCCCCGGCCGGCACGCGACTGCCGTGGTTCGGTCCGTCGATGGGCGTGCGGTCCATGGCCACGGCTCGCCTGATGGAGACCTTCGCCCACGGTCAGGACGTCGCCGACGCCCTCGGGGTGACCCGGGAGCCGACGCAGCGGCTGCGCGAGATCGCCGACCTGGGCGTGCGTACGCGCAACTTCGCCTATGCCCTCAACCACCTCACCCCGCGGGCGGAGGAGTTCCGCATCGAGCTCACCGCCCCCGACGGTGAGTTGTGGGCGTGGGGCCCCAACGACGCTCCGCAACGCCTGCGGGCCAGTGCCCTCGACTTCTGCCTGCTGGTCACCCAGCGCCGCGAACCGGCCGACCTCGACCTCGAGATCGCCGGTGACGACGTGCAGGAGTGGGTCGGCATCGCCCAGGTGTTCGCCGGTCCGCCCAAGTCGGCGGTCCGGGCCAAGGAGACCCGATGACCACCACCCCCAGCACCACCCCCGCGCTGCGCGTCGGCAACTGCTCCGGCTTCTACGGTGATCGCCTCTCCGCCATGCGCGAGATGCTCGAGGGCGGCGAGCTCGACGTCCTGACCGGCGACTACCTCGCCGAACTGACGATGATGATCCTCGGCCGCGACCGAGCCAAGGACCCGACCACCGGGTACGCCAAGACCTTCCTGCGCCAACTCGAGGAGAACCTCGGCCTGGCCATGGACCGTGGCGTCACCATCGTCACGAACGCCGGCGGGGTGAACCCGGCCGGTCTGGCCCAGGCGATCCGTGACCTCGGCGAGCGGCTCGGGCTCGCGCCGCGCGTGGCCCACGTCGAGGGCGATGACCTCACCGCCCGCGCCGCCGAACTCGGGCTGGGCACGCCGCTGGCCGCCAACGCCTACCTCGGCGCCTTCGGCATCGCCCGGGCGCTCGGCCACGGCGGCGGCCCGGGGGCCGACGTCGTCGTTACCGGACGCGTCACCGACGCCTCCGTCATCGTCGGGCCGGCCATCGCCCACTTCGGTTGGGCGCGCACCGACTACGACGCGCTCGCGGGCGCCACCGTCGCGGGTCACGTCATCGAGTGCGGCACCCAGGCCACCGGCGGCAACTTCGCCTTCTTCACCGAACTGGAGCGCCGTGGCCACGACCTGACGCGACCCGGGTTCCCGATCGCGGAGATTCGTGCCGACGGGTCGAGCGTCATCACCAAGCACGCCGGCACGGGCGGGGCAGTGACGACCGAGACGGTCCTGTCGCAACTGCTCTACGAGATCACCGATGCGCGCTACGCCGGGCCCGATGTCGTGACCCGACTCGACTCGATCCGCCTGACCCAGGAAGCCGCCGACCGGGTGCTCATCGATCAGGTCGTCGGCGAGACACCCCCGCCGGACGTCAAGGTCTCGTGCACGGCCGTGGGCGGGTACCGCAACGAGGTGACCTTCGTGCTGACCGGGCTCGACATCCAGGCCAAGGCTGAACTCGTGCAGCGTCAGGTCGAGGCGGCCATCGACGCCAGCTCGACGGATCGGCCAGCGGAGTTGTCGTGGACGCTCGTGCGCCACGACCGTGCCGACGCCGCGACCGAGGAGGCCGCCAGCGCGCTGCTGCGGCTCGTCGCCCGCGACGCCGACGCGGCCAAGGTCGGTCGGGCGATCTCCGGGG
>NZ_BCRE01000209.1 GCF_001552435.1 Kribbia dieselivorans NBRC 106261
TGACCGGGCCGGGGGTGCGGGTGCGGCTCGTGCAGGGCCCCAAGGACACCCCGCGCGCCATCGCGTGGCACAACCAGCACGAGGCCGATCTGGCATGGGTGCGCTGTGTCAAGACGCTGGTGGGCGGCGCCGGTGAACCACTCATCGACACCGACGACATGCGACTGGCCGACGTCGCCTCGGTCATGGCCAACCTCGACCGGCGTCGGGTGGAGTCGTTCGAGTACCAGGTCACGCTCGGGGCGAACACCGAGGCGGCGCTGCGACTGTCCGACAGCGGGTATCGCGTGCGGGTGCGCCTGCCCTATGGGGAGGGCTGGTACGCCGAGGCGCTGCAACGGCTGGCCGACCGCCCCGATTCGATGACCGGCCTGTTGCGCCCGGTCTCGCACGCCGACTGACCTAACGCCAATCTCCACCTCAACGACAGGAGCAGTCATGGGAACCCTCTCGATCTTCGGCGTCGGTGCCATGGGCGAGGCCATCCTCGGCGGGTTGATCGCCGGCGGGCAGGACCCGGCCCAGGTGAGCGTCGTCGACGCCAGCGCCGACCGCGTGGCGCAGATCGCCGGGAAGTACGGGGTGCGGGCCGTGGGCGTGGCCGAGGCGGCCGGCGCCGAGACGATCTTCGTCGTCGTCAAGCCGTACACGGTCGGTGCCGTGCTCGACGAGATCAGCCCGCACCTGGCCGCCGGGGGGTTGGTCGTGTCGTTCGCGGCGGGCGTCGACCTCGCGACCATGACGGCGCACACCCCGGCCGGCACCGCGCTGATCCGGGTCATGCCGAACACACCGGCCCTCATCGGAGAGGCGATGTGTGCGCTGAGCCCGGGCGAGCACGCCTCCGAGGCGCATGTCGCGCGGGTGACCGAGCTGCTCTCCGGCCTGGGGAAGGTCGTCACGGTGCCCGAGAGTCAGCAGCCGGCGGTGACTGCGGTGTCGGGGTCGGGGCCGGCGTACGTGTTCCACCTGGCCGAGGCGATGATCGAGGCCGGCGTGCACCTGGGGCTGCCGCGCGCGACCGCCCACACGCTGGCCGTGCAGACCCTGCTGGGCTCAGCGAAGCTGCTCGACCAGAGCGGGGAACACCCGTCGTTGCTGCGGGAGCAGGTGACCTCGCCCGGCGGGACCACCGCGGCCGCGCTGCGCGTGCTCGACGACCGGGCCGTGCGGGGCTCCTATCTGGCGGCGTTGGAGGCCGCGGCGCAGCGTGCATTGGAGTTGTGAGCGCTCGGCATGCCTTGGGCACGCGGACCGACTACCCTGCACGTGATACCGAGTGAATGCTGCTGAAGTCCCGTGGGAGAGTGAGTCCATGACCGAGATCAACGTGCGCACGCTGACCGAGAACGAGTGGGAACTCTTCCGTAGCATCCGTTTGGCGGCGCTGAAGGACTCGCCGGAGGCCTTCGTGGCCACGTACGAGGACGAGTCGGCGATCGCGGAGACCGAGTGGCGTGAGCGGATGAACCGTTCGCCGCGCCTGCTGGCCGAGGTCGATGGGGAGCCCGTGGGCGTGGTCAGCGTGGGGCACTCCACCCGCCGTGACGACGCGACCATGGGTGAACTGTTCGGCCTGTGGGTGACGCCGGAGTGGCGGGGCCGTTCGGTGGCCGCGAACCTCGTGGTGACCGGAGCGAAGTTCGCCACCGAGAAGGGGCTCAAGCAGCTCGCGTACTGGGTGGGTTCGGACAACGGCCGCGCCGTGGCGTTCGCGTCGAGCTTCGGCTTCCGGCCGACGGACGAGCGCCGCCCGATGCGCAACCGTGAGGACGAGACGGAGATCATGCTCGTGCTCGCCCTCGGCGCGGACCGTGGGACGACGCGCAACCACCGCAACGGCTGAGGTTTCCTAGGCTCGGGTTCGCCGCCGGGTCCTTGGGTGTGCGCGGTATGCGCCGCGAAGGGGAGGACACGGCGGGGCTCTGCGTTCGAGACTCCGCCTGGCTGACTGGTGCGGCGAACTAGGGGCGGCCGGCGAGGCGTTCGAGGTTCTCGTTGGGTCCCGACACGATGAGGGTGTCGTGCGCGGCGACCTTGGTCTCGGGCACCGCGTGCGTGAACCCCCGCCCCGGGGACTTGACCCCGACGACGGTCACGCCGTACTTGGAGCGCAGGGCGCTCTGGGCGAGCGTGAAGCCGATCGACTCCTTCGGGGGGTGCATCTTGACGATGGCGAAGTCGTCGTCGAACTCGATGTAGTCGAGCAGTCGGCCGTTGACCAGGTGCGCGACGCGGTAGCCCGAGTCCGCCTCGGGCCGGACGACGTGGTGCACCCCGATCCGGTGGAGGATCTTGGCGTGCTCATCGGTGATCGCCTTGGCCCACACCCCCGGCACACCGATGTCAAGGAGGTTGGACGAGGCCAACACCGAGCCCTCGAGCGACGATCCGATGCCGACGACGGCGAGCTTGAAGTCATGGGTGCGGATGTCGTCGAACACCGCCGGGTGCGTTGCGTCCGCGTGGACGACCTTGGACACCCGACCGACGAAGCGTTCGGCCGTGGCCGCGTCGGACTCCAGGGCGTACACCCGGTGCCCCAGCCGCTGCAGTTCGAGCGCGGCAGCGGTGCCGAAACGGCCCAGGCCGATGACGATGACGTCCTCATCGTGAAGGCGGCTGCGAGGCGACATGCGGGTCCCTTCGAGGTGAAACCGAGGTGATTTGGGTGCAGGTTCTCACGTTGGGTCCGGTGACGCCGACCGCAACAGGTACGGTGCAGAACATGACAGCTGCACGGACGAGTGTCATCTGGGGCCCAGAGTTCACACGGTACAACTTCGGGCCATCACATCCGATGGCGCCGATCCGGCTGGAACTGACGGCTCGACTCAGCCAGGCACTCGGGCTCTTCGACCACGTCACCGTCATCGATCCGGAGGTCGCCTCGGATGAGCAACTCGAGCGGCTGCACGACCCCGCGTACGTCGCGGCCGTGCGCCAGTTCTCACTCAACCCGGTCGGCAGCGACCCCGAACGAGGCCTGGGCACCGACGACGTTCCGGTCTTCGCGGGCATGCACGAGGCGAGCGCCCGGATCGTCGGCGGTTCGATGGCCTTGGCCGACGCGATCCTGAGTGGCGACGCCGAGCACGGGGTGAACTTCACCGGCGGTCTGCACCACGCGATGCCCGCCAAGGCCGACGGCTTCTGCATCTACAACGACGCCGCCCTGGCCATCCAGCGTCTGTTGGACAACGGTGTCGAGCGGGTCGCCTACATCGACGTCGACGTCCACCACGGAGACGGCGTGGAGCGGATGTTCTGGGACGAACCGCGCGTGCTGACGGCGAGTGTCCACCAGAGCGGCCGCACGCTCTTCCCCGGCACTGGGTGGCCCCGCGACATCGGTGGTGAGCATGCCCGCGGGACGGCCGTGAACATCGCCCTCCCCCCGGGCACCCGCGACTCGCAGTGGCTGCGGGCCATCAACTCGGCGATCATCCCGGTCGTGCAGGCCTTCGACCCCCAGGTCATCGTCAGCCAGCACGGCGCCGACTCGCACATCGACGATCCGCTGGCGCACCTGGCGATCTCGTTGGACGCCCACCGGTACGCGATGGACACCATCCACCGCCTCAGCCACCAACTCACCGACGGCAAGTGGATCGCGCTCGGCGGCGGCGGGTATGAGGTCGTCAGTGTCGTGCCGCTGTCGTGGTCGCACCTGATCGGGGTCGCCGCGCATCACCCGGTCCCGCTGACCACGCCGGTCCCCGAAGAGTGGCGGATCGCCGTGAAGGAGCTGACGGGACGCGAGGCACCCACGCGCATGGGCGACCTCGACCCCAACGACGGACCGATCTGGGTGCAGCCGTGGGAGATGGGCTACAACCCGCACAGCGACGTCGACCGGGCGATCATGGCGACCCGCGAGGCGGTCTTCCCGCTCCACGGCTTGGACGTCTGGTTCACCTGATCGGCGTGTCGACTGGACACCGCCTGTAAGGTCGCTTCATTCGACTTCCCATTTGCCACATCAACCCCTAGTGTTTCCCGTGGCACAGCCGTAGCGTCCGCCGACCGTTGGAGTTGGCGATGCGACTGTGCAGAAGCGTGAGGTTTCGCATGTCCAGTGAGCGCCAGCTCGCCGAGGTTCGGTTCCTCACCGTCGCCGAAGTTGCCGCGATCATGCGCGTTTCGAAGATGACGGTGTACCGCATGGTCCACTCTGGCGAACTCCCCGCCGTGCGGGTGGGGCGCTCCTTCCGCGTCCCCGAGGACGCGGTGCACGAGTACCTCAAGACCTCGTTCATCGAGACCGCCTGATCTCAGCCCGTTTCGCCCCGATTTCGCCCTTCTGTTTGGGAGATGGCCGTCGGGACAGTAGGCTGTACCTTCGATCGGTCTCACCCGTGGTGCTCCTGACGCGTCACGCCGTGGCCACTGACGCACCAACACCGTAGGACTGAGGGACATACATGGGTTCTGTCATCAAGAAGCGCCGCAAGCGGATGGCGAAGAAGAAGCACCGCAAACTGCTGCGCAAGACGCGCCACCAGCGTCGCAACAAGAAGTGACGCCGACGCCGCTGTCCTGGGACAACGGCGCGACGTGACGACCAGGCCCCGAGACTTCCGTCCGGGGCCGATGTCGTTGTCCCCGCGTTGGTTAGGCTGTTTCACGTGTCTGAGGTCGTGATTGTCACAGGGATCGGTGACCGGCTCGGTGCCGCCGTCGCCGCGGAGGTGGCCCGTCGATGGCCCGACGCCGAGGTCTTCGGCCTCGGCTCGGCCCCGGTGGCCACGCCGATCCCCGGCGTCGAGTCGATCCGGGTGGATCTGCGCTCCCGCACCCTGGCCGACCTCGTGCGCACGCTCGACGTCTCGGTCATCGTCCACGCCTCGCTGCTCGACCCCAAGGTCCGCGGCGGTCGCGCCGGTCAGAAGGACGTCAACATCCTCGGCACGATGCGCCTCCTGGCCGCCGCGGAGCGCAGTGAATCCCTGCGCCACGTCGTCGTCGCCTCCACCACCGCCGTCCACGGCGCCGGTGCGCGCAGCCCTGCAGTCCACGTCGCCTCCAGCGCCGCCGTCGGGTCGTTGCCCGACGGCATCGGCCGCGACTGTGTCGAGGCCGAGGGGCAGGTGCGCGCCCTGGCACGTCACCGCCCCGACGCCACCACCACCGTGGTGCGCCTGGCCGACATCGTCGGGCCCGGCGTCGAGACGCCAATGGCCGAATACCTGCGCCTGCCGATCCTGCCCACCCGGCTCGGCCACGACCCGCGCCTGCAGGTCGTCCACATCGACGACGCCATCGCGGCCCTCGTGGAGGCGACGATCACCCCACCGGACACATCGCTCGTCGTCGACGTCGCCGGCGAGGGCGTCGTCACCCTCAGCCAGGCCGCGGCGATCCTCGGCCGCCCCTGGATGCCCGTCCTGCCGGGCCTGGGCGGCGCCACCCGTGCCCTCCTTGGCCGCTCCGACGCGGCCCGACTGACGACCGAACACCGCGATCTGCTCACCTGGGGGCGCGTCGTCGACACAACCCTCATGCGGGCGACCGTGCTGCCCGAGCCCGCTTACACCACCCGCACCGCGCTGGCCTCCATGGCCGTTCCGCGCGCCGTGCGTGAAGGAGGCCACCCGTGAGCCCCGAACCCAGCCGCACCCGGCTCTCCGTCGCTGAGCAGCTCGACGCCTGGTCCGACGTCATCGACCGTCGCCGCCGCGGTGACTACGAGATCGACGCGTTCGGGTACGACGAGGACTTCACCGAGGCGCTCTGGTTCCCGCTCTTCCGGTTGCTCTACCAGCACTGGTTCCGGGTCGAGGTGCGCGGCATCGAGAACCTGCCCGCCGAGGGGCCGGCGCTCGTGGTCAGCAACCACTCGGGCACGATCGGCCTGGACGCGTTGATGGTCCAGCTGGCGGTGCACGACGAACACCCCCGCCACCGCCTGCTGCGCTCCCTCGGCGCGGACTTCCTCTTCGAGGCTCCGTTGGCCGGCAGCATCGCCCGCCGCACCGGCGCGACCCGGGCGAGCAAGGCCGACGTCGAACGGCTCTTCGCCGCCGGCGAACTCGTCGCCGTGTTCCCCGAGGGGCTCAAGGGCATCGGCAAGCCCTTCAAGAACCGCTACCGGCTGCAGCGGTTCGGCCGCGGCGGCTTCGTCTCCTCGGCCGTGGCCGCCGGAGTCCCGATCATCCCGTGTGCCGTGGTCGGTGCCGAGGAGGCCTATCCCAAGCTCGGTGAGATCCCCGGTCTGTCGAAGCTGGCCGGAGTCCCGTACATCCCGATCACGCCGACGTTCCCATGGCTCGGGGTGCTGGGCATCATCCCGCTGCCGAGCAAGTGGATCATCGAGTTCGGCGAACCGGTGCGCACCGACACGATGGCCGCGACCTCCTCCGACGACCCGGCCGCGGTGCTCGAGGTGAGTGACCACGTGCGCGCGACGATCCAGCGCATGCTCCACGCGATCCTCCGGAACCGCACCAGCGTCTTCGGATGACCGCCCCGAGCCCCCAGTCGGCGGCGTGGGTTCCGGCGGCCCGGATCTCCGTGGTGTCGCGCGACGGGTGTCACCTCTGTGACGACGTCGAGACGATCGTCGCGCGGGTCGCCGCCGACGTCGGGGTGACCTGGGAACGGGTCGACGTCGACGCGCACCCCGAACTGCGCGCCGCGTACTCCGATCTCGTGCCGGTGACGTTGGTCGACGGCCGATATCTCGAACATTGGCGGATCACCGAACGCAAGCTGCGCAAGGCCGTGCGCCGACGTCGATAGGCGGGTTCACCGCGCTCCCATACCACCCCAGAGGGTCATGATGCGGACTCCGGGGCTTGTGACTTTGTGCAATGTGGGCATTTGTGCGTATCTTGAGCGGAACGTCATCGCGCCCACCGGGGGTGGCGGTGGGAGGAGTGCAGCGGCAGTGTCGGTCGAGAACGGCGTCAAGCGGGGTATCTCCGACGCCACCGTGGCTCGTCTCCCGGAGTACCTGCGGGCGCTCAATGGGCTTGCCGCACAGGGCATCTCGTCGGTCTCGTCCGAGGAACTCGCCGAGGCCTCGGGGGTGCGTTCGGCCAAACTGCGCAAGGACCTGTCCCACCTGGGGTCGTACGGCGTGCGCGGCGTCGGCTACGACGTCGACCACCTGACCTACCAGATCTCACGCGAACTGGGCCTGACGCACGACTGGCCCGTGGCCATCGTCGGGATGGGCAACCTCGGTCGCGCGCTCGCCGCCTACTCCGGCTTCGCCACCCGCGGGTTCAAGGTCGCGGCGCTGCTCGACGCCGACCCCAAGGTCGTCGGCGAGGTCATCGCCGGGCTCGCCGTCAGTCCGATGGGTGACCTGCCCGCGATCGCCGCCGCGCAGGGCCTGTCCATCGGCGTCATCGCCACGCCGGCCACCGCGGCCCAGCAGGTCGCCGACCAACTCGTCGCCGCCGGCATCTCCTCGTTGCTCAACTTCGCACCGACCGTCCTGACCGTCCCCGAAGGAGTCGACGTGCGCAAGGTCGACCTGTCCACCGAACTGCACATCCTCGCGTTCCGCGAACAGCGCAAGTCCGTCGACGGGGCGGTGTCGCTGTGAGCCTGCTCGTCCTGGGCCTGTCCCACCACCTCGCGCCCATCGACCTGCTCGAGCGGGTCAGTCTCGACCGCGCCGCCCGCGATGCCCTCGCCCACACGATCGACGCCGGCGAGCACGTCTCCGAACTCGTCGTCGTCTCGACGTGCAACCGCACCGAGGTATACGCCGAGGCCTCGACCTTCCACGGCGCCGTCGACGAACTCACCGACGCCCTGACGCAGGTGACCCACCTGGGCCGCGAGGACCTGCGCGACCACCTCTACCTGCACTACGACGACCGCGCCGTGCTGCACGCCTTCTCGGTGGCGGCCGGACTGGACTCCATGGCGGTCGGGGAGTCGCAGATCCTCGGCCAGTTGCGCGACTCGCTCGCCGAGGGGCAGGAGCGCGGTGACGTCGGCCCGGTGCTCAACGCGCTTGTGCAGAACGCGTTGCGCGTCGGCAAGCGCGTGCACACCGAGACCGGCATCGACTCGGTGTCGCGCTCGCTCGTGCAGACCGGCCTCGACCACGCCGCCCGTCACCTCGGCGGCCTGCGCCAGGCCCGGGTGCTCGTCATCGGCGCCGGTGGCATGAGCGCGCTGTCGGCGATGACGGCGATGCGCAACGGCGTCGCCAGCCTGACGATCATCAACCGCACCTTCGAGCGCGCCGCCAACCTCGCCACCCGGCTCGAGGCCACCGCCCGCCCGATCGAGGACCTCTCCGAGGCGCTGGCCGAGGCCGACATCGTCATCTCCTGCACCGGATCATCGCGCGAGGTCATCGGCCTCGAGGCTGCCTCGGCGGCGCAGGTGGCCCGTGGCGGCGCGCGGCAGACGTACATCGACCTCGCCCTGCCGCAGGACATCGCCCGCGAGGTCGGCGGCCTGGCCGGGGTATCGCGGGTCGGGTTGGCCGAGTTGGGCAACGAACTGAGCGGAGCCGAGCGGCACCCGGAGGTCGCTCAGGCCGCCTCCCTCGTGGCGGACGAGGTCGAGAACTTCCGCGTCACCCGGGCCGCCGACCAGGTGGGCCCGACGATCAAGGCGCTGCGCACCGCCGCCAATGGGCTGCTCGAGGCCGAACTGGCCCGCCTGGAGCAGCGCACCCCGAACCTGACCGACAACGAGCGCGCCGAGGTGCGGCTGGCCATGCATCGCACCGTCGAGAAGCTGCTGCACTCGCCGACGGTCAAGGTCAAGGAGATGGCCGCCGACGGCCGGCTGGGCCACTACGCGGACGCCATCAACGTGCTGTTCGACCTGCAGGAGGGACGCCGGTGAGTCACCTGAGGCTGGGGACACGACGCTCCCTGCTCGCCACCACCCAGTCGCAGTGGGTCGCCGATCTGCTGCGCGCCCAGGGCCACACCGTCGAGCTCGTCGAGATCGTCACCGAGGGTGACACGAATCGGGCGGCGCTGCGCGACCTGGGTGGCACCGGGGTGTTCGCCTCGGCGCTGCGGGAGGCCCTGCGCTCCGGTGACGTCGACTTCGCCGTGCACTCGTACAAGGACCTGCCGACCGCCGACGAACCGGGCCTGGTCATCGGCGCGGTGCCGCGGCGCGAGGACCCGCGTGACGTCGTCGTGGCCCGCGACGGACTGACGCTGGCCGAGTTGCCGAGCGGAGCCGTCGTCGGCACCGGTTCGCCGCGCCGGCTCGCGCAGGTGGCCGGTCTCGGACTGGGACTGACGTTCCGCGACATTCGCGGCAACGTCGACACCCGCATCGGCTACGTGCGCGACGGTGACCTCGACGCGGTGATCCTCGCCCGCGCCGGGTTGAGCCGATTGGGCCGCGTCGACGAGGCCACCGAGGTGCTCGACCCGATCCAGATGCTGCCGGCGCCGGCACAGGGCGCGCTGGCCGTCGAGTGCCGCGCCGACGACGCCGCCACCCGCGAAGTGCTGGCCACCATCGACGACGCCGACGCCC
>NZ_BCRE01000210.1 GCF_001552435.1 Kribbia dieselivorans NBRC 106261
GCTCCGCCCGGGCCAAGGCCCAGGCCGAGGCCGGCCAGGTCGTGCTCGAGAACGTCGCCATCGTGCCCCTCGCGCTGCTGTTCTGCCTCATCGCCTGGCAGCTCGTGCTCACCGGCGTGACGTTCATGTACATGGGCCACGCCGCCGATGAGGGCGCCCGCGCGGCGGCCATCGGCAAGCCCGCCTCGGTCGTGACCCGTGAGGCGACCGAGGCCCTGCCGGCGTCGATGCGCAGTGGCGCGACCGTCACGCGCCCGTCGCCCTCCTCGGTGCAGGTCAGCCTGCCCGTGCCGCTCGTCGTGCCCGGCTGGGTCAGCGTCAGCCGCATCACGACCGAACAGAAAGTGGTGGTGGAGCCGTGAACACCCGAGCCAACCGAGCTCCGCTCCGGCGTGAGCGTGGCGTGGCCGCGATCGAGTTCGTCGCCCTCGTGCCGATCATGCTGCTCGTCGCGGTCATGGTCTTCCAGGTCGGCCTGGCCGCCTGGGCGATGACCTCGGCCGACAAGGCGGCCCGCTCGGCCGCGCGCGCCGCGAGCATGGGGCGCAACCCGTACGCCGCCGCGCAGGCGTCGTTGCCGGGCAACCTGCAGGCCACCGCCGTGACGCCGCTCGGGTCGCCCGGTGGGCACGCGTACCGCGTCACCGTGCGCATCCCGAAGGTCACGCCGTTGGATCTGGGCTCGGTGCACCGCGAGGCCGTCATGCCGGAGGTCGGACCGTGACCGTTGTCTCGAATCGCAACTACTCCTCGTTCGGCTCGGCCGAGCTCGAGGCCAAGACCCACGGCAACACCGATGACGCGCTGGTCATCCGCTTCCGCAAGCTGCTGCTCGAGGAGGTCGACCTGGCCGAGCTGTCCAAGCTCGACGCCAACCAGCGCCGCGCGCGGCTCGAGCGGGTCATCGCCCACCTCGTCACCCGTGAAGGTGTCGTGCTCTCGACGAGCGAGCGCAACGGCCTGATCCGCCGCGTCGTCGACGAGAGCGTCGGCCTCGGTGTGCTCGAGCCGCTGCTGGCCGATCCGTCGATCTCGGAGATCATGATCAACGGCCCCGAGACGGTCTACGTCGAGCGGCGTGGCCGGGTCGAGCGCGTCAACGCGACGTTCTCGTCCAACGACCAACTGCTGCAGACCATCGACCGCATCGTCTCGACGGTCAACCGGCGCGTCGACGAGTCCAGCCCGATGGCCGACGCGCGACTGCCCGCCGACTCGCGCATGCCGCGGGGCGCGCGTGTCAACGTCGTGCTGCCGCCGCTGGCGCTCAACGGGCCGACCGTGACGATCCGACTCTTCCCCAAGGCGTTCAGCCTGGAGCAGCTCATCGGGTTCAAGAGCATCGACCGGGACACCGCCGGCCTGCTGGCCCTGTGCGTCGAGGCGCGGCTGAACATGATCGTCTCGGGCGGTACCGGGTCGGGCAAGACGACGTTCCTCAATGTGCTGTCGTCGTTCATCCCCGGCGCCGAGCGCATCGTCACGATCGAGGACGCCGCCGAGTTGAGCCTCGACCAAGAACACACGATCCGCCTCGAGACGCGCCCGGCGAACGTCGAGGGCAAGGGGCAGATCACCATTCGCGACCTCGTGCGCAACTCGCTGCGTATGCGCCCCGATCGGATCATCGTCGGTGAGTGCCGTGGCGGTGAGGCCCTGGACATGCTCCAGGCGATGAACACCGGTCACGAGGGGTCGCTGACGACGGTTCACGCCAACAGCCCCGACGACGCGCTCTCGCGACTGGAGACGCTGGCGTCGATGAGTGACGTGGTCATCCCGTTCACCGCGATCCGTGACCAGGTCAACTCGGCGATCGACATCATCGTGCAGCTCAACCGCACGCTCGACGGATCGCGGCGGGTCACGCAGGTGGCGTTCGTGCTCAGCCGTCGGCAGGAGGAGTTCGAGATCGTGCCGATCATGCGCTGGGACCCCGAGCGCCGCAATGAAGATGGCACGACGGGGGCGTTCCTGCGCTACCCGTTGCCCGAGAAGCTGATCCACCGGTTGCGTCTGGTGCAGATGCAGCCGCCGACCGATTGGACGGTGACCGCGTGATGGGCAACCCCGTCGTCATCACCCTCGGAGCCGTGCTCGCGATGGTGCTCGCGCTCGTCGCCGTGCGCGAACTTGCGGCCGTGGGACGCAGCCGTCGTCAGATGGTTGCCTCGGCGGCCGGTCTGGTCGACGCGTCGCAGGAGCCGTTGCTGGCGCGGGCGGATCGCCGTTTGGCCCGCAGTGCGCGTGGGCGCGCCTTTGCCCGTGAGCTCGAGTTGGCCGGGATCACGCAGCGCCCGTCGGTGGTGTTGCTCGGCGGTGTGGTCATCGCCGTGGCCGCCTTCTACGCGCTGTGGACGTTGCTGGCGCCGGCGTTGGGTCTGGCCGGTTTGGCGGCCGGGTTCCTGGCGGTGCGGTGGTACATCGGCCGCGGCAAGGAGCGCCGTCGCGAGGCGTTCATCGCGCAGCTGCCGGAGTTCGCGCGGGTGCTGGCCAACGCCACCAACGCGGGTCTGTCGTTGCCGACCGCGCTGAGCGTGGCGGCCGACGAGCTCGCCGAACCCGCCTCCACGGAGCTCCGTCGCGTGTCGAACGACCTGCAGTTCGGGGCGGATCTACGCCGGGCGCTCGACGAACTGCGCTCGCGGATCGGGTCGCGTGAGGTGAGTGTGCTCATCTCGACGCTGGTCGTGTCGTCGCGGGCCGGCGGGTCCCTGGTCACGTCGCTGCGGGGCATTGCGGACACGCTCGAGATGCGCCGTGAGACGCGGCGTGAGGTGCGGACGACGCTGACGCAGTCGATCGCGACGAGCTACATGGTCATCGGCATCGGCTTCGTGCTGCTGCTCGGCCTCAATGTCATGTACCCCGGAGTCGTCGAGGAGATGACGCGCAACATCATCGGGCAGGTCGCCCTGGGCATCGTGTTCGTGCTCTTCGGCACCGGCTTCGTCGTGATTCGGAAGATGGCGAGGATCGAACCGTGAACTGGCTGGTGGGGATCGTTCCGGGCCTGGTGGCGACCGCGACGTTGGTGGCGTTCCTGCATGGCTATCGGCTGCTGCGCTCCGACCCGGCCGAGGGGCTGGACGTCGAGGACATCGCCCTGTTCAACGCGCCGGAGCGTCGTCGTGCGGGCGGGCAGGGACCGCTGGGTCGGCTCGCGTCGAGGCTGACCCCGGAGGTGCGGAGGCGACTGCCGCTGCCGGCCCTGCGGTGGCTGCAGAAGCAGGTCAACGCCGCCGGCCGCAGCGCCGACCTGGACGTGGATTCGGTCCTGCGGCAGGTCGTCATGTGGGGCCTGATCCTGTTGCCCGTGGCCGTGCTCTACCTCATGCAGGGCAACCTGATCATGGTTCTGCTGGCGATCGTGGCGGCGCTGATCCTGCCGCTGGGTCGGCTGACCCGGCAGGCCCGTCTTCGGCGCGAACAGCTCGATCGCGACCTCCCCGACTTCCTTGACGTGCTGGCCGTGACGGTCAGTGCCGGCGTCGCGTTCCGGCCGGCGCTGCGCGTGGTCTCGGAGCGGTTCGGTGGCCCGCTGGCCGAGGAGTTTGCGCTGGTGCTCAACCAGATCGCCAACGGCGCGTCGGTGCGTGGGGCGTTCATCCAGCTGCGGGAGCGCAACGACTCACAATCCCTGCAGGAGTTCGTCACCGCCTACCTGCAGGCCGAGGAACTCGGCGCTCCGCTGGCCGACACGCTCAACCAGATCGCGATGGACATGCGCAAGGCCTCGGCTCAGCGGATGCGGCAGAAGGCGGGGCGCACGGCCCCGCGGGTGACCCTCGTCAGCTCCGTGGTCCTGGTGCCGGGTGTGCTGATCCTGTTGCTGGTCGGCATGTATCTCGGCTCGGACATCGACTTCGGAGGACTGCTCGGATGAGTGACGTCGCCCTGCTCACTTCGCCCGCCTCGATCACGCTGTCCAAGGCGGCATTCCTCGGGCGGCTCATGGCACTGCTCATCGCCATGCTCGCGATGGTCGGCTCCGAGTTGACGCTGGTCTTCACGATCAGCGCGATCCTCGTCGGTCTGACGAGCTACCTGGGTCTGACGCATCCCGACCTCATGTCGCTGGTCGGGCGGCACCCGTCGCTCGCCATGCTCGACGTGGCCGTACTCGTCGGTGTCGCCGCCGTGGCCGGACTCAACAGCCCGGTGCTGTTGGCGCCGCTGACCACGGCCCTGCTCGTCGGGCTGTGGCTCGAGGAGCGGGCCAGCATCCTCGTCACCGGCGTGCTCGTCGGGGCGTATGTCCTGGCCCTGCTCGCCACCGACCAGCTGAACGCCGGAGGGTCGATCAACTCGCTCCTCATCCCGCTCGTGTACGTGCTGCTGTGGTTCGTCGGAGTCGCCATGCGCCGCGCGATCGTGGCGGAGCAGCGCTCCAATGCGGCCCTGACCGACGCGGTCAGTCTGGCCACCGAGGCCGAGGCCCGGGCGCGGTTCGCGCGCGAGATCCACGACTCGCTGGCGAAGTCCCTCCAAGGCGTGGCCATGAGTGCTTCGGCGCTGCCGACCTGGGTCGACAAGGACCCGGTTCGTGCCAAGGACCGTGCCGCGGATGTCGCCCAAGCAGCGTCGCAGGCGGTGGACGACGCGCGAGTGCTCATGACCAACCTGCGGCGCAGCGAGGTGCGCGAGCCGCTGCCCGGCATGGTGCACCAGGTCGTCACGGCATGGGAGCGTCGTACCGGGCTAGTTGCGGAGACGCGACTCGATGACGTCGACGTCGCGGAGGACTCGCGCCGGTACGAACTCCTCGCCGCGCTCGGCGAGGCCTTGGAGAACGTGGCTCGCCACGCCGCTCCGTGCCGGACCACGGTGACGCTCACCGAACGCAACGGCGAGGCGGTATTGCAGGTCGAGGACACCGGCAAGGGTGTCGATACGAGCGTGCTGCGCGAGACCGAGGCCGGAGGGCACTTCGGGGTCCGCGGAATGCGCGAACGTCTGGCCGCCATCGGCGGCGCCATGTCATGGGACAGCCGGCCGGGTCGGGGGACCACGGTCACTTTCGTCGTCCACAAGGAAGGGTTGGTCGAACGGTGAGTACGCAGATTCAGGATGCACAGGGGATGCCATCGATGGCGCCGACCTCCGAGGTTCGGGTGCTGATCGTCGACGACAACGCGATCGTGCGGATGGGCATCCGGTCGTTGCTCGAGTCGGAGGACGACCTCGTCGTGGTGGGCGAGGCCGCTGACGGTGAGGAGGCGTTGCGGGCCGCGGCGCAGTATCGCCCCGATGTCGTGCTGCTCGATGTGCGCATGCCGAAGCGGGACGGGGTCTCGGTCGTGCGTGAACTGGCAGCTGCCGCGGCCGTGCTCATGCTGACGTTCACCGACGAGGCCGAGATCGTGCGGCAGGCGGTGACCGAAGGGGCAGCGGGGTATCTCGTGCACGGCACGTTCGACGCCGCGACCCTGGCGCAGTCGGTGCGCTCGGCGGCGATCGGCAGCGGGTCGTTCACCGCGGGCGCCCTGGCCGCGTTGCGAAATGACCTGGCTTCCCCGCCCGCGGCCGGACTGCGCTCCGGCAATCACGGGTTAAGCCGGCGACAGGCGGAGGTCATGGACGCGATTGCTGCGGGGCGGAGCAACGGGCAGATCGCGCGTGATCTGTTTCTGTCGGAGAAGACGGTCAAGAACCACATCAACGCGATCTTCATGCGCCTGGAGGTCACCACGCGGGCCGAGGCCATCGCGGTGTGGCTCGGGACCAAGGTGGCCTGAGATGACGTCGGTGTCTCGCGCGGAGCGCGGTCAGGTCACGACGATGTTGACCATGCTCGTCACGGTGTTGCTGTGCGCGTTCACGGTCGGGTACATCGTTCGGGTGGCCAAGGCGACGGATGAGCGCAGCCAGATCCAGATCGCCGCCGACGCGGCCGCGCTGGCCGGGGCCAAGGACGTCAAGGACACGGCGCCGGCCCTGTTGCCCCAAGTGGCGACCGGGCAACAGCGGTTCACCTGCGGCCTCGGTCGCGGGGCAGCGGCCGACTTTGCGTCGCGTAACGACGCGACCCTGGTGTCGTACTGCTACTACCCGAACAGTGACCGGATCGAGGTCCGGGTACGGATGAACACCGTGGCCGAGAGCGGACGGCATGAGGATGCGCGGGCGGTGGCCAAGGTGGGCAAGCGCCTCGGGCCCTGTGCTCTGGTGCCGCTCCCGCCGCCCCCTCCGACACCCTCACCCACGTCGACGCCGACGCCCACAGACCCGGAGGAGGAGCCGCCTCCGCCGCCGGACGTGGAGCGGACAGCGCGCTGCGGGGATGTCGACGTGCCGTTGACCTTCCCTGGGGACGGCGGGCGACCGTACTCCACCTTCGACGCCGGGGTGCTGGCCGGGCAGCTCAAGCCGTCGCTGATCGACTGACTGTTGCGCGTTATGGAGGGCCGGACCCCAATCGGGGGTCCGGCCTTCTGCTGTGTGGTCGCGGGGGATCTCGGACTTGGGCCGATTTGTGGGCCTGGTTTGGGTCTTCGGACCCTCGTTGTGTGCTCCTGGGCTGCGTAATGTTTGAGGTGTCGGAAAGGGGGAGGAAATCCCC
>NZ_BCRE01000211.1 GCF_001552435.1 Kribbia dieselivorans NBRC 106261
TTCACCGCGAAGGTCAACGAGGTCCTCAGCAAGTAATCACCTCACGACACGCCTGAAGGGCCGGACCCACTGGGGTCCGGCCCTTCAGGCGTGTCCGCTGCCGGCACTGGGAGCGAACGGTGGTCCCAGCCCAGACTGAACAATCATGGGCCGATTTGTGGGCCTGGTTTGGGTCTTCGGACCCTCGTTGTGTGCTGCTGGGCTGCGTAATGTTTGAGGTGTCGGAAAGGGGGAGGAAATCCCCGAGAGGTTTCCTCCGGCACCGCAGAACATTTCGAGATCACCACTTCACAAGGGAGAACATCATGTCTGACTTCATGCTTCGCCGTTACATCCAGGTCCGCAACGCCGAGAAGGGCCAGGGCACCCTGGAGTACGTCGGCATGATCATCGTCGCCGCGCTCGTGGCCGTCGCCGTGATCACCGCCGCGCAGGGCACCGACTTCGGTGGCAAGTTCACCGCGAAGGTCAACGAGGTCCTCAGCAAGTAATCACCTCACGACACGCCTGAAGGGCCGGACCCACTGGGGTCTGGCCCTTCAGGCGTGTCCGCGGTCTCCGGTCCACTGGTTCGGTGACGTCAGCGAAGAAGTCCCCCTCAGCGAGAGACGTCGACCGTGGCTGACTCGAAACCGGGAGCATCGACCCGGACCTTGCTCACGCCAGCCGGCAGCGCGGGGTACGTCGTGGTGATTCGGAATGGCGTGGAGTCGACCGCGGTGGGTGGCTGGCCACAGAGGCATTCCTTGCCGTCGGCGAATTCCACCACGTGGTATCGCTTGTCACCGCCGGTGTCGACGAGGGTGATCAGGTTGATGTTCGCGAAGCCGGTCCCCACCTGGGTGAGCGACGTGACCTGCGCCGGCCGGCTCGAACTGATCTCCCAGGTCAGGACGGTGCTGCGCTCCGTGGCCTTCACCTCGACCACGCCGAGTTCCGCGGGGATGTCAACGGCGGTGCTGCCAGACATTGAGGCGGCATTGGTGAGTTCGCCGGTCATCGTGGCAGCCGGCTCGGGCGGAGTGGCGTCGGCCACCTCATTGGCCAGCTGTTCGGGGGACTTGCCCTGCGACTCGGTGGAAGACTCGGTGGACGACGACGAGGAACCGTCACCACCGTTCTCCGACGATGTGCCGGTGCACCCGGCCAACGCGAGGGCAAGGGCCAACCCGACGACGGAGGCGCGGGCGGTCATCCACGTGGCCTTCACTGCTGTCCTCCTTGGGCGTAGGCGATGGTCACGCGACGGTTCAATTGGCGACCCTCGGCCGTCTTGTTGGTCGCGATCGGCTCGGACTCACCCTTGCCAGCGACCCGAAAGGTCACCCCTGAGAGCTTGCCCGTCAACGCCTTCTCGACCGCGGCCGCGCGCCGTTTCGAGAGGTCGAGGTTGTGTGCGTTGTCGCCAGTGTCATCGGTGTGGCCGGTGATCGTCACGGTGCCCGAGGCGCCCTTGAGTTCGGCGACGGCCTTGTCGATGACGGTGTTGGCCTTCGACCCGAGGGTGGCCTTGTCGACGTCGAAAAGCACGTCGGCGGCCAGATCGACGCTGACCTCCGTCGAGGACTCCGACTTGCTCACCTGTCGCTTGATGTCGGAGATGCGCTGGCTCAGGTTGACCACGGATTTCTGGGGGGTCTTGTCTCGGGCAATCAGGCTCTCGTCGATGCGTGGCCATCCGGTACCGAGGGCGATCGGAGCGTCGTTGTCGACCTCGGGGGTGAGCTTGCCGTCCTCGACCGGGACGTTGGGGATGATCTGGCCGTTGACAAAGACGTCCACGGTGGTGACGTCGTTGGGTACGGGGGCCAGCACCTGGTAGGCGACACTGGCTGCGCCGGCGGTGGCCTGGATCCGGCTGTAGAGATCGGTGCACAGACACTTGTTGTCGACGGCGAGGCCGTAGTACGCCTTGCGGCCCGGCAGGTCGATGACGCCGGCGGTGTTCATGTTCGAGCCGACCGATCGCGTGAAACGGTCGGTGTTCGCCGGGTACGTCACGTCGTAGCCGTCGGGCTTGTGGTTGCTGGTCGGGAAGGCGATGGAGTAATAGAGCACGGTGCCGCCCTGGACGCGGCGGACACCGTGGACGGTGACCACCGATTGCGGGCCCGTTGTGGTGTCCTGGGCTCGGAAGGGCGTGAAAGCGGACCCGAGCATGGGGACGTCGATGGCCTCGACGGGTGCTGAGGTTCCGGTGCCGGTGGTCGACGTGTCTGTTGTTGCTCCCTCCGACGTAGAACTGCCGGACGTTGGCGAGTCCTCCGCCAACGCCGGTGGCGTGATGAGTACACCCGCTCCCAACAGCAGCGCTGCGCACATCGTGGCGCGTGAATGCCTCAAGGTTCCCCCTTGCCTCGGTGGCGTTGTTCCGCGGGAACCTTAGCGTGCCCCGGGGGCGTGGCGGGGGTGTCGGCGGTGGCGTTGATGCCGGTCAGAGGCGTGCGTGGAGCGTGGGCGGCGGTTAGGTGCACTGAGTGCAGGGTTTCTGGAATGTGAGGTCCGTTCGTCGCATTTCATGGAGTTGTCGCCCGTTGTTTACCTGATGTTCGCTTTTAAATAGGACGTATGTTCTTATAAACTGGGGTCATGTCCACGACGGCGATGCACCCAGGGATGACGCGACCGGCTCCGGCCGGGGCCGCGCCGGTTGTTGGTGTGCCGGTGGCTGGTGTGGACCGGACGTGGTTGGCGGT